>NZ_JBFAWY010000062.1:0-25059 GCF_040680575.1 Streptomyces sp. NPDC052020
GCCTCCAACAAACTCGACGCCGTCCTCGCTGCCGGCAAGCGGGCCTACGCCTGGCCGGTCGAGCAGTACGCCGAGGACCTCGCCCCAGACGGCCGAATCATGGAGATCCTGTCCGAGCACAGCTGCCAGGGCTGGCTCCAGGGTTACCTGCAGACCGGGCGGCACGGCCTGTTCCCCACCTATGAGGCGTTCGCCTCCATTGTCGACAGCATGCTCAACCAGTACGGCAAGTGGCTGAAGATGTCCCGCGAGGTGCCGTGGCGGGCTCCGGTCAGCAGCCTGACCTATCTGCTCACCAGCGAGGGCTGGCGCCAAGAGCACAACGGTTACAGCCACCAGGGCCCAGGGTTCATCAACAACCTGCTCACCAAGAAGAACACCGTCACCGGCGTCTACCTCCCACCGGACGCCAACACCCTGCTGGTCACCATGGAACGGCTGCTGGACGAAACCGGCAGGATCAACGTGGTCGTCGCGGGCAAACAGCCCGCGGCCCAGTGGCTGGGACTGGACGACGCCCGCCGCCACTGCGCGGCCGGAGCGTCGGCATGGCGCTGGGCGTCCACCCACGACGGGGAGGACCCCGAGATCGTCCTCGCCTGTGCGGGCGGCATTCCCACAGTCGAGACGCTGGCCGCGGCCGACATGCTGCGCCGCGACCTGCCGGACGCGCGCATCCGCGTCGTCAACATCGTCGACCTGTGCGCGCTCGCCACGCCCGAGCGCCACCCGCACGGCCTGCACGAGGCGGACTTCACCGACCTGTTCGGCCGGCACACACCGGTCGTGCTGGACTTCCACGGCTATCCGTCGGCCGTCCACCAACTGCTGCACGGGCGTCCCGACCCCGGCCGCTTCCACGTTCGCGGCTACATCGAGGAAGGCACCACCACCACACCGTACGACCTGCTGGTCAGCAACGGCACTTCGCGGCACGACCTGGCCGTCACCGCGCTGGGCCATCTGCGCGGCCGCCCGGCCGCCACCGGCGACCTCGCAGAGCGGTACGTCCGCCGCCGCAACGAGCTCCGCAGGGAACTGCGCCGCACCGGCGTCGACCCGGCCACGATCACCGACTGGTCCTGGCGGCAATGACGCGCCCCACCACGCTACGGGGAATAGTCCGGGGCACCGACGGCTATCGAGGCCCCACCGTTGGCCCCGTCCTTGGTGGGAGCAACCGGGCGGCCCGTTCGTAGGAGAGGGCCCATGGTCGGGCTCCTCGCCGTGCCACCCGGACGGGCACGGGCGGCTGCGCCTCGGTAGCCGCGGTGAGTCTCTCCGTGATCTGCGTGACCGTGGCCAAAGGATAGGGCTGAGCCGCTGTGGACTGAGAAAATCAAGAACGACTTGTGGCCCAAGAACCACACGGACTATACGCCGCTGCCCGGCATGTGGCCCAAGAACCACACGGACTATACGCCGCTGCCCGGCATGTGGCCAGACATTCACATGACGCCTGCCCAGGGGGTGCAGGCCCACCTTGACCTGCAGGGAGGCGCTGCGGGCGGGGTGCTGCTGCCGATCCACTGGGGGACGTTCAACCTGGCGCCGCATGCGTGGGCGGAGCCGGGGGAGTGGACGAAGGACGCGGCCGAGGAGGCCGGGCAGACGGCGGCGTTCCCGCGTCCGGGCGAGCCGTTCGAGCCGGCGGGGGAGGTGCCGGGGGGAGGCGTGGTGGCGGGCGGTGTCGGGTCCGATCGCGCACCCGTGGCGGCGTCCGCGGAGTGCTGAGGGTGTGGCCGAGACGAGCAGGGGTGATCTCGACCTCGCGGGGGAGCGGTGAGATCGGTCGGGGACGAGCTGGGGGAGATGCTCTGGATGCTGGGGCGTCTCCCGGCTGAGGCGCGTGACGGTGCGCTCCGGGCCTTGGGTGGGGCGCCTAGGGTGGAGCGCCAAGCTCCTTATCAGCGTTTCAGGCCGTTGCCGTCCTTGGGAGGTCCGTCTCGGGTCGTCGTCCGAGCACGCATCGTGGAGCGCTGAGCAGCGTCTTCCCAATGGGCCCAGCGGAGGTGCTTCTTGCCTACAGATGCTGTTGCAGGCAAAGGGGTTGAAGAGCCACTATTCCTGGCACCGAAGGTGTGCGGTTGTGTGCCCTCGACGGGTGCGGCATGGAACTGGTTCGGCGGAGACACCGAGCCAGGGACGCGGGTGGTCAGAACGAGGTTCGTAGGGCCCACTCCTGGTTGCTTGCGGTGCTGAACATCCACTGGACGATCGCAGTCCCGTCCGTGGTGGAGCTCCCGTAGACGTCCAGGAACTTGCCGCTGTTGCGGTTGATCAGCCTGACGTAGCCGTTGCACGCGGGCGGGGCCGTTGAAGAACATCGTCGCCGCTTTCCGGGTTCAGGGGGGTGGTGGGGAGCCTTATCGGGCAGTCGTTACAGGCCCGCCACCAGGATTAGATGGAAGATCGACGGTTCGGGGTGGTGGAGGAGTGCGACGGCGATCCGTTGTGTGCCCCGGAACTTCAGATAGTCTCCTTGAAGCCTCTGGGAAACCGGCATTGACCAGCGGTGATACAGAATCCACAAAGGCTCGTGAAGATACACCCATGAGGGGTGCCTGTCGCTGTTCTGTGGACGACTGAAGATCGCAGGCCGGCCCGCTACCGAGCACTGACAACCATCTGTGTCCAAACGTCAGAAGACAGCTCCAGTCTGGTCTTTAGGCAGCTAGCATGCTGGGATCTACTGTTCACGAGAGGCGGCGCCGGTTGGCCAGGCATCATCTGCGCTTCGCGCCCAAGATCCTCACGCGTCTAGGTGAAGAACTCGTTCCGCATCCAGACATGGGGATCATGGAGTTGGTACGCAACGCGTACGACGCCGACGCCACTGAGTGCAGCATCGAGTTGGTCGACTCCGGGCGCCCTGGCGGCTCGATCATCGTGTCGGACAACGGACACGGGATGACCGATGCCGAGCTCACCTCCGACTTCCTGCTCATCGGCAGTTCTAGGAAACCTTCGTCGCCGTTCACCCGCAGTGGACGAAGGCGGGTCGGCGAGAAAGGTCTCGGGCGTCTGGCGGCTCTTCGCCTGGGTCGCCGCGTGAAGGTCACGACACGATCCGAGGCGACCCCAGGGGTGCAGTACACCCTGGGCATCGATTGGGACGAACTAGACTCCGCTCGTGCGGTGGAGGATGTAGCGCTCGAACTCCGCGACGTCCCGCCTCACGCCCGCGTGGGAACTCGTATCGAGATACACGATCTCCGGCAAGCGCTGAGCGTCGCCGATGTCGATAGACTGACGCGCTCGCTCACCCTGCTCACGGGCCCCTTTCAGACCGAGTCGACCTTCAAGATCCTCTGGAATCAAACGGCGTTTGGGCACGAGGATCTTACCTCGGCCGTGACGGATGAACATCTGCAGTGGGCCGAGTTCCACCTGTCGGGGCGGCTCAGTGCAGATGGCAGCCAGTCGGCGGAACTCAGGGACCACCACGGGCATCTGATCGGCACCGCAACGGCAGATGACCTTCGGTCCGCGGCGGCAGGAGGCCGACGCCGAACCACCATCGATGTCGGCCAACGTCTCTTCACCAGTGCCCCTGCGGCCAAGTTCGACCTGTGGATGTTCAACCTCAACCCGAGGCATTCGGTCGCCCTGCGTGACTCGATTCAGCCGACACCGGAGATCAAGAACTGGCTCGCAGATGTCGGCGGTGTGCACCTGTATCACCACGGACTGCGCGTCCAGCCCTACGGCGACCCTGACGACGACTGGCTGAGCATCAACGTCCGCCGTGCTGTGCTCTCCGAATTCCGGCCATACACGAACAACTCCGTAGGGGCTCTGGTCGTCAACGACCCAGAAGATCGTCTCCAGCCGAAGACGGACCGTAGCGGTTTCGTCCAGAACGCGGCCTTCGGTGAGCTACGTGAGTTTGCCCGGTCCGCGATCGAGTGGGCATCACAGCGCCGTCGGCAGATTCGTGAAGCCGAACGGCAGGAACAACGCAAGCGTGCGAAGGCGCAGACGGCCGATGCCGAGGCCGAATTCACTGAGGCCAAGAAGGCTCTTGAAGAGCAACTTGCGGACAGCCAGGGCCGTCTGGATGGCAACTTCGACCGTGCATCGGTACAGCGCATTCTGACCACCTCGCAGCTCCTCGCGGACCAGCGTCTGCGAGAGATCAAGGATCTCCACTCCGAGCTGCTCCTCTACCGGGCCCTCGCCACTGTGGGAACGAGTACCGCCGTGTTCGCCCATGAGGCGCAGCAGCCCGCTGATCGCATCCTCCAGGAAGTGCGCACGGTCGACCGAAGGGTGCGTCGGGACCTGGATCCGGCAACCGTCGACGATCGCTACAAGCCGTCTCTGAGCGCCATTACGGACGGGGCCCGCACCTTGCAGATTTTTGCAAAGCTCCCCCTGGAACTCCTTGTCCGCAAGAAGCGCGATCTGACATACGTGGACATCGACGAAGTGTGTCTGGCCACATTGCGGCTGTTTCACAACTTCCTAAGTGACCGCGGCATTCACGTCACCCAGGACCTCGACTGCCACAACCTTCGCGTACGGACCTACGAGGCTGCGGTCGAATCTATTGTCTCCAATCTGCTCGTCAACTCCATCCACGCGCTGACGCGTACGGACGGCGGTTCCGAGCGCAGGATCCATCTCGCGACGCGCTCCTTCGTCGACAAGGACACACCGTGGATTCGCCTCATCGTGGATGACTCGGGCCCAGGGATCCAGGATGCCTCGACCGAAGAGATCTGGGTCCCCGGATTCACGACGCGAGACGGCGGGACAGGCTTGGGACTGACCATTGTCCGTGACACAGTCGGCGACATGCAGGGCCGTCAAGAGGCGGTCAAAAAAGGTCCTTTGGGTGGGGCCCGACTGCTGGTCGAGTTGCCTGCCTCGGCGGCAACCCCCGCCGGGATTACGAACGACGAACGGGAGGAGTGACGATGGCTCCGCATCTTGAGGGTGTCCGCAAGGTCGGCATCGTGGACGATGTGAAGGCCGACGCGGAAGCTCTTGGTCGGCTCTTCGAAGACTTCGACATGCAGGCTCTGATCATGCCGCGGCCGCAGCCCCGCGCCACGGCGGAGGAGTATCTGTCGACGCTCCCCCCTCTAGACGTACTCGTCTGCGACCACCAGCTGAGCAACAGCTGGCCGGTCGCGTTCACGGGAGCGGAGCTCGCCGCACGGGCCAACAGCAGCCCTCACAAGCTCCCGGCTATCGTTATGAGTTCGCATGTAGGCACCCACGAGGCATCCTCCATCCACCGTTGGCGGGCCGATATCCCCGCGGTTGTCCCCAAGCAGGCCGACGAAGAAGAGGTCCTGGGCGCCGTCCGATACGCCCTCGAAGAGGCGGCCGGCAAGTGGTCACGAGAGCGAAGCCGGTTCCGCACCCCGGTCGAGGTTCTCGCCGTGCACCCGGCAGGCGCAACGCCGTATGCCGAGGTGCTGGTCAGCGGCTGGAGTCTGACGCAGGTGGCGCACCTGCCACTCCTACGCTTCGAGGAGGACACCGGGATCCCGGCCGACGTCCTGCTGCCAGGCACCTGGTTACGGGCCGAGGTTAACTGCTACGCCCCTCGGGCTGAAGACCTCTGCTTCGCGCACATTTCCCTGGCCCCCCAACTGTCCGAGGAAGTCAGCGCCCTGTGACCGTTTCTTTTCTCCCCCGTCAGAGCGCCTCTCCTGAGGACGATCTGGCGGTCACGATCCTGGATGTCGGCCATGGCAACTCCGCCATCGTACGCGACGGAAAACGGTGCGCGGTTGTCGACGCAGCGGACGACACCACACACGCCGAACTCGAAAGACTCGGCTGCACGGACCTTGAGGAGGTCATCGTCTCGCACGTCGACAACGATCACATCGCGGGAATGAACAGGCTCCTCCTGGACCCGCAGTGGTCGCTCGGCCGCGTCCGGGTCAACGTCGACGCGTCCAAGGATACTCGGGCGTGGCGGCACCTGCAGGAAACTCTGCAGCTTGTGTCGGACGACAAGCGCATCACAGGCATCCTCCCGGTCTACACGGATACGGGCCTGCCTATCCGGGTGGGCAGGGCGGAGCTCGAAGTGTGTCATCCCCGGTCGCTGATGGCGCTCTCGGGTCCGCGAACGCGCGATGCCCGGTTCGGCACGGTGACAAGCAACACCATGTCCGCCGTCATCCGAATTCATCTCGACGGCGCGGCTGCTGTGCTCCTCGCCAGCGACATCGACGGCGTCGGCTTGAAAGACATCTTGAATCGCCGAAGTCAGCAACTCTGCGCGGATGTTCTCGTCTTCCCGCATCACGGTGGCCTCCCCGGGGCTATGGATCCGGTGGAGTTCGCCTGCTCGCTCACGTCTGCAGTGGACCCGCGCATGGTGATCTTCTCGATGGGGACGAGCGGCCGGACGGCCAATCCACGACCAGAAATCATCGAAGGGGTTCGGGCGGCGGCACCCGACGCACACATCGCCTGCACGCAGCTGTCGGTCCACTGCCACGAGGTGGGTTCCCCGCCGCCATCCGAAGGGCACCTTTCCAAGGCCATGGCCCGTGGCCGCTCCACGAGTCGCTGTTGCGCAGGCAGCATCGTGATCACCCGCACCGAGAACGGCTTCCAGTACGCGCCGCCGCTGCTTCGTCATGGCGAGTTCGTGCTCGCGTTGGCGTCAGGGACGGAGACAGGAACGTTGCCGTTGTGCCGCACGGGAGCGTCGCCGATCTCGAATCCTTCGACTGACAGCAGCGTCAGATAACACTAGGTGGACGCATCCAGCTGTATCTCGGCCCAAACCGCCTTGGTGTAACGGAGCGAGCATCACATGCATCTCGAGCCAGACGATAAGCGTGACCGAGACCGGTAGAAGCGCGATCGCGAGGCCGAGATCCAACTACACCGAAGGACGCTGCATGTTCGCCAGCATGCCGCCCCATCCGCGGATACACCTGAGTATGGGTACTCGTCCTGCACGCCAACTGAGACGACCACTCAGCCATGGGTGATCAAGGCCCGCTCTTCGCTCCCCAGCCTCCCCACATACATCAAGAAGCAACCATGTGAGGCGAGGAGCGACCCCGGCCATTTTCACGAATCGCCATCACCGACAGGAGGTGATCAGACTGCGTGCCATGTCAATGGCGTCGTAGCGGGTTCCAGGGTCCGGGCTGCACAGCTGCTCAGTGAGCAAAGCCGTACGATCTTCGACACGCGCGCCCAGGGCCGTGTGGAAAGCAGTCAGCAAAGGGGTGGCGGCGGCGTGGACGCGCTCGTGGCGTTCGAGGTCGGCGAAGGCGGCCGCGACGTGCCCGGGAACGTTCGGGTCGGGTTCGGGATCGGCCTCGCACGCACACGGACGGGACGGATCCCGGTCTCTGCGCTCCTTGTCCTCCTCGGGCCGGGGCGCGGGGGTGACCTGGCGGAGCAGTTCGATCGCGGTCGGCACCGTCTGGTCGTCGATGGAATCGGGAGCGCAGCGGGCCCGGTGGACGAGCGCCGCCAGACGAGTGTCCGGATCAGTGGTGTCGCTGTCGGCCAACGCATCCAGCCACGCCCGCGCCGACGCAGCGGCCGCAGGCAGACGGATTGCCAGATCGGCCATGGTCCGCACCACCAACAGACGCTCGACGGCACTGCTCTCCTCCACGAGGCGGTCCTGCAGGAGCCCCACCGCCCGTTCGGCATCGTCGAGGAAGAGCCCCAGGCCCTCGATCGGCGCCCGGCGCACCCGCGGGTCGGCGTCACCGGCATAGGCGACGAAGGTGTCGGCGTGCTCGCGCATCAGGTTCGCGGTGTCCGGGTAGATCGTGGACTCTTCACCGTCCTCGCCGCAGACGACGGCGTAGATCTCCTCGGCGTCGATCGCTTCCCGCCCGATGCTGAGCAGCAGCGCGACGACTTCCCCGCGGTCAGGAGTCGCCGGGTCGTCCGCCATCGCGA
Source organism: Streptomyces sp. NPDC052020 (assembly GCF_040680575.1). Lineage (NCBI taxonomy): Bacteria > Bacillati > Actinomycetota > Actinomycetes > Kitasatosporales > Streptomycetaceae > Streptomyces > Streptomyces sp. NPDC052020. The sequence continues at coordinate 7,906 of NZ_JBFAWY010000062.1, forward strand.
ACAGGAACGGAACACTGGCCACCGCTCCCTTGGTGGAGCGCGGCGCCGTAGAAGTTGCCGAACGCTTCCTCGCGTACGGCAGGGTCGGGCGACGCCATGCCGCGCAGCCACCCCGGCACATTATCGGCCGCCCCGTAGGCGTGCCCCAGGGACGCCCAGTCGGTCCTGTCCAAGTTGTTGATCATGACCGGAACTATGCAGAGCAGCACTGACACTCGGGGCAGAATCGACCCCGGCACCGTCCTGCGGCAGGGGCAGCCTCCCTTCAGCGGCCCTGGAGAGGCGGGGCGCTGGGCGGGATCGCAGGAGGCCGGCTCGTGGTGCGTGGAGGACTGGCAGGCGTACGGGACAGCTGGCTGGAGGAGAGGGTTCAAACGGTCCAGGCGGAGCCGAGTATCAGCGCGGCCTGAACTTCTGGCGGCGGGCTGTATCGCCGAGACGCCTGGGGTGCGGCGCGGGCGGGTGGCGGAGTTTTCAGCCGGGGATCAGGTGGCGGTGATGTCGGCGGGCGGGCTGCTGGGCGGGGTGGTGGTGAAGAAGGCGCGCAGGGGGCGATCGATGTGTTCTTCGCGGCCGGTGCCCTGGGCGGCAGCATCGAGTAGGGGCGCGAGGTCGTGGGTGTCGGAAGGGGTCAGGACGAGCCAGCGCAGGATGATCTGCCGGGTCAGGAGTCTTAGAGCCCGCAGCTCTTCCAGTTTCTCCTGCTCTGTCTGGTTTTTGATCACGTCGCCATGCACATACGTGGATCGGGCCTTGTAAGCGCGGTGGACGATGTCCCCAACCGCTTTCTGGCGTTCGGGGGTGAGGAACAGGGCGGACGCGCGGGAGCGGATGTTGTTGGCGATGCCTTCGCGGTCGTCCTTTGGGCTGATCAGCAGGGCTTCCAGGGCGATGACGTAGTCGAGGTGCAGTTCGTCGGCCTCCACCTCCCAGACGGTGTCGTCGGTGTAGGTGCGCTGGTAGGCGGCCAGGAGATGGCGGGCGGCGCGTTCGAGGCGCCGGGCGCGCCGGTTGAGGATGCGTAGCCGGTGGGATGCGCCTGCCATGACCGCGTCGATCTTCGAGGAGATCGCGGTGCAGAAGACGGTCAGGGCCGGAAGGTCTTTCTCTGGGACGTGGAAGTCGCCGGTGTCGCGAACCTCGGACTCCTGCTCTTTCCCGTACGGGACTGAATAGATCTTGATGGTGGTCGGTACGTCTTTGGGGTTCAGGTCGAAGCGGCGTCCGCGCGCGACGGTGAAAACCGAATCTACACGCAGGAGTTCGCTGTCCCACAGGATCATGGGCAGGAGGGCTTGCCAGTGCTGGGCCCCCGCGCGCGGACCGGTGAGGTCGAACCAGGTCGGCCGGCGGGTGACCTTGCGGCCGGGGTCGGGGACATGGAGGAAGGGTGCGTCGGTGATCAGGCCGAGGTCGAGGCTGCGGGACCACAGGCCGTGGAGCGCCGGCATCGGGACCGCCTGGCGCAGCTCGTCTAGGGTGAAGGTCTGCAGGGTGTACTGGCCCAGCTGGATGCGCGTTTTGCGGGGGAGGTCGGCGTTGAGGAGCAGCCATCGTTCGGGGACCGGTGCCGGGCCGGTGCAGAAGGCGACGAAACTGTCGGCGACCTCGAAGAGGGGCACGTCCGCGTCCTGGGCGATCAGGCGTGTCGCCTCGCCCAGGCCCGACTCCCCCAGCAGGGCCGAAAAGCTCGGGATCCAGTCCCCGTCGACCTTGTCGTAGAGGTCGGGGTGCTCGTCCCTGTGCGCCGCAGCAGCAACCGCATCTTCCAGCAGGTCCCACTGCGGCAGGGCCGCCAGGGCGACATCGGTGATGGCCTGGGGTGTCGGCTGCAGGGTGCGGGCGTGCTCGAGCCACGACAGCACGGCTTCGCGCAGAGGGAGAGTCTCGTTCATACGGCCCGAAACTAGCCGCCCGCCCTGCCCACGGGCAGCGGTTTTCCCACATCGAGCTCGGCAGGAGACGTGGTGGGGGCGCGGGGCCTACGGGGTGCAGGTGGCCGGACCCAAAAAGCGCAGGGCGCTGCGCTCTGAGGGCTTCACACTGGCGGGCATGCCTATGGAACCGGCCGACCTGCCGATCGTCGATGTGGATGTCCACCTGGCCTGATCGACTCGCCGACCTTGTCGGCGGGCTCGCCCACGACGCCCGCCGCTCAGGCCACGCTCCGGAGTACTACCAGGACCTCGACCTCCTGTCGTTCGAGGACGTTGTCCTCGCCGAGCTCGAAGGGCACCTCGTCCGGGCCCGCCACCACACCCGTCTGCTGGACCACGAGAAGGCCGCGATCCGCGCCCAGGATCTTCGGCTGCTCAACGCCCAGCTCGTCAACGAGCAGGAAGTCGGCCAGCTTGGTCAGGCTCCAGGTCGAGAACGGCAGACCGTGCTCGGCCGGCGTGGACTTGGCGATCTTCTTGATCTCGCGCCGCTCGGGCAGGGTGAACGTCCTGGGTTGCCTGCCTTCGTACTTCGGGTAGAGGGAGTCGAAGCCGTCGGCGTTGAAGTTGTGGATCACATCCCGGACCCGGTCCGCGCTGGTGAACGTCACTTCGGCGATCTTCGCCACGGCATGCCCTGCGCGGACAGCAGCACCATCTGCGCCCGCCGCCAGGTCACCACCGACCCGCTGCCCCGGCGGATGATCCGCAGCAGGCGCTGCCCCTCGTCGTCATCGATCTCGCGGACACGTACTCGCTCAGCCACCAGCACGGCTTCCCTGCCGCGTGCTGCCGGCGAGCGTCATTCCGTCGGCGTGCCGATCCGCAGCCGGTTGCCGTCAGGGTCGCGCAGCTCGACCTCACGCGCCCACGGAGCATCCTTCGTCTGCACACCGAACTCGGAGGCGATGGCCTCGACATCACGAACGCGGAGGTAGACCAACGTGTCGGGGCGGGCATCGCCCTTGTGCTCCGACAAGAACAACCGCACCCCGCCCCGGGCGACCTCGACGAACGCGGGAAGTCCCGGTTCGAAGCGGTGTTCCCACTGCTTGGCGAAGCCCAACCGCTCGTACCAAGCGACCGCCGCCGCAGCGTCCTCGACGCGAAGAATGGGAATCACTTCTTCGTCCATGGAGACATCGTCGCAGACCGCCCAGAGCGAACGTTGCTTGATGCGGCAACTAGTTGCCAACCAAGTTGCGGTCGAAGAAACGAGCTGGACCGGGGGATGCGGTTGAGTCGCTGTGGGCTGAAAGAATCAAGAACGACTTCTGGCCGGACATCCACATGACCCCGGAGGAGGGCGTCCGGGCGCACCTCGATGTGCAGGGCCCGGGCGGGGAGCGCGGGGTGCTGCTGCCGATCCACTGGGGCACGTTCAACCTGGCTCCGCACCCGTGGGCGGAGCCGGGGGAGTGGACGAAGGACGCCGCGGAGGAGGCCGGGCAGGCGGTGGCGTTCCCCCGGCCCGGCGAACCGTTCGAGCCCGCGGGGGAGCTGCCAGTCGAGCCGTGGTGGCGGGCGGTGTCCGGTCCGATCGCGCACCCCTGGCGGCGTCCCCGGGGTGCTGAAGGTGTGGATGAGACAAGCAGGGGTGATCTCGACCTCGCGGGTGAGCGGTGAGGGCAGTCGGGGACGAGATTGGGGAGATGGTGCGGATGCTGGAGCGTCTCCCTGCTGACGAGCAGGATCGTTCGCTGCGAGCCTTGGACGGAGCGCCACCGACAGGGGAACGAGACCTCGACAAGGCCGTGGGCCATCTGCGAGGGCGCCCGGCAGCCACCGGACCTCGCGGAGCGGTACGTCCGCCACCGCGAGGAGCCCCGCAGAGAACTGCGCCGCACCGGCGTCGACCCGGCCACGATCACTGACTGGACCTGGCGGCAATGACGCACCCACCGCGCTACCGGGAATAGTCCGGGCGCCGACGGCTTTCGCGGGCCGGTCCCACCACCGGTCCCGCCCCGAGTGGTCCGTCCGTGGGCGGGGGCCCATGGTCGGGGTCCCCGCCGTGCCCGCCCGGGCGGGCACTGGCGGGTGCGGGAGATGACGCCTCGGCGCTGCGCCAGCCGCGGGGCACCGGCCTGGGGCTCGGAGGGGAGCGGGACGGCCGTCGGGAAGGCTCAGTCGCCGGACGTCCGCCCCCGGCGCACCTGGGGAGACTTCGCGGCCTCGGCCTCCGCCTTGGCGTCGTTCACCGCGGCGGCGGCCTCCTTCTCGGCCTCGCCGGCAGCCGTGGCGGCGTCGAGGGGAACCGTCGAGCCCGCGTCGAGCCGCGCCATTCGGGGAGTGACCGGCGTGTCGCCATCGTCGGCGGTGGCGGCTTCCCCGGTCTGCACGGACTCGGCTGGGCCTGCTGCCGAGTCGTCACCGAACGCGCGGGTGACGGTCCGCACCGCCTCGGTCAGCTCGCCCGGGATCACCCAGAACGTGTTGTTGTCGCTGCCTGCCAGGTGCGGGAGTGTCTCCAGGTACTTGTAGGCCAGGACCTTCGGGTCGGCGATTGAGGGTTCTGAGCAGCAGGTGGCCGGTGATCCGGTGGAACTGGCCAGACCGGCGATGCCGTTCGCGGCGCCGGAGCGTGGCCGTTCGCGCGCCGGATGTGCACCCTGCGCTTGTGCGTGCGCCCCTGCGGCGGCGCTTTAACGGCTACAGACTGTCCCGACCACAGGCGTGCTCCGGTACACCGGTGACGAGGGGGATGCCCGATTCGGTGCGGATCATGCGTCGGACATCTTCCCGGGGACGGCATCCGCCGGGTATGGGGCACGGGCACCCGCCAGTCGTGGATATCCGGCCATGCGACGAAGGGAAACACAGATGTACAGACGATTACCGTCAGGAAGAGATGCGACAGGAAGCGGGTCGTGCGGACGCGCACTGCACGGCACGGGTTTCATAGCCGTCCTGGCCCTGGCCATGGGAGCGGTTCTCACTGGCCCGGCCAGCGTTGTCCAGGCGCGGGAGATGGCGCCGGGCAGTCCCGGCATCCCGCAAGCGCCCGCTGTGGTGTTCGAAGAGGACTTCGAGTACGAGCAGGACGCCGTCCCTCGGCTGATCACCGATTACACCGGAGGACCCCCGCTTTCCCAGTCGTACACCGCCGATCCAGCGTGGCTGACCGGATGCAACGGGTGGATCGTCTCTCCCCTCAATCCCGACAGCGGCCCGCCCGGCAGCGGTTGCGGCCCGTACTGGGGACCGCTGGAATCCATGGCAAGCGCACTTGGACAGTGGTCCGGTGATGACCCGGCCACCAACCACGCCGTCGCCGCCTATACCGAGGGCAATCCGGGGGCCGGCAAGGTCGAGCTGGAGACGGTGAAGCCCATCCCGCTCGAGGGGGAGAACCGGTTCCTGACCTTCTCGGTCGACGCGGCCGCGCGCAACTGCTTCGCCGCTCACCCGCTGCTGGAGTTCTACCTGCTCGACGGCGGCACCGCGATCGAGACGTTCACCACGCCGATCAACCCTTGCACCGATCCGGACCAAGTCGTCAACGGCACCTCGGTAGGCACCTACGCCGGCAACAACGCCGTGCTGTTCTCCGGTCCCTCAGCCGGTATCCGGCTGATCAACGCACAGGCCAGCGGCATAGGCAACGACGGCGCCTTCGACAACGTCCGGCTCCTGGACGCCACCCCCCAGCTCGACATCGCCTTCAGCCCCACATCCCTGCCTGCCGGAGCGGACAGCACCCTCACCCTTACCGTCACCAACACCAGCGAGAAGGCAGCCAAGAACGGCTGGTCGTTCACCGAGCAACTGCCCCCCGGCCTGACCGTGTCCGACCCGTCCACCGCCACGACCACCTGTGGTGCCGGCACCGTCACCATCTCCCCGGACAACGACAGGCTCACCGCCGCCGGGAACCTCGCGGACGGGCAGGACGCCTGCACCGTCCAGGTCGAAGTGACCTCGGCGCGCGGCGCCTCGTACACCCTGTGCGCGGCGGCCACCACCGAGCGTGTCGGTGTCGAAGCGCCGGGCTGCGCCACCGTCACCTTTGGTTCCCTGCTGATGGACGCGCACGCTTACAGCGCCGAGGTCGACGCTGTCATCGACGCGGTGCCGCCCATCGCGCCGTCCGACGTCACCTGCACGCAGGAACCGGGGACCGACGACGCCGATCTGCTCAATGCCTCGCTGGGCTCCCTCGGTTCCCTGGGAGTCATCCAGACATCGGCAGAGGGGACTGTCGGCACGAACGGTGCCCGCACCGCCACGGCTAAAGCCACAACCGCGCAGGTGAACCTGCTGGGCGGGACGATCTCCGCGAAGGAGATCACCGCCACCGCCACTGCCACCGGCAGTGTGACGCCTGACGGCATCGGGCCGGTGTCCACGAGCGGCAGCTCCGTCCTGACCGACACGAAGGTGGCCGGCATCACGGTCACAGCGCATCCCGCCCCGAACACCGGCATCACCATCCCTCTCGTCGGCTCCGTGACCCTCAACGAGCAGAGGCCGTACGGCAACGGCAAGGGCATCGTCGTCAACGCCCTGCACGTCAAACTGCTGACCGGTGTACACATCATCGTCAGCGGCACCAGGGCCTCACTCACTCCCACGCCGGGCCCCTGTCCCAACCCCTGACGCGACTGAGCACCAGCAGCACGTCCTGCTGTGCCGGACCGCCGGCCGGCACGGCAGGACACCTGGGGTGCGGGAGGGGAACCGCGGCAACGAAGTGAGAGGGAGCGCCAGTCGGCACCGGTGCGCCGGACGAGCGCGAGTGTGCCCGGATAGGCACGGGCAGTCTCCGGCCAGGCGTGGAGGCCGGGCCCGCACGGCAGCCTCCGAAGGCAGGGAACCGGCGTCCGGGTTCCATGTTCCCCGGCTCCGGGATCCCGCGCGCTTCGCGTACCCCAGGACGGAACTGGCGCGCCAGGGCGCGGGTCGGGCACGAAGGCGCTCAGGACGACGCGGCGGGAGCGTCGGCGCCTGTGCTGACCTACGCTGATGTTCGATGCGGCTTGTCATGACATCTTTCCGATGGCGCATCATGTGGAGTGGGTGGCGATCCTCGAACACGCCGCGAAGGACTCCAACCTGAGGTTTCTTATGTGGGCATGATGTGCGCTATGGGCTTTACGGGCGGAATCTTGACGGTCGAATGACGCTGGCCGAGGCATCTTGACGCTCGTTTTGATGTGTCATCAGGTGTACCCCCGGATCGCGAAGCCCCCGCATCCGCCGAGACCAGGCCGGCAGGGTTGCGGGCGCTCATCTCGGAGCGGGGCCACCCCGCGCGGGGACCACGATGGCCGAGGGGCGGACTGACCTGGATCTCCACCGCCCAGCGGGTCCACCGCCGCACACTCGCCGTCCCGCGCGAGGACCTGCGCCGCGGCACACCCGTGGTCGGCCTCGAACCGAGCTGTACGGCCGTCTTCCGCTCCGACGCCCCGGAACTGCTGCCCAAGGACCCGTTGATGTGCCCGAGCTACCGGGCCACCCGTGAGGAGGAGCACCACCCGGGGCCGCGCCCGGCTGCTGTTCGAGATGGTCCGCAACGACTCACCGGTCCCAGCAGCCCGGCCGGCCCGCAGGCGGAGCGGATGCGCTCGAACCACCGCATCGCCTCGACCTCCAGCCCCTGCGCGTGAGCGGCCAGTGCCATCGTGAAGCCGCAGAGCAGGAACCGTGCCCTCCGCGTCGCCGAGCGGCCCGCCCCCCTGACGGAACCGGTAGACGTAGCCGTCCTCCGCCAGCAGGCGCACCACCTCGGAGCGGGTGAGGGCGAGGCTGGGGTCGGTGCGGGACACGGCTCCCCGTGCCAGGCAGCGCCGCCTCCGGGCCGGGGTCGTCGTCGGCGCGCTGCCAGTGCCCGTCCGGATGCAGGCAGCGCGCCCGGGTCTCCTCCAGGACACGGTCCGCCAGCCGGGCCCAGTCCGCGGAGGCGGGCGTGCGCAGCGTCTGGGACAGCTCCCGCAGCCCCACGACGCGGCACAGCCGGGAGTGCGTCCACCAGCGGTCGTCCAGCTCCCACAGCCCCGCGTCCGGCCGAGCCCACCGCTCGGCCACGGCCCGCACGGCCACGGTGGAGGGCGCGCGAGGCTCGGGAATCCAGGGCGCCGTGGCGGGCGGCCGCGGCGAACAACTGCGGCGCCTCACCGAACACGTCGAGCTGGAACTGCCTGCCGGCACGGTTGCCCGTCCTGTCGCCGCCGTCCGGATAGCCGACGAACGGCAGGCCCCCGACCTTCCCGGAGAACTTCGCGTAGCCGACGGCCTGGAACGCGGCCATCTCCTCGTGCCGCGCCTGGACGAACTTCGGCTGGTTCCCGGCCCGGCCCCAGGCCGCCAGCAGTCCGTTGATGCCGTCGCCGGCATAGGCGAACACGTGGTCGACGCCCCAGTCACGCAGTCGCTGGAGGATGTAGCCGGGCACCTTGGTGCTGGCCATGGAAGCTCCGTTTCTGAATCTGCGTAGGTGCCGGCGGTCCTGGGCATCCCTGTCCGGTCTGACCGCGGAGGCGGCCGGGGCGTGACGGCCTTCCATGGGTAACCGTGCAGGTCCGGGGGAAACGTCGCATCCCGGGGCCGCTCCGTCGGCTCAGCGCAGCCCGTGAACAGGGTGCGGACCTCGGCCTCGCGGCAGCGGCGGTGCCCGCCGTGCGTACGCCAGTGTGGCCGCGTCGGACGGCATCCGGCCGCACGGAAGGCTCGGCGCTCCTGGCCCGGAGCTGCGGCGCGGGTGTGGGGCCTTCACCCTGAACGGGGGAGAACCGAAGCCGGGGGGTGCGGTGAGGAAGAAGGATGTGGTGCCGTGTGCGGGACGACGAGCGGAAAGAGACCTGGGACGAGTTCCGTGATCTGGTGAACATGTCGCCGGCCGCGCTGGAGAAGTGGCTGGCCTCCGAGGAGTCGCAGAGCGCCGGACAGCACAAGGACGGCGGCGAGTCCACCGGACATGCCTCCGGCCGGCGCATCCTCGCCATCCTGCGGACCAAGAAGGGTGACCTCTCGGACGACGACTACGAGCACATGCGGAAGGTCGTCGGCTACATCCGCCGGCACCTCGCTCAGCGGCCCTCGGGCGACGTCCGGGACACCCGGTGGCGGTATTCGCTGATGAACTGGGGCCACGACCCGCTGGGCTGAACCGGAACACCTGAAGCGGCCGCCCCTGCGGACAGGAGGGGCGGCGCAGGCGGTGACCTGCCACTCGCAGGTGATCAAGGGCCGTGCCGGGGTAGGCGGGCCCCCATCGAAGCCGCCGGGATCGTGCTGGCGGGCAGCGGCGGTGGACCGTCGTCCCGTACGGCACGGGCGGGGCGTTCCACGGCGTCACGACGGGAGGGAGCGGCCGGTGACGATCGGCGATGCCGTGTTCGCGTGGCTGGGGGCGGGCGCGTTGCTCGCGGCGGTGCTGCCGCGGGTGGTGGCGGGCCGGCCGTTGTCGCTGCCGCTGGTCTTCCTGGTGGGCGGGGTGGCGGTGTACCTGCTTCCACTGCCGCTGCCCGAGATCGATCCGATGGACGACCGGCTGATGGCGGAGCACATCGCGGAGCTCTGCGTGATCATCGCGCTGATGGGCGCCGGGCTGGCACTCAACCGGCCCGTGGGGCGGCGCCGATGGGCCACGACATGGCGGCTGCTGGGCGTCACGATGCCGCTGACCGTCGTGTTCACCGCCCTGACGGCCTGGTGGCTGCTGGACTGGCCGCCCGCCGCCGCGCTGCTGCTGGCCGCCGTCCTCGCGCCGACCGACCCGGTGCTCGCCTCGGAGGTACGGGTGGGGGAGCCGACCGAGGACGAGCACGACGAGGACGAGGTGCGGTTCGCCCTCACCAGCGAAGCGGGCCTGAACGACGGCCTGGCCTTCCCGCTGACCTATGCGGCGGTCGCGCTGGCGGCCGCGGCGGGCGGCGGCTGGTCGGCCGGCTGGATCGGCGGATGGGCGCTGGAGGAGGTCGCCGCCAAGTGCGCGATCGGTCTGCTGAGCGGATGGCTGGTCGGGCGGCTGCTGGGCTGGCTGTTCTTCCGGCCCCGCTCCGCGGCGCTGCGGCTGTCCGAACACCGGGAGGGCTTCGTCGCACTGGGTGCCACCTTCCTGGCGTACGGGGTGACGGAGATGCTTCAGGGGTACGGCTTCTTCGCGGTGTTCGTCACCGCCTGCTCGATCCGGGCGGCGGAGCGCGCTCACGGCTTCCACAACGTCCTGCACGACTTCGTCGAACAGGTCGAGCGTCTGTTCACCGCGGTCGTGCTCTTCCTGCTCGGCGCCTTCATCGCACTGGGCGGTCTCGCCGCGCTGACCTGGCAGGGAGCTCTCACCGGGCTGATGCTGCTGTGCGTGATCCGACCGCTGTCCGGGTGGGCCGGCCTCCTCGGCACGCGCATGCGGCGCAGCGAGCGCTGGGTGGCCGCGGCCTACGGCATCCGCGGCATCGGCTCGCTCTACTACCTCGCCTACGCCCTGGGACAGCACACCTTCCCCGTACCGGCGCGAGAGCTGTGGGCGGTCGTGACGTTCACCGTGCTCGCCTCCGTCGTCCTGCACGGTGTCACCGCCGGACCGGTCGTGTCCCGTCTCGACCGGCTGCGCGGCACCGCGCCCGCGCACCCGGAGAGTTGACACCGGCGCGGTCAGGGGTCCGTCGGCGTCGCCCAGCGGGTTCGGGCGAAGTGTTCGGCGATGGCCATGGTGGTGAGGTTGGTGTTGGCCGCGGGCAGGTCCGGCATGACGGAGGCGTCGACGACGTACAGGCCCGCCACACCGTGCACGGCGCCCTCCGCCGAGACGACCGATCGCGGATCCTCGGGCGGGCCCATACGGCAGGTGCCGGCGGCGTGCTGGTAGCCGCTGACCGTGCGGCGCAGCACCTCGGTCAGCTGCGTTTCGGTGGTGACGGCGGGGCCGGGGGAGCGCTCTTCCGCCAGCAGTTCCTTCAAGGGCGAGGTACGCGCGAGGCGCCGGGCGTGCCGCAGGCCCGCAACCAGGCGGGGAGGGTCGCGCGGATCGCGGAGGAAGCCCACGTCGATGAGTGGCGCGTCGTGGGGGTCGGCCGAGGACAGCAGCAGGCGTCCCCGGGAACAGGGCCGCATGAGGGCGACCCAGAGCGTGACCGCGCCGCCGTGCTCGTCCTCCTCCGGTCCCTGCGGGAAGATGTGCAGGTTCGCCCTGTCTTCCCCGGGAGTCGAACGGCAGGTGAGGAAGGTCTGGAGGACAGGCTCCCGTGGACCGGGCGGGACGAGGGCCGTGCCGAAGGCCAGGGTGACCGCCGGGTGGTCCTGGAGGTTGCCTCCCACTCCGGGAAGGTCGGCGAGTACGGGGATGCCCAAGGCGCGCAGGTGCCGCGCGGGTCCGATGCCGGAGCGCATCAGAATGGGCGGGCTGCCGTAGGCCCCGGCGGCGAGCACCACCTCCCGGGCGCGCAGTTCCGTCCCCGCGGCGTCGGCGAGCAGCACTCCCGTGGCACGGCCGTTGTGTACGGTGACCCGGTCCACGAGGACCCCGCCGCGCACGGTGAGGTTCTCACGATCGCGAGCCGGGGCCAGGTAGGTCAGCGCGGTGCTCTGCCGCACGCCGTCGACGCGGTTGACCGGCACCGGTCCCGCGCCGATGGCTCCGGGTGCGTTGTGGTCGTCGATGAGGGGATGTCCCAGTGCCGCGCACGCGCCGAGGAAGGCGCGTTGCGGCGCGTTCAGTTCGCCCGGGCGGTGACGTCGTACGGGTACCGGTCCGCGGGTGCCGTGCCAGGCATTGGCGAAGTCGAGATCGTGCTCCACACGGCAGAAGTCGGGCAGGAGGCCGGCGAAGGACCACCCGGTGTTGCCCGCGGCCGCCCAGCGGTCGTAGTCCTCGGGCTGTCCGCGCAACGCGATGCCCGAGTTGATCGCCGAGGAACCGCCCACCAGCCTGCCGCGCGGGAGCGGTACGGGGCGGCCGAGCGCACCGGGCACACTCTCGAAGCCCCAGTCGTGACTGTGTGCGGCAGCCGGACTGTGGGCGACGTCGTCCGGCTGGCCGCCGACCGTGCTCCCGTAGTCGGGCCCGGCTTCCAGCAGCAGGACCGAACGCGAACGGTCCTCGGACAGACGGGCCGCCAGGACACCTCCGGCGGATCCGGCACCTACGATGATGACGTCCCACTCGTTCACCGCGCTCACTTCCTCGTCGGGCCGTCCGACGGCTTCCGCAGGAGGATGTCCGCAGTCCGGCCCTCGAACGCGTGCGTGGAAGCGAAAGCGACCGGACGGACGACGGAGATCCCTGGTTCAGATGCGGGAAAGGCGCGCTGCCGTTGCGGGCGGCCGCGACGCGTCGTCCGCCGCGTACCGCGGTGCGTTACGCCTCGCGGGTGCCGGAGCGCCGAGCGGCGCGGCGGCGCAGCCCCCACGGCAGCGCGTACCAGCACAGACCGAACCACACCATGACGGCACCGACGAGTACTTCGGCGAAGACGCCGGGGATCACGAACCGGAGGATCAGCAGGAGCGTGCAGCCGATGGTCAGCGCGAGGAGGACCATGCCCCACATCATCAGGCGGCCGGCGGCCTCCACGACCTCGTCCTTCATGCGCTGACCGGACAGGAAGCGGTGGATGGACACGGGCGCTATGAGCGATGCCGTGGCCGCCGCTCCCAGCACCACCGTGGTGACGTAAATTCCGCGGTCCAGCGCCTCCAGCTGTCTGAACGTGGGGGTGAAAACGACGCTGAGCAGGAACCCGAAGAGGATCTGCACGCCCGTCTGGGTGACCCGGGTCTCCTGGAGGATCTCGTTCCAGCGGCGGTTGACCCGCTCACGGGGCGTTTCCGGCACCTCGGCACCTGACCCCGGGCAGCCGCTGTCGTCGCACCCACAGGAGGTCGTCTCCTCCCTCGCCGTCCCGGTCGGCTGTTCCGTCCTCGTCATGCGTCCTCCCGAAGCCCAGGCGGACCGTTTGCCCCGCTCACCGGCTTCCCATACAGGTCATGTGGACCCGGGGCAGCAAGCAGCGAACCGTTCGCGAGGTTCTCCGGCCCCACATGCCAGCCTGCTCGCTTGTCGGCCCCGCACCCCGCCCGCGCGGTGCGCACGTGACCGGGTTCACCGGCCTTTCACCCGGGGCAGACCCGTCATGCTGGGCTCCTGCGGCTGTCGTGCCGGTCGTCCGGCAACTGCTGCGCGGTCAAGCAAACTGGTCGCTTCCACGTTCGCGGTCACCTTGCGGAGGGCCGGCGCCCGCGGAGGCTGCCGCCCGGCATTGGTCCGGCTCAGGGGTCCCTGCGGGCGTGGGTGCCGTGCCAGTCCAGACACAGGACCGTAGCGTCGTCCCGGAGGCGGTTTCCGCATGCCCTGAGGACGGCGCCGACCACAGCGCGCACTGTTTCCCGCGGATGCAGACGGCGGGTGTCGAGCAGGAGAGCAGGAAGGTCGACGGCGTGGGCGGCACGCTCCTGCACGCCGTCGGTGTACAGCAGGAGCCGGTCGCCGGGGCGCACGTCGAGGCTCTGGACCTGGTAGGGCGCGGGAGCGTGTACCCCGAAAGGAAGATCGACCCGCAAGCGAACCTCCTCGACGGTGCCGTCACGCAGACGCAGTGGCCAGGGATGGCCGGCGTTGACCAACTGGGCACGGCCGTCGTCCAAGCCGATGCGCAGCAGCTGGCCGGTGGCCCAGGCGCCTCGACCGTGGTCGAGCATGGCCCGGTCGGTCTGACGTGCCTGTTCCGCCAGGTCGCACCCGGCGCGGCGGGCACCGCGGGAAGCGTTGACCGCGATGGTGGCCAGCAGGGCGGAGTCCACGTCGTGCCCCATGGCGTCGGTGACGGACAGGTGCAGGGTGTCGCGGTCGAGGGAGTAGTCGTAGGTGTCACCGCCGATGTCGTCGGCGGGGGCCAGGGCGCAGGCCAGGGTGAACTGGTCGGCCTCGCAGCAGGACGCGGTCGGCAGGAGCTGGTACTGGATCTCGGCGGCCAGACTCACCGGTGTGGTCCGGCGCCCCCAGTGGTAGAGGTCGGTGAAACGGCGGTCGGTGACGATGACGTATGCCAGCGCGTGCGCGGCCTGCGCGATCTGCGCCAGCGTGCCCTCGCCTACTCGGGGGAGAGCCAGTTCCAGGACTCCGACCACGTCACCGCGGTTGGTGACCGGCGCGATCACCCGCTCGCCCTCCTCGCCGGGTGTCACCATCGGTCTCTGGGTGCGCAGCACCTCGTCATGCACGCTGCCGTCCAACGTGACCCGGTCGGCTTTCCCCTCGCCCTGCGATGCGTCGGTGCCGGTCAGCCGGACAAGTTCCTGCCCGGCCAGGGCCAGGAAGAGGAAAGACACGTCGGTGGCGCCGAACCGGTCACGCAGGTTGCGACTGACCACGTCGATCGACTTCACGGGTGCGGCTTCCTCCGCCGCCGCGAGAACCTCATCCAGTCCGCACCGGCCATCCACCACATCAGCCTCCTTCGCTTCTCTGCCCTTCTCTCCCGCGAACCCCGGGAATCACGACGCGTCGTGGTTCTCGTCCTCGACGGCCAGGCCGCAGGCCGCACCGGACGCACCGCCCTGCGTCGTCTTCGGTGATCGGGACCCATCGGCTGGTCGGTCCCTGGGCAGGCGTTCGGCCGATGGCCTCCACGACCCCGTCCTTCACGCGCTGACGGGCAGGAGCGGCTAATGGAGACGGGTGCTGAGTGCGCACCGGTGACATCGTCACCGCCGATCACCATGCTGTCCATCCGGCCCGGCAGCGACCTGCGCCACCAGCCGTCATTCGCAGTGATCGACGCCCTCACACGGGCTCTCGACAGCGGCTTGTTGTGCCTGGTGACGATGCACATGTCGGTGGCCCGGCGTGACGGCTTCGACCAGGAACGCCGTCAGAACAGCAAGGAGACGGCCATGGCGAGTATTAGTCCGATCGACCTGCCGCAGGCAGTTTTCCGCGACGACTAGCTAGCCGGGCCGCACGCCGGAGCACAGAGGAAGACCATTTATCCGATGGCTGCGGAAGGCACTCGTCCGGCACAGGAGGTGATGATCGTGCCCGAGCCGGGAAGCGAGAAATACGACGTCCGGTGCGTGGCCCTGTTCCCGGACGCACTATGCGACAGGCGATGGAGAAGCCGCGCTCGGCCCGGACGACCTGTGCGACGAGAGCTGACGCCGTCGGCAGGCGGCTCACTCGGCGGAGGTGTGCGCGGGCGTGTACATCGTCTGCCGGGCCGACGCGACGTTACGCGCCCCGTCGGCCGAGAACGTTAGCCACCACGAGCACGGGGCACCGATGCCGGGCGGCGCGTCAGGGCGCGCAGAAGCGGCCGCGGCGGATACTGGGAGGCAGGCGTGGACTCATCGGTGGACCGGTCGCGCAGCCTTGGGGAGGCCCGGACCCCCTACGGGCGGCACGAGCCATGGCCCGCGCGCGTGGACACCCAACTTGGCGGAGGGCGTCGCCCCGGACCAGGTGGAGCGGTGGGTGCAGACCGCGTCGATCCTCCACTCCGACGGGGACGCCATGGACGTCGCCGTCGTGGACGGGCGCGCGGCCGGGCGCAGGACCGCGTCAACCACGGCCGGCTCGGGCCGAAGGACCTCTTCGCCTGGCAGGCCAATGCCTCCTCCGACCGTCTCACCAGGCCGCTCGTCCGGCAACGCGGCCGACTGGTGGAGAGCGACTGGGACACCGCGATGGGGCAGATCGTCGCCCATTCACGGAAGTTACTGGTCGAGCGCGGTCCGGGAACGATCGGCTTCTACACCTCCGGCCAGCTCTTCCTGGAGGAGTACTACACCCTCGCCGTCCTGGCCCGCGCCGGGATCGGCACCAACCACCCGGACGGCAACACCCGCTTGTGCACCTCACCGCCGCCGAGGCGCTGAAGGAGACCTTCGGTTGCGACGGACAACCCGGCTGCTACGACGACATCGACCACGCCGACGTCATCGCGCGGTTCGGGCACAACCTCGCCGAGACCCAGCCCGTGCAGTGGATGCGCGTCCTGGACCGGCTGGCGGGCGGCGATCCGCCACGCCTGGTCTGTGTGGACCCGCAGCCTACCCAGGCGGCTCGCAGGGCGGCCGTCCACCTGACCCCGCGCCTGGGTACGAACCTCGCCCTGCTCCACGCTCTCCTGCACGAGATCATCCGCACCGTTTGTGTGGACCACGACTACATCGCGGCGCACGCGGTCGGCTTCGAGGTCCTCGCCGCCCGGGTGGAGAAGTGCACCCCGGCATGGGCGGCCGAGATCTGTGAGGCGGCAGCGGCATCCAGTGGCCGTGCAACGACCAGGCCCCCGGACGGGACCGAGCGCCTCTACACCGACGGCATCGGCTGGGCGCACCCCGACGTGTGCGAGTCCTACGGCAAGGACCTGGTGACCGGCGCGGCCCAGGAGGTCGTCGAGTACCGCTCCCTCAACCCCGACGGCAAGGCCATGCTCAGGGCGGCCGACTATCTTCCACCGCACGAGCCGCCCGACGAGGAGTATCCGTTCCAGTTGACCACCGGCCGGACCGTCTACCACTTCCACACCCGTACCAAGACCGCCCGAGCACCCCAGCTGAACGCGGCGTCGACGTGCTGCTGGACCAGGTCCGCCCCGACGACAACGACGACGACCTCGCCATGATCGCGCTGCGCACGCCCCGCCCTCACAGGAGCGGTGACGCGACATCCCTCGCCCCCGTATGGCCGGCGAAGAGTTGAGCCGCCGACGGGAGCGCAGACCCGCCGTCCGGCGGCGCTGCAGTGCCGGGGTGCCGAAGTGGAGGCCGGGCTGGTCGGTCGCGTCATGGGCGGGGACGCAGGTCAGCGGTGGCAGGGCAGGCCGGAGAGGGGGTGATCAGCTCGGCGCACAGGCCGCGGCCGCGGGGGCCGTACATAGTCGCTTCGGATTTTCAGCGGGGCGAGCTGACGACGGTGACGACGAGCGGCAGGGCCGGTCGGTTCCGGAGTCGGGTCAGCCGGACACGAATGCGTCTGCGAAGGCCGTCCGGAGCTGTCCGGCTCATTCCAGGGCTCTGCCGTGCAAAGCCCGCCGTGAGCACGCACACGTGCGATCAGGCCGCTGGGCAGGATGGCTCTCTGGACGGTCCGAAACGACGGTCCGGGAACCAGCGGCGACGGTGCGGCGTGTGCGCCGCGGTATCCCGGGGTACCCGCGCGGACCTCGGGGAACGGAGGCCCGTCAGCATGAGCCCGGCACACCAGGATGGTTCGGCATACCGGCGAGCAGCCGATTACGTGGCCGCTGCCCTGATCTACCTGCGCGGCAACGTG
>NZ_JBFAWY010000063.1:0-24451 GCF_040680575.1 Streptomyces sp. NPDC052020
GACTCTATCAGATCTTTTCTCGATCCGATTTCCTCGGTGCTTTCCAGGTTCCCGCTCTCGCGTTTCCCTTTCCGGCGGTTCCGACTTTATCAGATTCTCGGAGCGGCACGATCAGCCGTTCCTTTTCCGATTCATCGGGGGCTTCTGTGAAAACATCGTTTCAAGAAGCGAGGTAGATACTTACCGTACCTGCGGAGCTGAGCCCCTGTCCAGGCAACTGTTTGAATCTACCTCCCCACGCCCTCCGTGTCAACGGCTCTTGTGGGGCGAAGAGGAGACTAGCAGCTCGACGGGGATGTCCGCACATCAGGCGGCGGTGGGCACCGCCGCGCTGCGCTCGGCCTCCTCGATGTCGCCGGTCTCTCCGGAGCGGGCGGCGCGACCGCCCACCCCGTAGACATAGGCGAGGAAGGCCAGCTCCGCCGTGATTCCGATGCCGATGCGTGCCCAGGTGGGCAGGCCGGAGGGGGTGACGAAGCCTTCGATGGCACCGGACACGAAGAGGACCAGGGCGAGGCCGATCGCCATGCCGATGGCTGCCCGGCCCTCCTCGGCGAGAGCCGCGCGCCGGGTGCGCGGACCCGGGTCGACGAGCGTCCAGCCGAGGCGCAGGCCGGTGCCGGCGGCCACGAAGACGGCGGTGAGCTCGAGCAGGCCGTGCGGCAGGACGAGCCCGAGGAAGGTGTCGAGGCGGCCGGCCGAGGACATCAGGCCGAACCCGACGCCGAGGTTGAGCATGTTCTGGAAGAGGATCCAGATCACCGGAAGCCCCAGGAAGACTCCGAGGATCAGGCAGAGCGCGGCGGCCCAGGCGTTGTTCGTCCAGACCTGGGCGGCGAACGAGGCCGCGGGGTGGCTCGAGTAGTACGTCTCGTACTGGCCGCCGGGGCGGGTCAGCTCGCGCAGTTCACTGGGCGCCGCTATGGAGGACTGCACCTCGGGGTGGGTGCCGATCCACCACCCCAGAAGGGCCGCCACCGCGGTCGACAGCAGTGCGGTGGGGACCCACCAGTGGCGTGCCCGGTAGACGGCGGCGGGGAATCCGTGGGCGAGGAAGCGGACGACGTCGCGCCATGAGGCGCGTCGGGTGCCTGTCACGGCGCCGCGCGCGCGTGCCACCAGTTGGCTGAGCCGCCCGGTCAGCTGAGGGTCCGGGGCACTGGACTGGATCAGGGAGAGATGGGTGGCGGCGCGCTGGTAGAGGGCGACGAGTTCGTCGGTCTCGGCTCCGCTGAGACGGCGCCGGCGGCGGAGCAGCGCGTCGAGGCGGTCCCATTCGGCTCGGTGGGCGGAGACGAAGACGTCGAGGTCCATCGGGGTGCCTGCTCCTGGCTGTCGTCGGCGGCTCGGCGTGGATCTGCTTGTCGTACTGCGGCGCGCTGCGCCCTCAGCTTGGCAGACTGGCGGTGTCGGGGGCAGGCCAGGGGAAGGGTGGCAGGCGTGAGTGAGCTGGTGACGGGCGAGGCGGTGGCACTGGAGCTGCGCCCCGCGAGGCTGCCCAGCAGGGCCCTGGCCGTGCTGCTCGATCTGGCGGTGGCCATGGCCGTGTACGTGGCGGTGACCGTCGCGCTGGTGGCTTCCACGGCCTCGCTGGACGCGGCGGCGCAGACGGCGGTGTCGATCGCGGCGTTCGTGCTGCTGCTGGTGGGCGGGCCGGTCGCGGTGGAGACGCTCAGTCATGGGCGGTCGCTCGGGAAGATGGCCTGCGGGCTGCGGGTGGTGCGGGACGACGGGGGGCCGATCCGGTTCCGGCACGCGCTGGTGCGGGGGTTGATCGGCGTGGTCGAGATCCTCATGACGTTCGGGGTGGTCGCCTGCATCGCCTCGCTGGCGTCGGCGCGGGGGCGGCGGATCGGTGACGTGTTCGCGGGGACCCTCGTGGTCCGGGAGCGGGTGCCGGTGTCCCCGGCGGCGTTCGTGCCTCCGCCTCCGCCGTGGCTGGCGGGACGGTTCTCGGGTCTGGATCTGTCGGCGGTTCCGGATGCCCTGTGGCTGGCCGTGCGCCAGTACCTGACGCGGATGCGGCAGTTGGATCCGCGGGTCGGGTGGGCCATGGCGGAGCGGCTCGCCGCCGATGTCGCGGCGCGTACGGGGGCTCCGGTGCCGCCGGGCGTTCCGCCGGCGGCCTATCTGGCCGCCGTGGTGCAGGAGCGGCAGGCCCGGGAGGCCCGGCGGGCTTCCGGGAGCGGTGCGGCGCCGAACAGTGTGGCGACGGGCGTAGCGGTGGCCTACCCGGTGCCGGGCTCCGCGGCGGCGGGTCCCGTGGTGCCGGACGCGACGGTGCCCGCACGGCCGGATGTCCGCGATGCCGGGTACGGCGCGGCGGCAGGAGCGGCCGGCGGGCGGGGCCAGACCACGGCGGGCGGAGGCGGGCCCGCGGTGCCGCCGGTGCCGCGCCCGGCCGAGCGGCCTGCCTCCGGTTTCGTACCGCCCGCGTAGTCGCCGGTCCGGGTGACCGCGCCGCGGCCCCCGGCGGGCCCGGCGGACCGGCCGAACCGGTCGGTGCGTCTCCGGGCCGTTGGCGGGCGCCGGATCACGGGAAGGCCGAGGGCGGTGACTCGAGGTCCTCCAGCTCGATGCCGGGAGCGGCGAGGACCACGTCGCCGGCGATGTGGACGCTGTGCTGTTCGCCGGTGTCCAGGGCTGTGACCTGGTACGCGTCCACGGTGAGGGGGCCGTTGTCAGTGGGGTGTGTTTCTCTGTCCACCAAGGCCCAGGACTGGTCCACGGTGCGCGGGGCGAGGACCGGATCGGTGAAGGCGACGAGGCGTACGCGGGTGGCCGCCGCGGAGGGGGTGAGGCGCAGGAGACGGGCGGTGGCGACGAGGAAGGCGGGGGATGTGCCGGTGAAGGCGTGGGCGCGCACATTGCCTTCCGTGGCCTGAGCCCCGGCGGGGTCGGTGCGGACCCAGGTGACGCCGTCGAGGGCGGCGCCGCGCACCTGCCAGTGGGCGGCGTGGAGTTCGAGGCGGATGGGCCGGCCGAGGTCGTCGAGGGTGAGATCGACGGAGCCGCGGAGGTCGCCCGAGGGGGTGGTCAGCCGGGAGACGTAGCGCCAGCCGGAGGGGCCGGGGGCGCACTGGAAGTGTTCTTCTGCCAGGGGGGTGTGATCGTGCGGATCGTGGAGCGAATAACGGCCGCGGGGCATGGGGGTCCTGGGTCGTACCGGGTCGGGTCGTGACGGGCCGGGCCGGATCGCTGGTCCGCCGAACGGGGCAGGCCCCCGGCACGGGGGTGCGGGGGCCTGCCTCGGAGGACCTGCCGTGGCGGGCGCGTCCGTCGCGGACGCGCCCGCCGTGGGCGGCGGCGCGGTCTCGGTAGCGGTCAGTAGCGGTAGTGGTCCGGCTTGTACGGGCCCTCGACCTTGACACCGATGTACTCGGCCTGCTCGGGACGGAGCGTGGTCAGCTTCACGCCGAGCGCGTCGAGGTGGAGGCGGGCGACCTTCTCGTCCAGGTGCTTGGGCAGCACGTAGACACCGGTCGGGTACGCGTCGGGCTTGGTGAACAGCTCGATCTGGGCCAGCGTCTGGTCCGCGAAGGAGTTGGACATCACGAACGAGGGGTGGCCGGTGGCATTGCCCAGGTTCAGCAGACGGCCCTCGGACAGCACGATGATCTTCTTGCCGTCGGGGAAGGTCCAGGTGTGGACCTGCGGCTTGATCTCGTCCTTGACGATGCCGGGGACCCTGGCCAGGCCGGCCATGTCGATCTCGTTGTCGAAGTGGCCGATGTTCCCGACGATCGCCTGGTGCTTCATCCTGGCCATGTCACCGGCCATGATGATGTCCTTGTTGCCGGTCGTGGTGATGAAGATGTCGGCCGTCTCCACGACCTCGTCCAGGGTCGTGACCTGGTAGCCGTCCATCGCCGCCTGGAGCGCGCAGATCGGGTCGATCTCGGTGACGATCACCCGGGCGCCCTGCCCGCGCAGGGACTCCGCGCAGCCCTTGCCCACGTCGCCGTAGCCGCACACGACGGCGGTCTTGCCGCCGATCAGGGTGTCGGTGGCCCGGTTGATGCCGTCGACCAGGGAGTGGCGGCAGCCGTACTTGTTGTCGAACTTCGACTTGGTCACGGCGTCGTTGACGTTGATCGCCGGGAAGAGGAGGGTGCCCTCGCGCTGCATCTCGTACAGGCGGTGGACGCCCGTCGTGGTCTCCTCCGTCACCCCGCGGATCTCGGAGGAGAGCTGGGTCCACTTCTGGGGGTTCTCGCCCAGGGTGCGGGTCAGCAGCTCCAGGATGACGCGGTGCTCGTCGGACTCGGCGGTGTCGGGCGAGGGGACCTTGCCGTCCTTCTCGTACTCGACGCCCTTGTGGACGAGGAGGGTGGCGTCACCGCCGTCGTCCAGGATCATGTTCGGGCCGCCGGTGGGGCTGTCCGGCCAGGTCAGGGCCTGCTCGGTGCACCACCAGTACTCCTGGAGCGTCTCGCCCTTCCAGGCGAAGACCGGGACGCCCTGGGGGTTGTCGGGGGTGCCGTTCGGGCCGACGGCGATGGCGGCCGCGGCGTGGTCCTGGGTGGAGAAGATGTTGCAGGACGCCCAGCGGACCCGGGCGCCGAGGGCGACCAGGGTCTCGATGAGCACGGCGGTCTGCACGGTCATGTGCAGCGAACCGGTGATGCGGGCGCCCTTGAGAGGCTGTGCCTCGGCGTACTCCTCGCGGATCGCCATCAGGCCCGGCATCTCGTGCTCGGCGAGAGTGATCTCCTTGCGGCCGAACTCGGCCAGGGAAAGGTCGGCGACCTTGAAGTCCTGCCGGTTGTCGACAGTCGTCATTACGGGCTGCTCCTCGGGTTGGGTCGAGGTGGGTACGGCTGACCTGCGCGGCGGCGGACACAGGGGTGCCCTAAGAGGACACAGGCATGCCCGCGTGCGCGCAGCGCAGTCCGTCGGAGGCCCTCTCTCCCTCGGCCGGCCCGTCCTGGGTCCGCCCGACCGCCATCAGCAGCGACGTCTGGCTCCATCCCAAGCTACACCGGTCCCCCCGGCCGCCCCCAGCCCGCCGCCGAACACTTCACGCCATCACCGTCCGTGACCGGCAGTCCGGGCGGGTCCGGCGCCCCCTCCGGAAAACCGCGCAGGGCCCGCCGGACGTGCCGGGCGGGCCCTGTGTGGAGGAGTACGCGGTGGTCAGTGGCCGGAGCCGTGCGGGGCGGGGCCGCCCGGGCTGGCCTCGCGGTCCGGACCCTTGGCCGCCTCGGTCTCGCTGTAGATGTCCGGCTCCAGGTAGATGACGCGGGCGATCGGGACGGCGTCGCGGATGCGGGCCTCGGCCGCGTCGATGGCCCCGGCGATCTCGCCGGCCGTGCCGTCGTGCCGTACGGCGATCTTGGCGGCGACGAGCAGTTCCTCGGGGCCGAGGTGGAGCGTGCGCATGTGGATGATGCCGGTGACCGTGTCGCCGTCGACGACCGCGGCCTCGATCTTGCCGACCTCCTCGGCGCCGGCGGACTCGCCCAGCAGGAGCGACTTGGTCTCGACGGCGAGGACCAGCGCGATCAGGATGAGCAGGACGCCGATGCAGAGGGTGCCGATGCCGTCCCAGACGCCGTTGCCGGTGAGCAGGGCGAGACCGACGCCGCCGAGGGCCAGGATGAGGCCGACGAGCGCGCCGAGGTCCTCCAGGAGGACGACCGGCAGCTCGGGCGCCTTGGCGTGGCGGACGAACTCCTTCCAGGACTTCCGGCCGCGCAGGACGTTGGACTCCTTGATGGCCGTCCGGAAGGAGAAGGACTCGGCGATGATCGCGAAGACCAGGACGCCCACCGGCCAGTACCAGTGCTCCAGTTCGTGCGGGTGCTTGATCTTCTCGTAGCCCTCGTAGAGGGCGAACATGCCACCGACCGAGAACAGGACGATGGAGACGAGGAAGGCGTAGATGTAGCGCTCGCGGCCGTAGCCGAAGGGGTGTTGCGGGGTGGCGGCGCGCTGCGCCCGCTTGCCGCCGAGCAGCAGCAGGGCCTGGTTGCCGGAGTCGGCGAGCGAGTGCACGGACTCGGCGAGCATGGACGACGAGTTGCTGAAGAGGAACGCCACGAATTTCGCTACCGCGATCGAGAGGTTGGCGAGCAGTGCCGCCACGATCGCCTTGGTGCCGCCTGACGCGCTCATGTGTCGCGTTGTCCCTTCGACTTCGTCTGCCGGTGTACGCCGGGGGGCTGGGCCGTCGTCCGGCTGTGCCCCGCCTTCGCGGTGGGCCATTGTTGCAGCCCGGCAGGCGCCGTCGTGCCGCCTGCCGGTGGTGTCCGCGTCAGACGCGGACGGTGGCCCGGAAGACCGTACCGGTACCCCATACTTCGGCCTTCTCGCCCGCGGGGACGAACACCGACGCGCCGGGCGTCAGCCGGTGCTCGCCCGCGCGTACGGCACCCGCCGCGCAGAGCAGGATCTGCGGGGCGGGGAGGGTGAGGTCGCGGGCGGCGGCGCCCTCGGGCAGGACGTACCGGGACAGGCGGAACTCGTCGGCCGGGGTCTCGTAGACCTCCTCGCCGCCGGAGGACGCCTCCGGCCGCAGTACCCCGGGGTCGCCGGCTTCGAACCGGACGACGCGCAGCAGTTCCGGGACGTCGACGTGCTTGGGGGTCAGGCCGCAGCGCAGGACGTTGTCGGAGTTGGCCATGATCTCGACGCCGAGGCCGTTGAGGTAGGCGTGCGGGATGCCGGCGCCGAGGTACAGGGCCTCGCCCGGTCGCAGCCGGACGTGGTTGAGGAGCATCGCGGCGAGCACGCCGGGGTCGCCCGGGTAGTGGTGGGCGATGCCGGCGTAGGGGGTGTAGGCGCCGCCGAGACGGGCGCAGGCGGCGGCCGCCTCGGCGACCGTACGGGCCATCTCCTCGGGGTCCGCGGTGAGCAGGGCGGTGAGCACCTCGCGCAGGGCGGCGTCCTCGGGGTGGGCGCGCAGGAGGTCGGCGTACGGCTTGAGGGAGGCGACGCCGAGGCCGTCGAGCAGGCCGGCGGCCTCGGCCGGGGGCCGGAAGCCGCACAGGCCGTCGAACTCGGTGAGGGCGCAGATCAGTTCCGGCTTGTGGCTGGCGTCCTTGTAGTTGCGGTGCGGCGCGTCGGCCGGGATGCCGCGGCGTTCCTCGTCCTCGTATCCCCGGCGGGCCTGGTCCAGGTCGGGGTGGACCTGGAGGGAGAGCG
This sequence comes from Streptomyces sp. NPDC052020, assembly GCF_040680575.1. NCBI lineage: Bacteria > Bacillati > Actinomycetota > Actinomycetes > Kitasatosporales > Streptomycetaceae > Streptomyces > Streptomyces sp. NPDC052020. Next base: position 7,147 of record NZ_JBFAWY010000063.1, read on the forward strand.
GGGCCCCGGCGGCGAGGATCTTGAGGAGGAAGGGCAGGCGCGGGCCGAACCTCTCGACCGTCCGGGGGCCCAGCTCGCGCCGCGGGTCGGCCTCGATGACCTCCAGCAGGGTGCCGCGCGCGGTGCGCGAGGGCGCGCCCGGGTGGGCGCCCATCCACATCTCGGCCTGCGGTTCGCCGGTCGGTTCGGTGCCGAGCAGCTCGGGGATGGCGGTCGGGGAACCCCAGGCGTAGGGGCGGACGGTGTTGTCGAGGCGGTCCATGCGCTGTCTTCGTCTCCGTACGTACGCGGTGCTGCGGGCGCCGGTCACCGGGCGGCGGCCGGGCGGCTCCCGCACGGGCCGGGCCGTCGCGCCGCGCGGGGCGGCGGTGCCGGGCGGGCGGCCGGGCGGGGCGCACGGCCGCACGGGGTCAGGATGCGGCCCGCGAGGCGAGCGCCAGGTAAACGGCGGCGAAATCCGTCATGGCGATCAGTTCCGCGAGGGTCTCCAGTTCGCCGCCCGCTTCCGGTTCCAGTTCGCTGATCGGCGTGTCGTGGTCGAGGGCCACGTCACGGGCGGCCGGGGCCGCGGTCAGGCTGCCGATCGGGCGGTCGCGCAGCAGCACCACGCGCGCGTGCAGGGCGGGCGGTTCCTCGACGCGGTCCCGGAAGAAGTCGTCGGGGTCGGCTCCGGCGGCGAGCGGGCCGGCGAGCAGGGCGCCGTGCGCGGCGAGCGCCTCGGGCAGCTCCGCCACGACCGCCGGTACGCCGGACAGCTCGGCCAGCGCGGCGGCGAAGCGCCGGCCCGCGGGCCCCGCCGAGGTGCCCTCGGTCCACACGATGGGGAGGGCGTCGGCGAGTTCGGCGGCCAGTGTCTTGGCGGGGTTGGCGTACGTCGCGATGGCGGGCCCGCAGCGTTCGGCGATCTGGTCGAGGCGGTCGGCGACCTTGTCCAGGGCGTCGGGCGGGGCGGTGAGCAGGCCGGTGCGGTCCAGGAGCGCGAGCAGCGGGGTGAGCAGGGCCCACAGGACGCCGGGGGCGGAGGCGGCCAGCGGCTCCTCGACGTCGTAGGGGGCGGTCGCCATCGGGAGGAACAGGCCGTGGGCCCCGTCCACCGCCTCGGCGAGGGGGGAGCGGGCGGGGGCCACGCCGACGACCGTGCAGCCGCGGCGGTAGGCCTGTTCGGCGAGCAGGGACAGGCCCGGCTCGGTGCCGTCGGGGGTGGCGATCAGCAGCAGGTCGACGGAGCCGGCCCAGCCGGGCAGTTCCCAGCGCAGGGCGCCGGCGGCGGAGGCGACTCCGGTGGGCGCCAGCCGGGTGACCGGGCTGCCGGCGCCGGCGAGCGTGCCGAGGAGGTCGGCGGTGTGGGTGGCGGCGGCTCCGGGGCCGGCGATGAGGACGGCGCGGGGGCGGCCGTCCGGCTTGAGGGTGTGGATGCCGGCCTCGGCGGCGTACCGGGCGGCGGTGCGCACCCGGGCACCGGCCTCGGCGGCACCGCGGAGCAGGCCGCGGCGGTCTGCCTCGGCGAGCCCCTCCGGGTTGTCGAGCAGCGCTTCGTCGAGCATGGCGGCAGTTCTCCGATCGCCGGGGTTCGGTGACGCGGGCGGCGGGGGTGTCCGCGGACGGTGTCGCGCGGGCGCGGGGCTCTCCGGGCGGTGCCGGGGGCGGCCTGGGCGAGACCACCGGAACCCGTGGCCCGTGTGACCTGTGGGTCGGTTTCCTGCCCTCCTGCCCGTCCCGCGCGCGGATACGCCGCTACGCCGGGCGGCGGGCCTCGTCGACGAGCAGGACGGGGATGCCGTCGCGTACGGGGTAGGCCAGGCCGCAGTCCTGGCCGGTGCAGATCAGCTCGGCGTCCTGCTCCTTGAGGGGCGCGTGGCAGGCCGGGCAGGCGAGGATCTCCAGGAGGCCGGCTTCGAGCGGCATGGGGTTTCCCTTCGGGGCGGGGGCTTGTGCGGATGTGCTGGTCAGCGTACCGCCGGTGGGGGCGGGGCGGGGGGTCGCCGAGCGGTCGCGGTGTTCTTCCGGGCCGCGACCGCGCGGCGGGGCGGTGTCAGCCCCGGATGAGGGCCAGGGCCTCGTCCCGCACCTTGGCCATGGTGGCCTCGTCGCGCGCCTCGGCGTTCAGGCGCAGCAGCGGTTCGGTGTTGGAGGGGCGGACGTTGAACCACCAGTCGGCGGCGGTGACGGTCAGGCCGTCCAGGTCGTCGAGGGTGACGTCGGCGCGGCCCTCGTAGGCCGCTCTGATGGCGGCGAGGCGGCCCGCCTGGTCGTCGACGGTGGAGTTGATCTCGCCGGAGCCGGCGTACCGGTCGTACTCGGCGACCAGGGCGGACAGGGGGCCGTCCTGGCCGCCGAGGGCCGCCAGGACGTGCAGCGCGGCGAGCATGCCCGTGTCGGCGTTCCAGAACTCGCGGAAGTAGTAGTGCGCGGAGTGCTCGCCGCCGAAGATCGCGCCGGTGCGGGCCATCTCGGCCTTGATGAAGGAGTGGCCCACGCGCGTGCGCACCGGTGTGCCGCCGTGCTCCCGCACGACCTCGGGCACGGACCAGGAGGTGATCAGGTTGTGGATGACCGTGCCCTTGCCGCCGTTGCGGGCGAGTTCGCGGCGGGCGACCAGGGCCGTGATGGCCGACGGGGAGACGGGGTCGCCGTTCTCGTCGACGACGAAGCAGCGGTCGGCGTCGCCGTCGAAGGCGAGGCCGAGGTCGGCGTCCTCCTCGCGGACCCGCTTCTGGAGGTCGACGAGGTTGGCCGGGTCGAGCGGGTTGGCCTCGTGGTGGGGGAAGGTGCCGTCCAGTTCGAAGTACATCGGGACGAGGTCCACGGGCAGGCCGGCGAAGACCGAGGGGACCGTGTGCCCGCCCATGCCGTTGCCCGCGTCGACGACGACCTTCAGGGGGCGGATGGCGGCGAGGTCGACGAGGGAGCGCAGGTGGGCGGCGTAGTCCGCGAGGGTCTCCCGCCGCGTGACCGTGCCGGGGGCGGCCACCGGAGCGGGGGCGCCGGACTCGCTCCACCGCTCGACGAGGGCGCGGATGCCGGCGAGCCCGGTGTCCTGCCCGACGGGGGCGGCCCCGGCGCGGCACATCTTGATGCCGTTGTACCGCGCGGGATTGTGGGACGCCGTGAACATCGCGCCCGGCAGGTCCAGCGCGCCCGAGGCGTAGTAGAGCTGGTCGGTGGAGCACAGGCCGATCTCGGTGACGTCGGCGCCGCGCGCCGCCGCGCCGCGCGCGAAGGCCCCCGCGAGGCCGGGTGAGGAGGGTCGCATGTCGTGCCCGGTGACGACGGCGCTCGCCCCCGTCACCTGGACGAAGGCGGCCCCGAACAGCTCGGCCAGCGCCTCGTCCCACTGGTCCGGGACCACCCCGCGTACGTCGTACGCCTTCACGATCTGTGACAGATCAGCAGCCACGGCCAACCCTCCTGAAATTCCTATCGGCGCCCTCAAACTACCCGCAACCACCGACAACGGGCCGCGCGGAGGCCGGCCGGCCGCCTTCCGGCGTCCTGGCTCAGGGCAGCATCCAGCCCAGTACCGGCGCGGACTGCCCGGCCACGATCAGGCACATCACCAGAAGCAGGCCCAGGCTCCAGGGCAGCACCTTGCGCAGCAGGTCGCCCTCGCGGCCCGCCAGGCCGACGGCCGCACAGGCGATGGTGAGGTTCTGCGGCGAGATCATCTTCCCGAGCACGCCGCCCGAGCTGTTGGCGGCGGCCAGCAGCTGCGGCGACAGCCCCGACTCCCGCGCGGCGGTCACCTGGAGGGCGCCGAAGAGGGCGTTGGCGGAGGTGTCCGACCCGGTGACGGCGACGCCGAACCATCCCAGCACCGGCGACAGGAAGGCGAGCCCGGCGCCGGCCGCGGCGACGAAGTGGCCGATGGTGGCGGCCTGCCCGGAGAGGTTCATGACGTAGGCGAGGGCCAGGACGGAGGTCACGGTCAGGATCGCGAACCGCAGTTCGCGGACGGTGGCGAGCCACTCCTTGACCGCCACGCGCGCGTGCACGCCGAGTACGGCCGCCGTGCCCAGCCCGGCGATCAGTACGAGCGTGCCGCCGGTGGAGACGATCGGCCAGCTGAAGACGTTCCCGCCGGCCGGCCGCCCGTCCGCGCCGGCCACGTCCAGGAAGGGCCAGTCGTACGTCTGTGTCGCCCCGGCCAGCCGGCCCTTGACCGCCGGGATCTGCGCGACGGAGAAGACCGCGACGATCAGGGCGTACGGCGCGTAGGCCCGCAGCACCTCCCGGCGCGGATCGTCCTGGTCGAGTTCCTCGCTGCGTACGCCGGTCAGCACGCGGGCGCGGACGGCCTCGGCGGCGGGCACGCGCGCGTGCGGTACGGCGACCAGGGCGCCCGCGCCGGCCAGGGCGGCGCCGATGTCGGCGAGTTGGGCGGAGACGTGGTTGGCGGCGACGAACTGGGCGACGGCGAAGGCGGCTCCGCACGCCACCGCGGGCACCCAGGTCTCGCGCAGCCCGCGCCGCCCGTCGACGAGCCCGACCAGGACGAGCGGCACGACGAGGGCGAGCAGCGGGGTCTGACGCCCCACCACGGAGGCGACGTCGTCCAGCGGCAGCCCGGTCACCTGGGCCAGCGTCACCACCGGGGTGCCCATCGCGCCGAAGGCGACCGGCGCGGTGTTGGCGACCAGGGCGACGACCGCCGCGCGCACCGGGTCGAAGCCCAGCGCGACGAGCATCACCGAGCAGATCGCCACGGGCGCGCCGAATCCGGCGAGGGCCTCCAGCAGGGCGCCGAAGCAGAAGGCGATCACCAGTGCCTGGATGCGCGGGTCGTCGGAGAGCCGCCCGAAGGAGCGGCGCAGGATGTCGAAGTGCCGGGTGCGGACGGTCATCCGGTACACCCACAGCGCGTTGACGACGATCCACAGGATGGGGAAAAGCCCGAAGGCGGCCCCTTGGGCGGCGCTGGAGAGCGTCTGGTCCAGGGGCATGCCGTAGGCGAGCCAGGCGACGAGGACGGCCGCCAGCAGCCCCGTCAGGCCCGCCAGGTGCGCCTTCATCCGGACACCGCCGAGCAGGACGAGGACGATCGCGAGGGGCAGGGCCGCCACGAGGGCGGACAGCCCCAGTGAGCCGGCGACGGGTTCCAGTTGCTGGACGTACACGGGCGCCTCCCCGGATTCCGCCGTGCGAAAACGATGTTCCGCCGCTTCCGGAATGGTCGTGTCCGCGCCAAGCCGACGTCAATGCCCGTGCGTCACTCGGCGCACAGGGGGCTCAGTTGTCCGGCGACCGCAGGACCCGCAGATGCCCTCGCCGCGCGACCTCCATCGGATCGGCCGCGCGCGCCCCGCCACCGGCCCCGGCGGCGCGCTCCTGCGGCCGGGCCGCCTCGCGCACCGCGTTGGCGAGCGCTTCCAGGTCGTCCCCGCTGGGCCGCGCCGGAGCGGATCCGTCGAGCAGCCGGACGACCTCCCAGCCACGGGGGGCGGTCAGGCGCTCGGAGTGCTCGGCGCACAGGTCGTAGCAGTGGGGTTCGGCGTAGGTGGCGAGCGGGCCGAGAACCGCCGTCGAATCGGCGTAGACGTACGTCAGCGTCGCGACGGCAGGACGGCCGCAAGCGGTGCGCGAACAGCGACGTACAGGGCTCACGACGTTGGACGGTACCGCACTCTTGAGCGGGCCGCGACGACTCTGGACCAGGTCACACCACCGTGTCGCGGTGTGAAACGCCCCACACTCCCCTTCCGACACACCGCGCTGACCTGCGCGAACACCGCTTTCCACGGCCGGGAGCCGACCGTGGGCCCGGTACGACCCGGCGCAAAAGGAACGATTCGCCGCGAGGCCCTCGGACTCCGAAACATGCGGAATCGCATGCAACCTTGGCTGGAATGGTCGTCCGGCGGCGTCCGGCGCGGGCCGCCGGGGGGTGGCCGGTACGCCGCGTGGACCGGGCGCGCGGCCCCGGCGAGGACTACCCTTCACCAGTGATGGACAACCCCGTGACGCCCCGTGCCGCCGGAACAGGACCCCGCCGCCGTGACCGCCACGGCCGGGGCATGCGCGGCCCGATCGCTCCACCCCAGGTCCCCCTCGCCATGAGCCGCGCGGAGGCGTTCGCGGATCTCGTGCAGGATTCCGTGGAGCGCCTCGAACGGCGGTGGCCGCAACTCGCCGACATCGACTTCCTCGTCCTCGACGTGCCTCACCTGGACGGACCCGGCCAGGTGTGGGACGACGAGGCGGTGCCCCTGGGCGGCACGATCTCCGCGCGGGACGGGCGGCGGGCGCGGGTGGTCGTCTACCGGCGGCCGGTCGAGATCCGCACCAAGGGCCGCGAGGAGCGGGCCGCGCTGGTGCACGAGGTCGTCGTCGAACAGGTCGCCGAACTGCTGGGGCTCACACCGGAGACGGTGGATCCGCGGTACGGCGAGGACTGAACCGGGGGGTGCGGGGGTGCCGCGGTGACCGCGGGCGTGGGGCGTGCGGCCCGGCGCCGGCGGATGCCGCCGAGGACCGCGCGGCGGGGCGCGCGGCAGCGGCCGGAGCGGCCCGGCGCCACGGTGACCGCCGGGCCGGACGCGCGGCCCGGCGCCTACGGGGTCCCCCCTACTTCTGGAGCACCGTCAGGTCCTCTTCCGTGACCGGGACCGCCACCATGCCCCGGTCGTCTCGCAGGGTCTGGATCGTGAAGCCGGTGGTGTCGCCCTCCGTCGCCGTCAGCAGCCGGGCCGCGTACACGGGACCGCCCGACAGGGACTCCACGGTCAGGGCGTACGTCCCCTTCAGACCGCCGGGGACCGGCGCCTCGACGTCCTGGGTCGTGCCCCCCTTGACGGTGACCGTCTTCGACACGGCCGTGCCGCCCTCGCTGCCCGCCGAGGCCGTGATCCTGACCTTGGCGCCGCCCTCGGGTGCCGACAGGGACAGCGTCGTGCCCTCGGCCCGGTTGTCCGCCGACGTCGCCCGCTCCCCCACCGGCCCGCCGGCCGGGATGAACGCCGTCTCCTGCTTGCCGTCCTTGCCGCGCACCACCCGCGCCGCGGCCACCACCGGCACCGACCGCCCCGTCGGCGTCAGCACCAGCGATCCGGCCTCGCCCCGCGTGACGTTCCCGAGCTCGACCGTGGTCGTGGCGCCCGCCTTCACGTGCACGGTCTCGTGCCCGGCCGGCGTGATCATCCCGGAGCGGGAGGCCAGCCGCAGCTTGAGGTCGGCGTCGGTGTCACCGGGTGTGAACAGCACCAGCCGCACCGCCGCGGCGTCCTTCGGGATGCCCGGCAGTACGAGCGTGCCCGCGGGGCTCGCGGACGGGGCGAGCCAGTCACCGCCGAGCCTGTCGTCCAGGGCCTGGACGGCCGCCCCGACCCGCCCGCTGCGGACGTTGACGTGCACGGTCAGGTCGTTCTGCCCCGTGTCGCCGAGCGTGGACAGCAGGATCGGCTCACTGGTGTGCGGCTGCACCGTGATGCCCTCTCCCACCGTCGACTTCAGGGCCCCGTCCTTGCCGTACAGCTCGACGTCCACGACGGCGGCCGAGTCGTCGGGGTTGGTCAGGTGCACGTAGTCCGTGCGGTCGGAGGCCGTGCTGGCGCCGGGGAACCAGAAGTCCGTGTCCGCCTCGGCGCAGGCGATCCCCTGGAGCCCCCGCCCGGTGCCGGCGGCGACCTCGGTGGTCTGCTGCACGGTCCAGCCGGGCGCGAACCTGCCCTCGGCGGTCCCGACGAGCGCCGGCACGTCGGCGCCGGAGCCGGCCCCGGTCACCGGCGTGCCGGGCGCCTTCGGCGCCACCTCGGGCACCTCGGCGCCCTTGCCGGGCTTGTCCGGTGCCGCCCTCAGCTCGGCCTTGCCGCCGCTGCCTGCCGCGCCCTTGGTGACGGGGGTGAACGACGTGTAGGCCGTCTCGGCGAGGTCGGACGTGCTCGGCGCCGGGCACACCAGGCTGGTGCGTTCCACGGGCAGCCGGGCGGCCGCCCCGGTGGCGTCGCCGCCGGAGGCGTCCGGCGCGCTGAGCGCGGCGAACCCGGTGACGGCGGCGAGCGCCGTCACACCGGCGATGAGGGACAGGGTGGTGCGGTTCACTGCTGACTCCCGTCGGGACGCTCACTGCCCGTGCCATGGGGATCGGGATCGGGGGACCGGTCCGGGTCGTACCCCTGGGGATACCCCTGGCCGTACGTCCCCGGCGAGGAGGAGCCGTCGTAGGCGTACGGGTCGTACTGGCCCGCCTGGTACGGGCCCGCCGGATAGGCGTCGGGCCGCTGCGAACCGGCGGGATACGACCCGGCCGGGTAGTCGGCCGGGCCGTACGGATCCGCCGGGTAGGCGTCGGCCCGCCCCTGGCCCGCGTGGTACGGCTGCCCGTACGCCTCGGTCCCGTACGGCGAGCCCTCCGGGTACCCGTACGTGCCGTACCCGTCCTCCGCGGGGCTCGGCGTGTCCCACTCCCCGTAGGAGGCCTGCCGCGGCACCGCCGCGGGCTGGGCCCCGGGCGGCGGGACGGGGAATCCCCCAGCGCCCAAAGCACCGCCTCCGGAATCCGCGTCGCCGGCTCCCGCGCCCGCGGCGGCCCCGGTTGCGTCCGTCGTCCCGGCCGCCTCCGCCGCCTCGGCCTGCGCGCGCAGCCGCCGGGCGCGGCGGCCGTCGCCGGTGGCGGCCGGCGCCGGGGCGACCGGCTCCTCGGGCAGGTCGTCGTCGACGTCGCGCCGGCGTCCGGGCAGGGCGAGCACGACGAGGACGACGGCGAGGACGCCCTGCGCCCACAGCCACGCGGTGTGGGTGAACGGGTCCTCGTAGGTGACGTCCAGCCTGCCGCCGGCGGCGGGGAGTTCGAAGCCCTGGGCCCAGCCGTCGACGGTGGTGCGGGCGAGCGGCTTGCCGTCCAGGGTCGCCGTCCAGCCCTCGGCGGCGGCGTCGGCCAGGCGCAGCACCCGTCCCTCGGGGCCGGCGGGGATCGTGGTGTGGATCTCGACGGGCCCGGCCGCGACGGGCTGCGGCGCGGCGGAGCGCGTGCCGGACTCGGTCCCGGAGCCCTCCGCACCGGGCACGATGGTGGCCCGGGCCACCTCCTGGTCCACCCGCCACAGGGCGTTGCCGTCCTGTTCGCTGAGCCGGCTCAGCCCGGGCGTGGCGTCGAGGACGCGCGCGACCTGGCGGGGCGCGCCCTCGTGGACGAGGACGTAGCGCACGGCGAAGCCGCCGAGCTGGTCGGCCTGGTCGGCGCCGGAGCCGGCGACGAGGTTGGCGACCACCTTGTCGAGCCCGCCGTTGTCGCCGTCGGCCGCGGCGAACTCGGCGTCGCCGAGGCGGACTCCGGAGCCGCGGACCAGCATGTAGCTCATGTGGGCCGCGGAGTCGCCGTCGAGGACGAGGGTGCGGGCCTGGTCGCGGGTGCCGCTCTCCTCGGCGACGAACGCGGGCACCTGCACGGGGTCGCGCCGCTCCAGCGGCCCGTCGGCGCCGCGCACCATCCAGCCGGCGGCGAGGAGCAGGGGGCCCGCGGCCGAGGCGAAGGCGATCAGCGCGGCGACGGGCTGGCGCCAGCCGAAGCTCTGCTCGGCCACGCGCGCGCGTGCCCCGTCGGCGCCTAGCGCCGCCGCGCCGAGCAGGGCGATGCCGTGGACGAGGGTCGCGGGGCCGGCCCAGGCGGAGCCGTTGGACAGCACCGCGAAGACGAAGCCCACGAGGGCGACGGCCCAGGCGGTCAGGATGCCCGTGCGGCGCTCGGAGCGCAGCAGGGCGGCGAGCGCGGCCAGCACGATGCCGATGAGCATCAGTCCGTGGGCGGTGCCGGGTCCGCCCGGGCTGGCTCCCAGCAGGTCCAGGGCGGAGGCGGCCGAGGGGCCGTAGTCGAGCCCGGCCTCCTGGAAGAAGCCGAACGGCAGCAGCGACAGCGACCAGGGGGCGAGAAGGAGCAGGGGCGTGCCGAGCTGGGCGAGGAAGCGCGGCCCGTACGCCGTGATGTCGCTCCGGCGCAGGACGAGCAGCGCGGCACCGAGGACGAACGCGATGGGCCAGACGATCGGCGTGAAGGCGGTGGTGAGGGTCAGCAGCAGCGCGTAGGCCCAGGTGGCCCGCCAGCTGCCGCGCGCGCCCGAGGGGTGCGCGAGTCCGCCGGCCGCGATGCCCGCGCGGGCGAGGAGCGGCAGCAGGACGGCCAGGACGGCGGTGCCGACGCGGCCGCCGGCGAGCGCGCCGGTGACGGCGGGCAGGAAGGCGTAGGCGATGGCCGCCCACGCGCGCAGCAGCCGGGAGGTGACGAGCGGGCGGGAGGCGAAGTACGCGGTCACGCCGGCCAGCGGGACGGAGCCGACGAGCAGGACGGTGACGGCGAGCCCGGTCGAGCCCAGCAGCAGGGACGCGAGGGTGGCGATGATCGCGAGATAGGGCGGCGCGGAGGAGGTGCCGCCGAGGCTCACGGCGTGCCAGGAGTCGGCGTACCGGGACCACAGCTCGCCGGCGCCGGCCGGGGCGGGCAGGAGGGCGCCGCCCGCGAGGGCGCCGCCGCTCAGCAGGGCGCGGCAGGCGACGAGGGAGAAGAGCAGCAGCACCAGGAAGAGCACCGGGCCGGGCTTGCGGGCGACGCGCTTGAGGCGGGCGAACTGCTCGACCTCCAGGAAGTCGGCGTCGTCGCCGCCGGGTCCGGATTCGATGGCGCCGCCGTGCCGTCCGGCGCCCGCGGCCGACTCGGGGTCGGAGCGGCCGGCGAGGTTGCCCGCGACCTGTTCGACGGTGGCGCGGATGGTGGCGCCGGGCGGCGGGAACAGCGCCCGCAGCTCGGCCTTGTCGATCTGCGGACGGCCCCGCAGGCGCCGCGCGGCGACGATCCGCTCCGGCCGCAGCACCACGCTCAGCAGGCCGCGGATCTCGTCGACGGCCTGTCCGGGGACCTTGCCCACAAGGTAGGCGAGGGTGCGCAGCAGCGTGCCGAGGACCAGGCGCAGCAGCACCCAGGGCAGGGCGGCCGTACGGGTGTTGGCGAGCAGCGTGTAGACGGCGCCGGCCTTGTCGACCTTGTGCGGGGAGGCGGTGGTGCGCCCGGCGCAGTCGACGGTGCGGCGCTCTCGGGAGGCCGCCTCGGCGTGCCGTACGACGGCCTCGGGCGCGACCAGCACCCGCAGGCCGGCCGCGTGGACCCGCCAGCACAGGTCGACGTCGTCGCGCATGAGGGGCAGTTGCCGGTCGAACCCGCCGAGCCGCTCGAAGACGTCACGCCGGATCAGCATGCCGGCGGTGGACACCGACAGCACGGACCGGATGTGGTCGTGCTGGCCCTGGTCCTGCTCACGGCGGTCCAGGCCGGTCCAGCGGCGGCCGGAGTCGGCGATGGAGACGCCGACCTCCAGCAGTTGCCGGCGGTCGTACCAGCCGCGGAGTTTGGGGCCGACGACGGCGACGTCGTCGCGGCCGAGCTCGTACTCGTTCTCCACGACGCGCAGCAGCTGGGCGAGCGCGTCGGGTTCGGGGGCGCAGTCGTCGTGCAGCAGCCACAGCCACTGGACCGGCTCTCCGTGGGGGAGGTCGGGCAGGTCGTAGGCGTCGTCGTGCCAGGTGCGCGTGGCGGGGTCCCAGCCGCTGGGCCGCTTCAGGTAGGGCAGCTCGTCCGGGGTGAGGACCGGAACGGTGCGGACCGCCTCCTCGACGGCCTGGCCGAAGCCGGTGCGCCGGGCCAGGTGGAGGACGCGGTCGTCGCCGAGGGCTTCGGCGACCAGGTGCGCGGAGGCGTCCGCGCTGCCGGTGTCGGCCGCGACGGCGTACTGGACGGGGCGCTCCTGGCCGAGCAGCGCGGCGAGCGCGTCGGGCAGCCAGCGGGCGCCGTCGTGGGAGACGAGGACCGCGGTCACCACATGACGCGGAAACTCAGGGAGGGCAGCGGTGTCTTGGCGAGCTGCCGTGTGGCTGTGCACGGACATCGAGGTACGGGCCCCGGTTCGGTGGACTGCGGTGGACGCCCGCTCCTCCTGGGGATGGCGGGGCGTCTCGGACGAGCGACCACACTATCGGCTGGCCATGACGACGGCCCGCCGCCTGTGGACAGCCCCGGGCGACGGGCCGTTCGTACCGTATGACCGTATGTGCGTGCGGATATGTCCGTTCGTCAGACCGCACAGCTCCCGCGACGCCTCCGCGGACGGGCGCCCCTCGGACACCCCGCCCGGACAGCGGCCCCAGCGCCAGCCGGCGCCTTCCGGCGGCGGCACCCGGACCAGCGATGTCCAGACCGGCGGCGCCCGGACCGGCGACCTTTCAGGCAGCGGCCTCTCAGACAGCGGTCTCTCAGACAGCGGCCTTCTTCAGCCGGCGGCGCTCCCGCTCGGACAGGCCGCCCCAGATGCCGAAGCGCTCGTCGTTGGCGAGGGCGTACTCGAGGCACTCGGAGCGGACCTCACAGGCGAGGCAGACCTTCTTGGCCTCGCGGGTCGAGCCGCCCTTCTCGGGAAAGAAGGACTCGGGGTCGGTCTGGGCGCACAGTGCGCGCTCCTGCCAGCCGAGTTCCTCGTCCGCGTCGTCGACCAGCAGTTGCTGCACCAGCTCGGTCATGTGCGCCCCTCGTCTGTCTTTCGCGTCCCCGTGATGTGGCCGTTACCGATCCCGGCTGAACGACACGAGTGAAATTACAAGTGTGCTGCTCCGGGCGAGTCAAGCCGAGATCTGCTATTGAGCCCCTTATTCACTCTGCGGAACCAAGGCCGTGCGGAAAGTGTTCAAATCGCCATAAACCTGTACACACGGACGAGCTCCCGCAGAGGGCTGCGACCCCGCACGGACCCGTACGGGGAAGGACGCCCTGCGGTTCGATCTCGTTCCGGCACACGCTCCGAAGCGAACCGGATCACATTCCGATCACGGGATCGCAACGGGGCTTGTGCGCCCGGCTTGGACGCCATGTGTCCCGGAAGTCCCCGGCACAAACCTTTCACCTGCCAGATGAACCGGATGAGGTGAAACACATCCCACCCAGCGGGTCCGAGTTGACAGTGAAGGTGTGAGCCGCTGTCCTTGGGGGCATGCTCGCGAACTCGGTGCTCACCACGACCCGCCCCGCCGGGTCCCACGGTGCTGCCCGCGCTCGCTGTAGCTGTTGCCGTCCCAGCTGTTGAGCCAAGCCCGCTCCGGCTGCCCGCCGAGTCCACGAGCCTCGGCCGGTCCCTCGCCCCCGCCCGACCAGGGCATGCCCGTCACCCCGTGACCGGGCGGACGATCCGCGACCCGGCACCCCGGCTCCCCTCCAGCCCCGTCCCAGCCTTCCCCCCAGACCTCTCCCGCCGAGGAACCACCGCACCCCATGAACAGCGACAGCGACCTCCAGATCGCCGGCGACATCCTCGAAGTCCCGCACCTGCTCCAGCCCCCGCGCGAGCACCCGTCCACCGTCGCCGAGTTCGCCGGCCTGGCCCGTTCCCTCGCCGCCGACCGGTCCCAGTGGGAGCCCCTCGTCCGGTACGACGCCACGACGCGCTGGTACCACCGGCTGCGCACCGGCCCCGGTTACGAGGTCTGGCTGCTGTCCTGGGTGCCCGGCCAGGGCAGCGGCCCGCACGACCACGGCCCCTCCTCCGGCGTGCTGACCGTGCTCGACGGCACCCTGACCGAGCACACGCGCAGCGGCACGCGCGCGTTGCGGCCGGGAGCGCAGCGCGTGTTCGCGCCGGGATACGTGCACGAGGTGGTCAACGACGCCCTGGAGCCGGCGGTCAGCCTGCACGTCTACCACCCGGGCCTGACGGAGATGACGATGTACTCCGCCCGGTGCGCGTCCCGGGCCGTCCACGACGCGTCCGCCGCCGCGACGACCGCCTGATCCGCCCCCGGGCCCGCCCGCCGGGCCCTCCCGGCGACCGCCCTTCCACCTCCGCGCCCGGCGGCTGACACACTGTCCGAATGCGCATTGTGGTTCTGGCAGGCGGCATCGGCGGTGCCCGGTTCCTGCGCGGCCTGAAGCGGGCCGCGCCGGACGCGGAGATCACGGTCATCGGCAACACCGGGGACGACATCCACCTCTTCGGGCTGAAGGTCTGCCCGGACCTCGACACGGTGATGTACACGCTCGGTGGCGGCATCAACGAGGAGCAGGGCTGGGGAAGGGCCGACGAAACCTTCCACCTCAAGCAGGAGCTCGCCGCGTACGGCGTCGGGCCGGAGTGGTTCGGCCTGGGCGACCGGGACTTCGCCACGCACATCGTGCGGACGCAGATGATGGGGGCCGGCTATCCGCTCAGCGCGGTCACCGAGGCCCTGTGCGACCGCTGGCAGCCCGGGGTGCGGCTCATCCCCATGACCGACGACCGCGTCGAGACCCATGTCGCCGTCGAGATCGACGGCGAACGCAAGGCGATCCACTTCCAGGAGTACTGGGTCCGGCTGCGGGCCTCCGTTCCCGCCGAGGCGGTCGTACCGGTCGGCGCGGAGCAGGCGAAGCCGGCGCCCGGCGTCCTGGAGGCGATCGCCGAGGCGGACGTGATCCTCTTCCCGCCGTCGAACCCGGTCGTCTCCGTCGGCACGATCCTCGCCGTGCCCGGCATCAGGGAGGCGATCGCCGACGCCGGGGTGCCGGTGGTGGGCCTGTCCCCGATCGTCGGGGACGCGCCGGTGCGCGGCATGGCCGACAAGGTGCTCGCGGCGGTCGGCGTGGAGTCCACGGCGGCGGCGGTCGCCGAGCACTACGGTTCGGGCCTCCTCGACGGCTGGCTCGTCGACACGGTCGACGCGGCGGCGGTCGAGCGGGTGGAGGCGGCCGGGATCCGCTGCAAGGCCGTACCGCTGATGATGACGGACCTGGACGCCGCCGCCCGGATGGCGCGGGAGGCACTGGCGCTGGCCGAGGAGGTGCGTGCCGCGTGACCGGCGCACCCGCCGACGGCTACCGGGTCTGGGCCGTCCCCGGCATCCCCGAGGTGCGCGAGGGCGACGACCTGGCGAAGCTGATCGCGTCCGCCGAGCCGGGGCTGGCCGACGGGGACGTGCTGCTCGTCACCTCGAAGATCGTCTCCAAGGCGGAGGGGCGGCTGGTCCGGGCGGCCGACCGGGAGTCGGCGATCGACCGGGAGACCGTGCGGGTCGTGGCCCGGCGCGGGCCGCTGCGCATCGTCGAGAACCGCCAGGGCCTGGTCATGGCCGCCGCGGGGGTGGATGCCTCCAACACCCCCGCCGGCACGGTCCTGCTGCTGCCCGAGGACCCCGACGCGTCCGCCCGGACGATCCGCGACGGCCTGCGGGACGCCCTCGGCGTCACGGTCGGCGTGGTGATCACCGACACCTTCGGCCGGCCCTGGCGCGCGGGCCTGACGGACGTGGCGATCGGCGCGGCCGGGGTCCGCGTCCTGGACGACCTGCGCGGCGGCACGGACGCCCACGGCAATCCGCTCAGCGCCACCGTCGTCGCCACGGCGGACGAGCTCGCCGCCGCCGGGGACCTGGTGAAGGGCAAGGCCGCCGGACTGCCGGTGGCCGTGGTGCGCGGACTGCCCCACGTCCTGGCCGGGGGCGACGGGCCCGGAGCGCGGGCCATGGTGCGCGGCGCCCGCGACGACATGTTCCGCCTGGGCACGTCGGAGGCCGTACGGCTGGCGGTGACCCAGCGGCGTACCGTGCGGTCCTTCACCGACGAGCCGGTCGACCCGGGTGCCGTGCGCCGGGCGGTCGCCGCGGCCGTGACGGCACCGGCCCCGCACCACACCACGCCCTGGCGCTTCGTCCTCCTGGAATCCGCCGAGGCCCGGACCCGTCTGCTCGACGCCATGCGCGACGCCTGGATCGCGGACCTGCGGCGGGACGGCAAGAGCGAGGAGTCCATCGCCAAGCGGATCCGCCGCGGGGACGTCCTGCGCGACGCGCCCTGCCTCGTGGTGCCCTGCCTCGTCATGGACGGCTCCCACACCTACGGGGACGCGCGGCGCGACGGGGCCGAGCGGGAGATGTTCGTGGTCGCGGCCGGGGCCGGGGTGCAGAACTTCCTGGTCGCGCTGGCCGGGGAACGGCTCGGGTCGGCGTGGGTGTCGTCGACGATGTTCTGCCGGGACGTCGTACGGGAGGTCCTGGACCTGCCGCCGGACTGGGATCCCATGGGCGCCGTCGCCGTCGGCCACCCGGCCGGGGAGCCGAGGCCGCGCCCGGAGCGGGAGGCGGACGCCTTCATCGAGGTGCGCTGAACCCGGCGGCGAGCGCCTACCCTCGTAGAGCACCACTCGTTTCCCAGGGACTCCACTCGTGGCCGGACGCTTCGCCCCCAGACCCGTACGCGGCACCCATGCCGCCGTGCCCCGCCAGTCCGGGGCACCGGCGAGGACCCGTACCTGGACCCCGGACGGCCCGCTCGACCTCGCCCTGGTCCTCGGCCCGCTCCGCCGGGGCCCCGGCGACCCCACCTTCCGGGCCCTGCCGGACGGGTCGGTCTGGCGGGCCAGCCGGACGCCCGACGGGCCGGGGACACTGCGGGTCACCGCGCACGGCGCGCGGGTGCGGGGCGAAGCGTGGGGCCCCGGGGCGGACTGGCTCCTGCACCACCTGCCGCGGCTGCTCGGCGCGGACGACGACCCGTCCGCGTTCGCGCCGCGCCACCGGCTGCTGGCGCTGGCCCGGCACCGGCGGCCGGGGCTGCGGCTCGGGCGGACCGGGCTGGTACTGGAGTCGCTGATCCCGTCGGTGCTGGAGCAGAAGGTCACGACGGACGAGGCGTACCGGGCGTGGCGGCTGCTCGTCCGCGGATACGGGGAGCCCGCGCCGGGCCCGGCCCCGGACCGGATGTACGTGATGCCCGCGCCTCGGACGTGGGCGCTCATCCCCTCCTGGGAGTGGCACCGGGCGGGCGTCGACGACAAGCGGGCGTCCACGATCCTGCGCGCCGTCCGGGTCGCCGCGCGGCTGGAGGAGGCCGCGGGGATGGAGCCCGCGGCGGCGCAGGCGCGGCTGGAGGTCGTGCCGGGGATCGGGCCGTGGACCTCGGCGGAGACCGTGCAGCGCAGTCATGGGGCGCCGGACGCGGTGACGGTCGGGGACGTGCACCTGCCGGGGATCGTGGGGTGGGCGCTGGCCGGGGACCGGCACGCGGACGACGCGGTGATGCTGCGGCTGCTGGAGCCGTACGCCGGGCAGCGGCACCGGGCGGCCCGGCTGATCCTGCTGAGCGGGAGGGTGCCGCCGCGGAGGGCTCCGCGGATGCCGGTGGGGGATATCGGGCGGTGGTGACGTCTCGCCGGCGGTGACCGCGCGGGTGGGTGGCGCGGCCCGGCGTTGCCGTGACCGCCGGGACGGGACGCGCGGCCCGCGCCCGGGGAGCTGCCCGGCGTTGCCGTGACCGCCGGAGCGGGACGCGCGGCCCGGCGCTGCCAGGGCGCCGCCCGCGCCGCCCTGGGGC
>NZ_JBFAWY010000064.1:0-21008 GCF_040680575.1 Streptomyces sp. NPDC052020
CGGGGTTCAGGGGGTGGTGCGGTTCAGGATCCGCGTCATGTCGTCGGCGGCCACCAGCAGCAGATCGGCCTGCCTGGGATCGGTGGCCGCCTCCCGGCCGCGGCGAAGCTGAGCAGGCAGATGGCTGGAGCCCGGCGCGCAGGTCGGTGATGTGCTGGTCGCGGGTGCCGGTGGCAGGGGCGGGCGGGGTGTCCATCGGTGAGGTCTTCTCAGCAGGTGATGCGGGCGATGAGGGCGGTGGCGTTGTCCGCGTACGGGTCGTTCAGTTCGTGCGCGCGCCGGACGGCGTCGTCGACCAGGCGCTCGGCGGCGGTGCGCGGGTCACCGGTGAGGTAGGCGGCCAGGTCGTGGCCGGCGTCCTCGTGGGGCTCGTAGGCACCGTCGGAGGCGAGCAGCAGCCGGCCCGGCCGGGCCGGGCCGCGCAGGTACTCGATGTCCGGGTGGCTCCAGAGGCGTTCGGTCTCCTCGTCGCTGCGTACTTCCCCGAGGCATGAGGTGATCACGTTGCGGTCCCCGCCGTCGTACACCCGGCGGGCGTTGTGGTCCTCGGTCATCTGCCGCGGCGGGCCGTCGAGCCCCTCGAGGAGGAGGTAGGCGCGGGCGTCGCCGGACCAGGCGAGGGAGAGCAGGCCACCGGAGACGTGGACGGCGACGACGGCCGCCGCGCAGGGCAGGTCGTGGCCGACGGTGCGGGCGGCGGCGTAGTGGTCGTACTCGGCGCGCAGGCCGGCCTCCGCGTCCGCGTGCCTGGCGGCGGCGCGGGCCAGACGGCGGGCAGCGATGCGGGTCCAGGAGCGGACGGCCAGGGTGTCGCCGACGCCGTCGAGCAGGGCGTAGGCGCGGGTGCCGTCCGGCATCGTGCACACGGCGGTCACGTCGCACTGGAAGGTCCGGTCACCGGACCGCTGGGCGACTCCATACGGCTTCACGGCCAGGGCCTCGTTCACGTCCTCGCGCAGACGGCAAGCCTCCCAGAACGCGGGGTCCGGGCGGTGCGCTTCGCGAGGGCGTCCGTGCCCGGACTGGTGAATCTTTCCTCGCGTTTGCGGGCGCACTCCTGGCAGTAAACGCCCAACTAGCCCATTTTCATGAGTATTTGATAGGGTTTCGCATCTCTTGTCATGTTCTCTGCACCCAGGTGTTGGACACGTCGTTGTTGGCGTAGCGATAGATACCGCCCTGGGGACTGACGCCCCACACGTTAGTCCGGGACCCGACCGCGATCCGGGACAGCACACCGGGATGAGCTTCCACTCGGCCATACCGAGAGCACCCCTTTCTCGTCGGGGACGGTGTGTTGGAGAGCTACCCGGGCGGAACGGTGATGCAAGAATCGGCCCGCCTGTCTGCCCGCTGCGCGTGACCGGGAAACGGCGTCTGCCACCCGCATACTCTCTGCGAGCGCAGGTCGGCGACGGCCGGGGCGCGGCCATGGTGACCGAAACAGGTGTCCCCCATAGGGACTTCGGACGGGACATTGATTAACGTGTCAGCCACTTCGGCGTGACCGTGCCTGCCGGACGGCGGCCGCGACCGCGTGCGCGACGGCTCGGAGTGTGCGACGAGCCGGGGGCGGTGCGCCCTACCGTGTCCCCGTGGTCGGCGCAGGCGCCGACCGGCCGAGCGCTGTACCGGTGACGAGCACGCGCCGACGCTCGTCCGACCTCCGATTCGCACGGATCACCACATGCGAGGAGCGAGCAGGACACCGCCGTGCGGCCAGGACTCCACCGTCCGGGCCGCACGGCTCGTCCTTCCGCTACGGCGCTTGGCGACCGCGGTGGTGGTGATCCTTTTGCGGTTCGCCGACACGGCTTGGAAACCGCGACCGGTAGGCCGCCCGCCCGGAGGGCGCGATGACGTTCAGAGGCAGAGGGTCACGCTCAGGCCGCTGTTGGCCACATTGCACAGTGAAACGCTGATGGCGCTTTGCGCCTCCCCGCCGCCGTCGCAGTCCCGGGCGGGTTCCAGCATCTGGAGGTCAAGAAGAACCATGGTCATTCCCACCTTTCCGCTCTTCCGCATCGCCGCACTGCCCGCGATATGCGGATAATCGCATTTCGGGACATGTGCGAGGATGCCCGTGTGCGACGACGCCGCGGAATCCCCCACACGGGTGAGAACGCAGCACTTTGTGCACCGACTCCGCGCCGGGCTCGTTCTGCGTACTGCCGCAGCTCACCACTGTAGTCCAGAGTCCGCTTGACCTTCAGCATGTCCGGCCAGTGCGTGATCAGTGGGCCGGCAGGCCGTAGGTGCGCGAGCCGCGTCGGATCTTGGGGATCACCGCAGGTGCTGCTTCAGCAGGTGGTCGGCCGCGTCGTCGATGCGGGCCAGGAGGCGGTGCACGACGGTGAGTGCGTGGGCGTGGCCGGTCGGATTCGGTCCGGTCAGCGGCCCCCATCTGCCCCGCACGCTCGAGTCGATCGCGCAACGCGACCCGTCCGGGTCGCCGCGGGCGCCGTGTTCGTCGAGGATGACGCGGTGAGGTTAGGCCTGGACCCGGTCCCGGTTCTACGGGGCGAAGCGCCGGTAGACGGTGGGCCATACCGGGCCGGAGACCGGTGGGAGCCGGCGCCAGGTGCAGCCCGAGGTGGCGACGAAAACGATCGCCGCCAGCGTCTCGCGGTCCCCCGCGCGGCGCCGGCCACCACCCGGCGGGCATCCGACCTCCGTGGGCGGGACCATCCGCCGCAACAGCGCCCGCAC
This sequence comes from Streptomyces sp. NPDC052020, assembly GCF_040680575.1. NCBI lineage: Bacteria > Bacillati > Actinomycetota > Actinomycetes > Kitasatosporales > Streptomycetaceae > Streptomyces > Streptomyces sp. NPDC052020. The sequence continues at coordinate 2,710 of NZ_JBFAWY010000064.1, forward strand.
CTCGTTCGGGACCAGCCGCTCGACCAGGTCTGCCGTGACGGCCCGACGGCCCGTTGACATCAAAAAGGACGGTGTCCAAGCGGCGCTGGAGCGGCCCTGCTGCCGCCGGACGTCGACAATCCTGGAACATGTGAGCGTCTCGTCGCGCGAACGGGTGGATAAGACGATGGCCTGTTTGTCGGTCCGGCTGCTGCTGCCACCCTGTCCAGTGCCGGGGAACGACAGTCCCGGCCGAACATAAGGGGGTACGGCATGGGCAAGTCGAGGAAGCTGCGCGCGGCCATGGGGCTTGGCGTGGCCACGGTGGCGGCGGCTGGCGCGCTGATGGTCGCGGCGCAGGGCGACACCACGGCCAAGGAGAGCGGCGCGAAAAGTCAGGCCCTCGACCTGGGGGCTAACGTGAGGCTGAGCGCCGCTGGCGGCGGAGGGATCCTCGGCGGCCTCCTGGGATAGCGGGGGGCTCACCGGCGATCACACGGGCGAGTTCACGCTCTGACACTGCGCGTCCGCAGGGCGCGCTCGGGTCCCAGCGGTCATCGCAACACCCGACCTTCGGAACGTGAGGGCCTTTCAGATCCGCAAGATCCGCAGAGCTCAGGGACGGAAAAGCTCGACCGCGAGCGGACGGGAGACATCCGTCTCCTGGACCGAGGTGTGAGCAACCGGAAGGCATGCCGGATCGTCGGCGACCAACGGCGTTCCGGCAAGCGGTGACGCAACGAAGAGGAGGCCCGCTCAGCCCGTACGCAGAGGCGGGGTGAGCGGGTCTCGTCCGCGTTACGGCACCGGATGCTGGGGCCCCGCCTCGTGATTGAGAGCGATGACGACCACGCCGAAGAGCGAGTCGTCCGCGAGCACGCGCCAATCAGCCTCGCGGCGTTCCGCGCCCTCGGCAGCGGCAGGTCGGTGCCCTGGTCCGGGTGACTGGAAACCGCCGCGGCAGCTGGCGGGAGCCGGCGGCCGGGACCGTCTTCCGTCGCGCGACGCTCGCGGTCATCAAGGCCGAGCAGCTCGTCGGCCGCAACACCGTGGTAATCCACGGCGGCACCGTGCTGTACGACGACGAGCTCGCCGCGGGGGACGTTGTCGGCCCGCTGCCGACAACGCCGTCACCCGCAGGAGCGGGAGCTCGCTATCGCTTCGGGAGCCAAGGCGTAAGGAGAGCAGAAAATTCATCGTCGGAGATGCTCTTACTTCCCCACCCGAACTGCCACCACGCTTGAGCGTGCTGCAGGACAGGCAATGGGATATCGAAAGCAAGGCGAAAAGAGGCGATAAATGAAATGACGCCGAATTCTGCACCCAGTTTCTCACGGGAGAGCAGCGCCAACTCTACTGCATTTTTCCCTTCGACGTGAGCGATTTTCAGATCTTCTGCGGTTTTTCCTATATTACTCATCGTGGCTCTTTCTTTTGCTGCCAAAACACGCATGAACGCCCGGGTGGGGCCCACGTGCGCATGGGCCCCACCCTAACTCGTGCGCGCTGCTCATGAGCGGCACTACAGCGCTTCTACCGGAAAATCGCGCCCACGTTAGTGTAGGCGCCCGGCATGCCCCTGAGTTCAGTTATTTCCACGGTGGAGAAACCTGCCCTTGAGGACATCTTTCCCGTGAATGTTGCTAGTGCCGCTTCCTTGAGCGATGCGCCACCTTGCACGGCAGCATTGAAGGAGTTCAGATTGTCACTAAGGGCGCCGCCGTCTTGCCAGTAGGCTTTAACGCCCTTGACCTCATCGCCGAAGTGAGCAAGAGCGGCATTGAACATTTCGCCACCTCTGGGTGTGTCTGCGCCTGCGTTTATGACGAATGAGACGAGTCCATTATCGTCCATATCGGCAACGATTCCGCGCCCGCTCGGATAAACATCAACGTACGTCGGGCAGTTGACGTTATGAGCGAGTACGGGAGTTTTACCCGCAAGCACGTAGAAGGTGTGAAGGTTGGCGACACTCAGGTCCCACACCCGCTGCGGCGAGGTCACAGAGCGGATACCAATCACGTGGCTTGCAGTACCGTCCGCAGTCCGGAGCGGGTCGCCCGTATACAGGTTTGAAGCCATGACCCAGCCACGGCCAGGAACATACATCCGGTGTCCGGGAGTCGTCAGCAACCGTCCACCGTCGGCAAGTGTGACCTGAACGAGCCGGTCTGCCGGATGGGAGAGCGTCGCCGTGACCGGTGCCGAGCGTGTAACTCCGGCGTCCGGGTCAGTGGCGAGCACTTCGTCGCCGAAGCGGATCGCCTCGATGGGCTTGGACCTGCCACCGACCAGCAACACGCGCGTGCCGACAGGGAAGCTGTCCTTCAGGCAAAGTGCTTTCAGCTGTTGGAACGCCCTCGTCACGATGCCGGCAACAGCCTCTTCGGACAGGCCGAGCGCACGCAAACCCTTCCACGCGTCGGTGAATCCGACACCGGTCCTGGCGGCGGCGTCCAACGATTTGACGGCGTCCGAGATGGGCCTGAGGATCTTGCCCGCGAACAGACTCGCCACATCCACGGCCGCCCAGGCGCATCCGCCCCAGCTTCCGTCCTGACCGCCGGGGGCGATCTTCTGGGCGCACTTGATCCAGCTCCCGAAGAGGATGTCGATCGGATCGATGTCCTCTTGGTACTCCGCGATGGAGATGGTGTGCGTGGCCTGGGTGGACAGTTCCTTGGTCGAGTGCTGGCCCAGGTACACCGTCGCGCTCGCAGGGCATGTGAACTGAGACAAATCCAGGTCCTGCGCTGTGCACATGTACAGGTCGAGGACCGCCTTGAACCGGATCTTCGCGGTGATCGTGCAGTCGCCGTTGTAGAAGAGCCGGTCGATCCAGCCGTCACAGCCCTCCGTCTTCTTCACGGTCTCCGGATCGCCGATCCTCTCCATACGGTCGACGACATAGAACATGCCGCCGATGGCGATACCGGCCTCGTCGACGACGGTCCCCGTCTCGATCTGCTGCGCGTTCTCCTTCCTCTCAGCCTCGTCGGCCGCGTGCTGGGCTGATTCGGCGTAGGCCTGGGCGTCCTTGGCCGCTTCTTCGGCTGCTGCTGCTTCGGCGGCGGCGTGGTCGGCGGCCTCGCGGGCCTCCTTGGCCGCCTGCTCGGCGTCGGCTGCGGCGGCGCGGGCGGCTTCGGCGTCCAGGGCGGCCTGGTCGGCGGAGTTGCGGGCTTCCGCGGCATACCCTTCGGCCCGTCCGGCGGCACGGTCGGCTGCTGCCGCGTCCTCGGCTGCTTGCTGGCCGTAGGCGATGGTGCGGTTGAGGGATTGTGCGGCCTGGGCGGCGTAGTCGGCGGCCTGGGCGGAATATTCCAGGGCCTTCTTGGCGGAAGCGCGGGCGTCGGCGGCGTAACGGGCGGCTTCGGCGGCCAGGGTGTAGGCGGCCTTGGCGTCGCCGGCGGCCGCGTTGGCGACGCTCTGTGCCTGGGCGGCTTCCTCCTGGGCGTTCTTGGCGTGTGCCTCGGCGACGGCCAGTTGCTGTTCGGCGATCGTCTTGGAGGACTGGCCGGTCAGCACGGCCAGTCCGGCGGCGGAATCGGTGGTGATGTAGGGCGAGCCGAGCTGGATGGCGTCGTTGGCCGGTGCCGCGACCTGTGCGGCCGCGTTGCCGGCGTCCACGGCTGCCTGGGCGGTGGTGTAGGCGTGCCCGGCGGCCTCGTTGGCGCCCTTGAGCGCGGTGGCCGCCTCGGCCTTGGCCGCGTCCGCCTGCGCCTTGGCGTCGGCGGCGTGTTCCTCGGCCTTGTCGGCGAGCGCGACCGCCGACCGGGCCGAAGCCGCGGCGGACTTGGAAGCGGCGATCGCGTCCGCCGCCGTGCTGGTGGCCGTTCGGACGGCCGCGTCGGCCTTCAGCTTGGCGGCCTGTGCGGCGTCGGCGTCGGCCCGGGCCCGCTTGGCCGCGGCCTCGGCCCGGGTGGCCGCCGCGTCGGCGTCGGCCGCGGCCTGGGTGGCCTTGCCGGCCTCGGCGCGGGCTGAAGCCGCCGCTGCTTCGGCGTCGTCGGCGGCGGCGCGGGCGGCGTTGGCCGCCTGCCGCGCCTCCTGGGCGTTGTCCTCGGACTCGGATGCCTGGGCGTAAGCCTCCTTGGCGTCGGCCTTGGCCCGGGCGGTGTTGGCCTTCTGTTCGGCGTCCCAGGCGTCGTCACGAAGTGCCTTCGCCTTGTCCCGCGCGGCCTCGGCGGCCTTCCGCTTCTCGGTGGCGGTGGCATCGGCGGCTTGCGCCCGGTCCTTGGCCTGCTGGGCCTGGGAGGCGTGTTCCTGGGCCTTGGCCCTGTGCTGGGAGGCTTCGGCCTGCTTCTGCGCGGCGGTCTCCTTCTCCGCCTTGGCGGTGGCCTCCTCCTTCTCCGCCTCCAGCCGCTTCGCGTGAGCCGTGGCCGCCGCGGCCTTGGCGTCGGCCTCGGCCTCCTGGGTCTCGGCGAGCTTGGCCTTGGCGAGGTCGCGGGCGGCCTTGGCCTCGTCCGCCTGGACGGCGGCGGCATCCGCCGCGGCCTTGGCCTGCTGCTTGGCCGCCTCGGCGGCGGCGGTACGGAAGGCGGCCCTGGACCCGGCGGCCTGGGCGACCGCGCGGGCGGTGATGGTCGCACTATCGGCGGCGGAGGCACGGGTGGCGGCGTACGCGGTCTCGCCGGCCTTCACCATCGCGTTCAGCGCGGCGGCAGACGCCTTGGTGACCTGCGCCTTCTGCTGTCCGACCAGCAGTGCCCGGCCGCGGGGTGCGCCATCGCGGTCGGCGATGGCGTAGGCGGCGTTCAGGAACTGGCCGGTGCTGGTGTCCGCCGTGCCCGCGATCTGGGCCTGCTGCTTGATCACGTCGAGCTGCGTCTGCGCCGCCGCCCGGGCCTTGGCGATGCCGACGTTCGCCTTGGTGAACTGCTGCACCGTCGGGTAGTCGAGGTCGCCGGTGCCGTTGTGCCCGGAGGGCACGATGTCGAACTTCTGCGGGTCGGTGCCGTTGCAGGCCCACAGCCAGGCGTCCTGACTGTTGGCGTAGGTGTGCATGTCAAGGCATTTGCCGCTGCCGGTGTTCTTCAACTGGGTGGTGCCGTGAGTGGTGTACTCCCACTGCTGGGCACCGTTCTGCTTGCACGTCCACTGCTCGATGACGGTGCCATTGGCCGTCCCGGCACCCTTGACGTCCAGGCACTTGCCGGAGTTGACGTTGACCAGGGCATCGCCCTCGATCCGCCACTCCTGGTGGGCACCGCCGTTGCAGGTGTACATCTGCACCACGGCGCCGTCAGCCTTCGAGCCGCCCGCCACCTCCAGGCACTTGTCGGAGGCGGCGTGGATGTGGACGATCAGCGGGCTGTCACCGATCCAGCCCGGCCCGCCGGCCGACCAGTAGTCCTTCCAACGGGTCAGATGGTCGGCGATCCAGGACTGCCCAGCATCTCGCCCAGCGCCCTCGCACCGGTGGCCAAAGCCTTGGTGGCATCACGGTTGGCGGTGAGGATCTGGTTGCGCTGAGTGGCCTGCGCGGCGATCTCCCGCTGCCACTCCGCCGACGCGGTGGCCACCTCCTGGCCGAGAACCTTGCTCGGATCGATCGGGTTACGCCACGCACAGGCCGCGAACCGCGTCTTCAGGTCCTCCACCGCGAGACGGAACGGGAGACTGCCGGGCTCGGGAGCGGTACGCGGGAAACCGCCGGCGGCCAGGAACATCCGGGCGTCGTCCGCGCCCATGTCCGAGAAGGCGTAGCCGTCGAGCAGTGTGTCGAACGCCTGCCACTCGGCGTACGCCTGCGCCCACTCTTTGCTGGGCAGCCCGGGGACGGGTTCACTGTAGAGCGGCGTGCCCAGGTTCTTGACCGCCTGGATGGTCGTCTCGTCGGCCTCGGGAGCGGGATCCTCGTAGAGAAGACCCTCGTTCTTCCAGAATTGCTCCCCCAGCCACGTCGAGTAGCCCACCTGGCCGAAGAAGTCGTCACCGGAGCTGCTGGGCACGCCTGGCGGCCAGAAGAAGTCCGCGACGGAGTTGAAGCCGCCGGGGTAGGACAAGCCATCCAAGGACGCCTTCCATGTCTGTACGCGCGCACCCAACGACTCAAGGTCCCCATCGACGGTGTCCCTGTCCCGCTGGAACGCGGCGGACAGAGGCGTGTCGTTCCAGTACTCCTGGTTGGCCGTGACCCGCAGTTGCTCCGGCGTCTGGTTCAGCCCGGTCTGCGCCAGGGCCCCCATCTCAGGGCCGCCCAGCCGTAACGCGTCGGCCATCAGGCACTGGTCCTGCCGGAGCTGCTCGGCAGCCTGGGCGTCGAAACCGTCATAGCTGTCGGCGACCGTGCCGATGCGCGACAGCCCGTCATCGGACGGAGGCTGAGAGCCGATCAGGCCGGCCAGCATCGCACCGGCGGCCAGCAGCGGCACCAGAGGCTTGGAGGCGGAACGCCGCCACCGGGCCCGGGAACCCAGCCGGGGATGAATACGTGGGGCCGATCGGCCCGACGGCTCGTCAGGCGATCTGTAGGGGCGTCTGAAACGCACGGAGGCATCCTTTGCCGGAGATGGAAGCAGGCAGGGACGCCCCGGGTGAAGAGACGGAAGGACCCCGTCGACGATCACCACGACACGCCTTGGCGGTCACACCTGCGGCGTGCCGAAGCCCCCCTCCCCCACGACGGCGCTCCCCGGCCGCCCTTCAACCGCGCACCGACAGAATGGTCTGCTCCGCCGGGCACGGCGGCGGTCACCTTAAGCACGGGAGGTGATCACGCCACAAGATCCCAGCTCACCGAGTGACCGAAAGACAATCATGATCAAGCAGTGAAGAAAGCTTGTAGATAAGAAGAAAGCTTGTAGATAAAGGGTGTTACCCGAGCGGGAGGGGACTTCACACCGTCATGGCCCTTCACGATTGGCCGAAAACTTGCCCTGTACACCAACTTGTGATCCGCTCCACCCTCCGCGATCTGGAGCGCCAACTTTTCTTATCCGACGCGACGAAAGGCACATGACACCTTGTCGCCCGGGGCGCCGGAGAAAGGCAGGATCCCCACCACATGGCCCCCACCGAGCCCCTGCGCTACACCGTCGAGACACGGCAACGAACTAGGCCCCGGTGGCACCGGGCCTATACATGTCGGGGGCGTCAGCAGGCCGTGGGGACGCGCAGGTGGCGGAGCATGACCGCGAAGTTCGGGGAGTCCGGGAACGGCTGGCGATGGCCGACCTTGACGTACCCCCACGCCTCGTACAGTGCCTGGACCTTCGGATGGTCGGGATCCACCAGGAGCACGGCCAGGGCCTCCGGCCGGTCTTCGAGCAGCGCCGTGTGCAGCCGCTTGGCGGTGCCCGTCTTCCGCCACCGCGGGCGCACCATCAGCTCGGACACGGAGAACGTCGAGTCGTCCGCCGGCGGCTCGCTCAGGTGCTCGCGCCACCACTCGCGGCCGGGGGTGGCCGGGGAGCCGTACGCGAAACCGACCGGCTCATCACTTTCGTAGCCGATGACGCAGGAGAAGCCGGGGTGTCCTCCCCAGTGGTCGACGAACCAGGGGAAGCGCTGGTTGAACTCGTCGTCCATCTCGTCCGCGTACGCGTCCGCGTGCACGTCCAACAGCGTCTGCCGGATGGCGGGCAGGTCCTGGTGGCCGAAGCGGCGCAGTTCAACGGCTGTCGTGGTCAAGAGGTGCTCCATTCGGTCCGGTAGCGGTCGGTCCACTCGTGAGCGATGTGCGCGGAGGGCGCACGTGCGATGAGGTCGCGCTGGAAGTCGCCGAGGAGCTGCCGCATCCGCCCGGGCAGCGGGGCGCCCGCCATGATCGCGAAGACGGTGCCGCTGGTGGCGCACGCCTGCTCGATGTCGTCCTGGTGCAGCTGGGCCAGGGCAAGGCGGGCGGTGGTGTGCGCGCGGTTGCGGCGGTAGGAGCCGGGCAGGGCGGCCAGTGCCCGGTAGGCCGCGGCCTCCGCCTGGGTCGGGTCGCCCAGGACGTCCCGTACGGTCGCGGTCAGGGAGTGCAGCTCCGCCCAGCTGTAGAAGGCGATCCACGTCGAGCGCGGCTCGGCCGGGTCGGTCTTCGCCAGGGCGTCCTCGGCGCGGCCGAGGCAGCGCAGGGCCGCACGCCTGTCTCCGCTGTGGGCGAGCCCGACCGCCATCCGGGCCTGGGCGAGGGAGGCGTGCAGCGGGCTGCGCCGGACGATGGGCGTCGCCTGGGCGGCCTGGGCGGCGGCCACCGCCTCGGGGTACTGCTTGCGCTGGCGGGGCGAGCATGGCCCGCAGGTTCCACACCTGCATGGCCATCTCGGCGTCCTGGGAGAAGCCCGCGAGGGACAGGGCGCGGTCGAGGTGCTTGACGGCGCCGTCGAGCTGCCCGGCATCGATCAGGGCCCACGCGGCCGTCGCGGTGAAGTCGCTGGCGAGCGCGTACAGACGCTGCCGCACGCGCTGGGTGGTGGACTTGTTCTGCAGGCCGATCGCCTCGTCGGCCCCGGCCAGGGCGGCCTGGGCGAGGCGGCCGTGCCCGCCGCGGTCGGCGTCCAGCGCGACCAGTCTCTCGACGTCGTCCCGCAGCCGGATCACGTCAAAGGTGCCCATACGCGAGGGGCGGGGCGCGGGAGTGGGCATCACGGCAGCGGCAGCGGCGCCGGTGGCCGCGCTGCAGAACTGACGACGGCGCACGTCGGGGTCCTCCGATAGCGCTGGTGGGACAGTCTCGCGTTTCCCCCGAGGCACAAACCCTAGGGCCGTGGCGGACAGGCCGGTGACCATCTCCAAGGCACGCCGCTGGCGTTCCTGGGGCCACTGGTTCTCGCCGGACAGCCACCGGAACACGGTGCGCTCCGACATCGCGCCGAGACGGCCGGTCAACTCGCGGATGGCGTCGTTGACCGCAGCGGCAAGCTCCCCGGCCGACATCTGGTGCTTCGTCATCCAGGCGGCTAAGTCCGCGTTCCTGGTCTCCGCCACAACAGCACCGTAGAACGCGCGTGAGACCTAAGACAGGTCAAGGGCAGCCCAATTCGTCAGGACGAGTGGCAGCAACCCGCGCAACTTCGTCATGCACACCGCACGATGGCGGTCGGTTAGATGTCGTGTACGGCCCCGCCGCGCCTCGTTCCCCCGTGGGCACGGCGGGGCACTGACCCGATCAACCTGCTGAGGCAGCGATGAACAGTGCAGGAACCATCCAGGAGACCACCGCCGCACAGGCCGCTGCGGACCCTGCCGCAGCCGTGCTGTATGTGCGCGCCGAGCGCGGAAAGCTGAACCCCACCCTGGCACAGGAGCCCGCCGAAGAAGAAGGTCACGCCTTCGCACAGCAGCACAGGCTGACGATCACCGACACTGTCAAGGACGCCTACCGCGAACCGGAGCCCTGCCTCCGCGCCGGCTGGCAGCGCGTACGGCAGCTCACGGAGTCCGGCACGGCTGCCGTAGTGATCACGCGGTGGCCTGCATGCATCGCCCCGGAGCCCTCCTGCGAACTGCGCCACCGCGAGAACCAGTGGCTGCAGGAGCACGGCGTGCGGGTGCGGTACTCATGGGCACCGCTGGCCCAGAGTGGCGGCGAGGCCCGGTGAACACCACGCACGGTCTGTTGCACAGGGACCACCCTTGGATCGGCCGCGAGGTCGAGGACATCGCCACCGGGCGCCGGGGAATCCTGCGCGCCATCGCCCCGAGGGCACCAATCCTCGTCCAGTGGCGTGGTTGCTGCCCAAAGGCGGAGGAACGGAGTGGACCACCGACCCGGCCGCGCTCGACAACCCCTCCCCCCTCACACCGGTCAACTGCCGCCGGGAAGAGCGATGAGCGGCGCGCACGCCCGCCCCTCCCGGCCAGGCCGCGCCGTGCTCGCCCTCGCAGCGTTGGCCCTGACCCCTCCCGCGGCCGTACTGGCGCCCCACTCGACGGCCGCTCAGTTCCCGGCATCCGCGCCGCTGCCCCTGAGGTGGGCCCGCAAGCCCAGGACGACCGCCAGATCGATCGGACCGAGCGGCGCCCCGACCGGCACGGTGTCCGCCCGCACCTTCCCCGGTGGTCCGCGCCGTGACCGGCCACCACCGCAGGCTCCCGCTCGGCGGCCCGCCGTGGTGGGCCTGGTGGCAGACCTGGTGCCTGTGCGGCGCACTCCTGGCCCTGGCTCCGTCGCTCCATCCTCCTCCGTATGGCTTGTCTCTCTTACCGTGGGCGAATGAGCCGGTTGACCATGCGGTGGGTGCCTGGGTCGGTGGCGTGGATGTAGGTGGCGTGGGTGCCACGGGTGAGCAGGACGCGGTAGGTGTTGAGGGCGTAGGGGAGATACTCGCCGGGAAAGAGGTGGCGCAGGTTGGGGTCACGGCTTTCGCCGGGGTGGGCGGTCCAGCGCCGTTGGTCCAGGTGAGGTCGGGGCCGATGATGACGCCAGCAATGTGGTATTCGAGGCCTTGGGCGGTGCAGACAGCCGATCTGCTGGTGGCCACCGGTGTGGCTGGCCCAGAACTGGCTGTGGGGGGGCGAGGGCTTGGCCGTTGTCGGGGCGGGTGAGGACGGTGGCGGCGTTCCACGCGGCGTGCCAGATCCGGGCCGGGATGGTGCCGACGGAGGGGACGTCGACGGTGATGTCGAAGAGAAGGGCGGTGGCGCCGCAGGGGCAGTTCCGTGTCCAGGGCCAGCAGAAGCCGGCGGTGGTCGGCGATGTGTCCGTCGACGGTGGCCTTGTCGATGAGCCGCTGGAGGCGGAAGGCGTCGTCGGCGAGACCGAGTTCGTCGGTGTGACCGGTCCACGGCTGTGGTTCCCCGTACAGCAGGACGTCGACCCAGGCGGTATAGGCGGCGGATCCGCTGCACCGGAAGTAGCCGGTGAGCTCGAGATGGTGGTGGGCGCGGCCCATTGCGAGAGCAGCGGTGCGGATTTCGGCGACACCACGACCCTGCGATCACCTATCCGGGCCCGGTGCCCGAGACGTAAGGGGCAGTGAGGCCCACGCTTCCGCCGACATCCGCACTCGGGCCATCCGTGTGCCTGATCCCGAGGGGAACCCCGCGTCCACACTCACTCTGCTGGTTGTTGTGCTGCTGGCCCCGGTCACCGTGCTCGTCGTCGGCGCCGTGGCCTACGCCGTGCACCGCTGTCCATCGCTCAACGCGCGCGTCACAGCCGGCATCACGACCGTCACCGCACTCGCCGCTGTCCTGTCTCTGGTCATCGCGGCCGGAGGCGGTGGTGCCTGACGGCCGTCATGTCATGGCCAGGCGCCGTACAACCCCCTGCGCGGGTCACGCGTACGATGCGGGCCGCAGCCATGCGCCGACTGGTCGCCACCTTCGACGGCGACTGGACCAGCGAGAACGCCACACCGGTCCTGTCTCGGGACCTGCTCCCCGCAAAGGCGGGGAGCCGGACTCGTACCAGCGCACCGGCCCCGTCAGCCCGGGACCATTCCCGCGGGCGCAGGGAGCAGCTGATGACGCCCGGTGACGCGGCCGATGCCGTGGGACCATCCCCGCGGGCGCGGGGAGCAGACGCCGAAGATTTGCGCGACGACGGCCCGGAAGGGACCATCCCCGCGGGCGCGGGGAGCAGTCGCCCAGGATGGTGCGTACGGCCTCGAAGTCGGGGCCATCCCCGCGGGCGCGGGGAGCAGATGGTCACGGTGTCGGAGCCGATGTTGTAGGCGGGACCATCCCTGCGGGCGCGGGGAGCAGTCGAACACGGCGAGGTCGAACAGGATGCGCCGGGGACCATCCCCGCAGGCGCGGGGAGCAGCATTCGCCGCCCCGCCGCACCCGCAAGGGGATGGGACCATCCCCGCGGGCGCGGGGAGCAGTACGGAACGGCAGCGCCTCCGCGGTCATCGTGGGGACCATCCCCGCGGGCGCGGGGAGCAGGTCATCACCCGCACGGACACCACCCTCGACGGGGGACCATCCCCGCGGGCGCGGGGAGCAGAGGATCGATACGACCGACGGGACGGGGACGGCGGGACCATCCCCGCGGGCGCGGGGAACAGGCACTGGCCGTCACCACCAGTGCGTTCACGTGGGGACCATCCCCGCGGGCGCGGGGAGCAGGAAAAGCCCGTCGACGCGCCGTTCGGCACCAAGGGACCATCCCCGCGGGCGCGGGGAGCAGGCGTCGACGGTTGCGGCCCTGGCGAAGGAGCTGGGACCATCCCCGCGGGCGCGGGGAGCAGTGGCGAAAGACTGCGGTAGCTCCGTCTCAACAGGGACCATCCCCGCGGGCGCGGGGAGCAGACTGGATGACCTGCAGCGTTATGGATGCGGCAACCGGTTTCTGACTACTTTCTCCGTTTCCGGCAAATGGGAGTTAGAAAATTTAACGGGCATTTAACTTCTCCCGAAACGTCGACGTTTGGAGGCTCTGCTCCAGCCGGGTGGTGGGTTTTGGGGTGTTGGGCTGGGCGTGGGCGCGTTTGGGTTGGGGCGGCGGATCAGGATGATGCCCTCGTGGTCGGTCGGGTGCCAGGCGTGGTCGTGGGTGCGGAAAGTGAAGCCCTGCTCGTTGTTCGTTGTGTGGGCTAGGAGAGCACGGCCCTGGCCCGCGTACTGCTGAACTTCTCTCCAGAGGGCGTCGCGGATGCGGGCCGAGGGGTTGCCCACGAACACGCCTGCGGATATTTCCAGCAGCCAGCGGGTGAGGAAGCCACGTAAGCCGGGCGGGCAGTTGGTGAGGACGATGACGGTCACCAGAGCAAGTCTCCGTAGTCGTCGGGGCCGTCGTGGTTGGTGCCGGAGGCGACTTGGTGGCCGCCGTCGCTGTGGAGTGTGACCACGTCCCGGTCTTCGTCGGAAGCGGGTGAGCCGGTTTGTTCGGGCAGGAGGAGGGTGTTTGATGTCGTCGACGCACCGGTTCAGCAAGGATGTCTCGTTGATGTGGTCCCGCAGGGCGCGGCGGGTGCGCGGGCCGACGTCCTCCTCGCTCTGTGCGGCCACGTCGAAGGCGAGTGGGATGCCGATTTCCGTCTTGTAGAGGTCGGCGATGTCGAGGACGAAGGACAGTTCGTGGCCTGAGTGGATGAAGCCGAGGGCCGGGCTGCAGCCCAGGGAGGTAACGACGGCGTGGGTGATGCCGTACATGCACTGGGCGGCGGTGATGGCCTGGTTGACGGCGTCGCCGCTGGTGAAGTCGCCGGGTGTGTAGCGGCGGCCTCGCCAGGGGACGCCTGTGCGGGTGGCCTCGGTTCGGTAGCAGTCCTTGAGCCGTCTTCCCTCGCGGCCGAGGAGTTCGCGCCGGGTGAGGCCGGCGGGGTCCTCGTCCGGGAAGCGCAGCCGGTACATCTGCCGTGCCACGGCGAGGCGGCTGCGCGGGTTGGCCCACTGCCAGGCCTGGGCCTCGGCGAGGGCGGAGGAGCGGGTGAGGGCGCGGCCGGAGGCGTAGTAGCGCACGCCGTGTTCGCCGACCCAGCAGACGGCCGCGCCGGTCTCGCCCAACACGCTCATGGCCTGGTGGGTGATGCGTGTTCCGGGTCCGAGGAGGAGGGTGCCGATGGTGGCCGAGGGGATGTGGGTGGTGCCTTCGGCGTCTTGGGCGGTGATGGCGTTGGCGTCGCGGTGCACCGTGCAGCGTTCGAGGTAGATGAAGGAGAGGCGTTCGCCGGTGCGGGTGAGGTGGCGCGGGGTGAGGGCCGGGCGTCGGGAGACCGTGCTCATGATGCCTGTCGGGTGGGTTGTGCGAGGGGGGCCAGGGTGAGGAGGCCGCAGCCGTACGCCCGGGCTCGGCCGATGCCCTGGGTGAGGGTGCGGCGTATGGCGTCGGGGTCGGTGATCTCCAGTCGCCCGTCGAAGGTGACGGTGACGACGGTGACTGGCTTGCCCTGTCGGCTGCGTTTGCCGTTGGGGCCGCTGGGTTTGTCGAAGGAGAGGGTGCGGGTGTCGCCGACGGTCAGCTCGTACCGGTCGCCGGGGTGGGGCCGGCCCTGGTGGGTGGTGCCGTGGGGCAGGAGGCGTCGTTCGTCGGGTTTTTCGAGGATGCGGAAGCCGCCGCGTTTTTGGCGTTCCTCGTCGAGCAGCCAGCCCATCTGGTGGTACGGCGTGAGGTGGGCGGTGAGTTTGCGGGGTTCGCCGTCCTTTCGGCGGATGGTGTGCACGGGGTTGGCGGTGAGCCGGAAGGACCAGCGGTCGCCGGTGGCCAGGCGGTCGAGGAAGGGGGTGTAGGGCCGGGTCTGCCAGCCGGGGTTGTGCGGGTCGGCGGATGCCGCGGCGGGCCATCCGGCCTGTTCTACCAGGTGGGTGAAGTCGGGCTGGTGGGGGCTGACGACGTAGAGCAGCACCTCGGCGCGGGCTCGCTGGTCCAGGCGCCACAGCACCCGCGGGGCGTCGGTGGGCGGGGCGTCGGTGGGCAGCAGGTGGGGGAAGGAGGACATGACTGCCGCGTGCATGGCCTGGGGGGAGGAGAGGAGCCGCCGTGCGCCGGGGCGGGCGGTGTTGACGCGGAAACGGGAGAGGAACATCAGGCGCTCTCATCCTCCGGAACATCGGGCAGTGCCTCGAACGGGTCGTGCCGCAAGGTGGTGTCCGGTGGGCCGGGCGGCAGGGGCACGTGGGTGGTGACGACGGTGCGCAGCGCGTGACGGCGGTGGGCGGTAGAGAAGCTGAGCGGCTGGTCGCGCAGGACGTCCGTGGCTTCCCTCTCGTCGGCTGCCTTCTCCCGCAGGACGGTCAGCCGGTCCGGGAGGTGGTGACGGTGGTGGTGTCTGCGGTACCAGCCGGACGCCTGCCAGGGGGTGCGGCCCAGGACGTCCTCGAGGCGGGCGTTGTCGTGCAGGCCGAGTTCGACAGGTCCGGCCGGCGGACAGGAGCGGCGGCCGAGGAACGGCGGGTACACCGGGGCCTGCAGCGCCGCGTAGAGCTCGGTGAGCAGGGTGTGTTCGCCTTCTACGGCGGCGACGAAGACGGCGTCGGCGAGGTAGAACCGTTCCGACAGCGGCATGGACTTGCCGGTGATGCCGTGGTGGGCGGTGTGGAAGTCCCGGATGCGGGTGCCGGGCTGGTCGATGCGGACGCCGTACCGCAGTGCTGCCACGCGGGCGAGGCGTGTGTCGTCGTCGCGTTCGATGCCGGCCGTGGCGGCGAGCAGGCCGAGGACGCCGCTTTTGGTGGGAGCGGATTCGGTGGTGCGGCGGGTGAAACGGGAGGAGGCCCCCCAGGACTGCAGGGGGCCTGCCAGGCGGAGGGTGAGCACGCTTGTGGGGCTCATGCGGGCTTCTCCAGGCGTTCGGTCACGGCCCGGCCGACGGCGGTGACGAGGTCGTGCAAGGTGTCGGTCTCGGTGCCGAGGCCGGCGAGCTTCTGGGTGCCGGCGCCGACGCGCAGCACCCAGGTGAGCGTGGACTCCTTGTCGCCGTAGGCGCGTTCGATGTCCGGGACGTACGCGGCGAGCCGGTCGCACGCCTGCCGCAGGTGGCCGCTCCCGTCGCTGGGGACCGGTTCCTCGAAGGCGGCGACGAAGCTGGCCGGCCGGGTGGTGCGGAGTGCGACGATGACGGCGTCCGGGTGCGTGTGGTGGCCGAACGTGTTGATCTTCCCGGTGGGCAGGGAGGCGACGAAGCTGTGCACGAACGCCTCGACGGCACGGCGTACGGGCTCGGTGCGCGGTTCGTCCTCGCGCAGCCCCTCGCCGAGGTTGGCGGCGAGCTGGTGCACGCCGAGCGCCGCGTAGCGGTACAGCGTCGCGGAGTTGAAGTCGACGGTGCCGATCATCCCCGCGCCGGTCTCCTCCTCGGTGTTCTCGTCATCGACGGCGGTGTAGTAGTCGGATTCGTTCTCCACGCGGTGGACGCTGAGGGCGTGGGCGACCTGCACCGCGGCGTCGACGTTGATGTCGGCGGCGTCGGCGACCATACGGCCGAAGAGCGCGATGTCCACGGAATGGCGGGAGTCCGCGATCTGGCGGGCACGGTCCTTGTTGGACTTGTCCTTCAGGAAAGCCGTGATGTCGGCAGCCCCCTCCAGGGCGAGACGGGCCAGGCCGTCGAGCTGGCGGGCGCTGAGGAAGACCAGGTACTTGGTCTCGGGAGCGGGAGCGGGCGCCCCGTCCTTGGCCTGGTCGGCCTTCCGCTTGGGAACCTCGGTCTTCAGCCCGGTGGCCTTCACCGTCTCGTCGGCGAGCCGCAGCGCTTCCTCACCCGACAGGGCCGGGTCGAGCCCCGTGATCCGCTCGGCGAGCAGCTCGACGACCTTCTTGGTCCGCACGCCGAGTTCACTGGGCTCCAGCAGGTGCTCGTCCCGGAAGTAGGTGCGAATCGCCCGCTTCCACGCCTGGCTGGAGACGCGGGCGCGCGGCACGCCTCCGTAGACGGCCGTCTTCGGCGCGCCCGTGTCGTCCCGGTTGAGGTTGCTGGGCGGGACGGTCTGCAGGGCGTGCACGTCCAGGAAGATGCGGTTCACGAGGCGTCCTTGTCGTCCGTGTCGGTGTCCGTGGTGGTGGGCGAGGCCGAAGTGCCCGCGGTGTCCTCACCGGCGGGCTGGGCCTGCTGCCCGGTGTGGAAGGAGCGGCCCCATTCCCGCCGGACGGCCCCGGGCCCGCCGGGCCACTGCCAGGCGTAGAGCTGTCCGGCGAGCAGGCCGTAGTCCAAGGGAACGTCCGCGCGGCGCAGTAGGACGACGATGTCGCGCAGCCGCTGCGCCAGGCTGACCAGGTCCGGCGCGGTACCGGCGCGCACCAGGCGTTTGCGGACCGGATCGTCGATGTCACCCGGCGGCATCAGACGCCGCACCGCGGCGCCCAGGCCCGCCGGCCGCTCGCGGGTATGCGAACGGTGCATCCCCGTACCGCGGGACTGCTGGTGGAGCGCCCAGAGAGTCAGGGCCGTGTACAGGGCGTCCTCGGCCCGGCTCAGTTCCTGCTCGCTCAGTGCCCGCAGGCCGTCAGTACGGGCGTGGAGGGGGCCGGTGTCGACCAGGGCCCACAGGTCGGGCATCTCGGCGGCGTCCCGGCCTGCGCCGCGGCGCAGGCGGGCCAGCGCGGCGACGTCCTTGGGACGGTCGCTGAGGTAGCCCTTCTGCCACTGGGTGATGTGCGCGGTGGCGAGCTCGGCGACGCGCGAGCGGACTGTGACCGGAGCCGGAGCCGGAGCCGGAGCTGGAGTCGGGGCCGGAGTCGGGGCTGGGGCCGTGGTCATACGTGCACCTCCGTGTCGGGCAGGGTGGGTACGTCGAATACGACGGCCGCCGGGTGGACGGCGCCCGCCCGGCCGGGCGACTGCCCGGGCACGCGCGGACCGCCGCCAGCGCCGTCACCATCGACGCCTTCAGCAGCGTTGGGATCACCCAGCACCCGGGTCAGGCGTGCGCGGAACCATGTGTCGGCGAGCCCCGCGTTCAGCCACCGGGTGCCCTGCTTGCCGGTGACGGTCCGGCCCTGCCAGGCGGTCTCCCCCGCTGCCTCGACCAGGCGCTCACCGAGCCGGCTGACCAGGCCGCGCACCTCGCGCTTCCAGCCATCACGCTGCTCGAACGGGTCACCGGTTTCGGCAAGGCCGGACAGCCAGCGCCGGTAGGGCTCCTCCAGCGCGTCGAACCCGGCCGCGTGGGCCACCGTGCGCGGCCCCTCCGGGTCACTTCCACAGGCGCGGGCCAGGTCGGCGGCCAGATCCCCCAGCGCCTGCACCGCCTGCTCGGCATCCTCGGCAGCGCTGATGGCCTGCCGGGCGTACGTGCGGTCCTGCCGGTGCAGCAGCACCACGGGCATCGCCAGGTGGTCGTCGACGACGTCGTCGACCACGGACTGCTGCGTCCCGTACGCGGCCCCGATCACCCGCGCCCGCACAAGGAAGGCACGCGGCAGATGCCCCATGGTGACCAGCCGGGCGACCCACTCCAGGACACCCGGACGCAGAAACAGAGCAGCGTCCGCTCCCTGCGCGGCCTCCGACCGGTCCGCGACCAGGGAGGCGATACCACGCCAGGCCGAACGGGCCGGATCGTGCTCGCGGGGCAGGTAGACCGGCGACTCCCGCAGCTTCTTCTCCTGGGCCTTGCTGCGCCGCCACGCCGTCATCGGCTCCCGCCGGTGCATGTTCCGGGCGGCGAGCGGGTCCCCGTAACCGAGGACGACACCGTGCACGCCGTCCGCGTCGTGGTGCAGACGCAGCCGGCGCGACTGCCACGTGTACAGATCCCGCGGGCCGGTCGACGAGCGTTCGGCGCCGCCCGGACCGCACGGCTCACGCCGCCAGGCCGGCCGGTCGTCCGGGGCGATCTCCAGCTCCCCGGTGTCCGCCGCCACCAGGTTCAGCAGCAGCGTCTCGCGCAGCGTGTCACCTTCGGCGAAGACACCGCCTAGCTGTTCTGTCCGGGGAGGTTGTGGACGGGTGAGCCAGGTCTCGGCTGGGGGATCTTGAACGGGTGAGGGCCTTCCGGTTCGGTGTGGATTG
>NZ_JBFAWY010000065.1:0-17954 GCF_040680575.1 Streptomyces sp. NPDC052020
GGGTCCGGGCAGCCGCAGCGGGACCGTCCCCGCGAGCCGGCCGTCACGCCCGGAACTACGGGCCACTGCCATCGAGTCGCGAAGGTCAGGGCCGCCTCGCCCCGTGACGCAGGGTGACCGTCGCCTTCGACGGTCATTCACGGCGGTTCCCCCGCCAGCTCGTTGTCCAACTCGCGCTGGAACCTGTCGGATCCGGAGAGTAATCGTCAACCCCCTTGCGGGGCAGGTGAATCCCGCGACCGCGATACACGCGTGCCGCCCCGGGGCGATAGGGTTACCCTGCCCGGGCCGGGTGGACTCGTACGGGTGGGGAGTGACATGGAACAGATAACAGTGCGCAGCAGGGCCAGGGTCCCTGCGATCACCTGCGGGAGCAGCGCGACCAGCTCGCGCCTCGACCGCCACCTCGCGGTGCTGGCCGGTCCCGCCGTCCCGCAGCGGGAGACGGTCGAGGCGATGTCCCTGATGCGTGAACTCACCGCGCGTGACACCGCGCACGACCGCAGCGGCAGGGGCGCGCGGATGCGCCGCGTCTCGCTCTTCGCGCCGTTGCGCCGGCTGCGCCGGTCGCTGTTCGGCGCCAGCTGAAGCCCGCGCTCGGGCCGGTCACACCTCCCGGCGTACCGCTGCGACCTCGTCGTCCGTCATCCCCACGGCACGCAGCGGCGCCCCGGTGTCCTTCCGAGCGCGGGCTTGTCCCTTTTTTCCGGTCTTTACTCATCTTTTTCCGTCATTGCCTCCCCGCCCGCACCGGGACCCGGCGACCGTGATCCCGCGAGGCCCGGGTCCCGTATCCACCGGCCGTCCCTACAGCAGCGCGAACTGCCCCTCCGGGCCTTCCTCCCGGTGGTCCAGCACCGAGGCCGGCCGCCGGGCCCGCTGAGGCACCGGAAGCACTCCCGCCGCGCGCAGCTCGGCCGTCGTGATCGGCTCCTTCACCGCCAACGCGTCCAGCTCCGGCCGGAGTTCGGCGAGCAGGGCGAGCACCGTGATCAGCTCCAGCAGCTCCGAGGTCCACACCTGCGGCCAGCCGGCCGGGCGGATCGCGTCCAGCGTGCCCGGCTCGGCCGCGGCGGTGCGGGCCGCGAACCAGCGTTCCAGGACCCGGCCCCCGCCCGCCTCGAACTCCCAGGCCGCCGGCGGCACCGGGGAGATACGGCCCTCGTCGAGGCGGAGCGTCTCCTCCTCCGTGTCGTAGCGCAGGACCCGCGGGCGGGCCGGCAGCGGGGCGCGGACGTACGGGCGGCGGCCGCCGGGCAGCTTCGGGCGCTCGCCGTCGCGCCGCATCAGCCACAGCGCGCGGCGCCCCAGCGCGACGCCGTGGTCCCACAGTCCGGGGTCCGCGGTGAGCGGGACCCGGAGGCCGGGGCGGACCGTCGCCACGATCCAGGCCAGGACGTCCAGCGGGTCCGGGGTGCGGCCGAGCCGGACGGCCAGGTGGTCCAGGAGCCCGGGGGCCAGGTTGGGCTCCCCGCCGCCCGGGCGGCGGTGGAGCGGGCGGACGCGGCCGGGCCCCAGCAGCGGAAGCAGCGAGGTGGCCAGGAGCGGCGGACCGGCGGCGGGGCCGGCCGTCTCCACGACGAAGACCTGCCGCTCGTCCGCCACCCGCCACAGCTCCGGCCGGGCCGCGTCGATCAGCCGGTGGTCCGGGATCAGCCACTGCTCGTCGAAGGGGGCGCGCAGCACACGCACCGGCTCCGGGCACCGGCCCGTGGCGCGCGCCAGCCGCTCCGTGCCCCCGGCGCGGCCCGGCAGCTGCCCGACCGCCGTGTGCAGCGTGCGCGACCGCGTCGGCCGGAAGAGGGCCTCGCGGCCGGGTCCCTCCGCCTTCACCAAGGCGTCCCAGCGGGCCTTCAGCGACGCCGCGTCCGGGCCCGCCGGCCAGTCCCGGCCCAGCCGCGGGGGTGCGACGGACCACGGCATGAGGTCCGCCAGCAGCGGAGTGTCGTCGTACGTCACGCCGGGCATCGTACGACGGTGCGCGAGGGCGTCAGGTGGCGTCCAGCGTGACCGTGAAGGAGAAGCGGTCGCCCCGGTAGTGGATGACCGCCACGTCCAGCACCCGCCCGTCCGCGTCGTAGGTGACCCCCGTGTACTGCAGGATCGGGCTGAGCAGCGGGATCCGGAGCAGCCGCGCCGTCTCCGGGTCCGCGAGCCGGGCCTCCACCGTGTCGGTGATACGGCCGATGCCGACCTGGACGACGTCCCGCAGCACCTTGGTCATCGGCCAGCGGACCAGGTCCTGCGGGGCGAAGCGCGCGGCCAGTTCCGGGCGGACCCAGTTGCGGGCGTGGTTGGTCGGCTCACCGGTCTTCTCGTCGCTGCGCAGCCGGTGGTACGTGGCCGTCTCGGCCAGATCCGGGAAGTACTCGGCGAACTCCGCCGGCACCGGACCGCTGCCGTGGTCCAGCAGTTCGGTCGCCATGCCGGACTGCTGGGCCACGATCGCGTCCACCGACCCCAGCAGCCGCACCGGGGCACCCCGCCGGGCGTGCGGCTCGATGAACGTGCCGCGCCGGCGGTGGCGGGTGATCAGCCCCTCCTCCTCCAGCTCCTTCAGCGCCTGCCGCATGGTCAGCACGCTCACGCCGTAGTGACCGGCCAGCTGCTCCTCGGTGGGCAGGCGCAGCGGGTCCCGGGACGAGCGGCCGAGTATCGAGGCGCGCAGCGACTGCGAGACCTGGTACCACAGCGGCAGCTTGCGGTTCAGGACGAGGGAGTCCGGGGCGAAGGAGGTCACGGAGCCATCCGTACCGGCAGGCGAGGATCAGTGCAAGGGGCGGAAGTGCCGCTCCAGGCCCCGCCAGACATCGTCGTAGCGCTGTTGCAGATGTCCGGCGCGGGCCGCCTGGGAGGTGAGGGCCACCGGCCACCGCGTCTCGAACATGAACGCCAGCCCGTCGTCGATCTTCTGCGGCCGCAGCTCGGCGGCGCCGGCCCTCTCGAACGTCTCCCGGTCCGGTCCGTGCGCCGACATCATGTTGTGCAGCGAGCCGCCGCCCGGCACGAAGCCCTCCGCCTTCGCGTCGTAGGCGCCCTCGATCAGGCCCATGTACTCGCTCATCACGTTCCGGTGGAAGTACGGCGGCCGGAACGTGTCCTCGCCCACCAGCCAGCGCGGCGCGAAGACGACGAAGTCGACGCCCGCCAGGCCCGGGGTGTCCGAGGGAGAGGTCAGCACCGTGAAGATCGACGGGTCGGGGTGGTCGTACGAGATGGTCCCCAGCACATTGAAACGGCGCAGGTCGTAGACGTACGGCACATGGTTGCCGTGCCAGGCGACCACGTCGAGCGGTGAGTGGTCGTAGGTGGCCGTCCACAGGTTGCCGCAGAACTTGTTCACCACCTCCACCGGGCCCTCCACGTCCTCGTACGCGGCGACGGGTGCCCGGAAGTCCCGGGGGTTGGCCAGGCCGTTGGCGCCGATCGGGCCGAGGTCGGGGAGGCGGAAGGGGGCGCCGTAGTTCTCGCAGACGTAGCCGCGGGCGGTGGCGTCCAGCAGCTCCACCCGGAAGCGGACCCCGCGCGGGATCAGCGCCACATGGCCCGGCTCGGCGTGCAGCAGGCCGAACTCGGTGCGCAGCAGCAGTCCTCCGCGCTCCGGGACGATGAGCAGCTCGCCGTCGGCGTCGCCGAAGACCCGGTCCATGGAGGTGTCGGCGTGGTACAGGTGCACGGCGACGCCGGTGCGCTGGGCCGCGTCCCCGTTGCCGCCGAGCGTCCACAGGCCCGCGACGAAGTCCGTCCCGGCGGGCGGCTCGGGCAGCGGGTTCCAGCGCAGCCGGTTCGGGTCGGGCACCGTCTCGGTGAAGGGCGCGGTGCGGATCGCGCCGTTGTCCGCGCGGGTGAACGCCGGGTGCGCGGCCGAGGGACGGATCCGGTACAGCCACGAGCGCCGGTTGTGCGCCCTCGGCTCGGTGAACGCCGTGCCGCTGAGCTGCTCCGCGTACAGGCCGAGGGGTGCCCGCTGGGGGGAGTTGCGGCCCTCGGGCAGGGCGCCCGGTACGGCCTGCGAGCTGTGCTCGTTGCCGAAGCCGGTGAGATAGGCCAGCCGCTCCGCGGTCTTCCGCGCGTCCCCGCTCATGATCGCTCCCTCGCCGTCCGCTGCCGCACGCCCACTGATTCCTATGCTTCACCGTAGGAATAGGGGCGCGCGGGCGCAAGAGGTGTGCGGCGGCCGGCGCGGCCGCCGGCGGGGCGTCTTGAGCGGGTATCGGTGCATGGGGCCGGGTTCCGGCCTCCCCGGCGGGCACCGCCGCGAGGCCGACCGGAACCCGACCCCGGGAGACCCGCGTCCCCGGCCCGGTGTTCTACGCTCCCCGGCATGTCGTGGACACGGAGACCGCGTGCCGTGCTCGCGGTCTGTGTCCTGCTGCTGACCGGACCCGCGGGCTGCGGGTTCGCCGACGCCCGCCCACCGGAGCGCGAACGCGGCGCCCCGCCCGCCGCGCCCGTGGGCGAACTGCTCGACGACACCGACGGGGAGGGCCGGCGCTACCGGGAGGCGGCCGCCGAGAACGCCCCCGAGGTCGGCATCGAGGTACAGCCCGGCACCGGCGGTGACTGGGACATACGGCTGTCGGTCCGCAACTTCCGCTTCTCGCCCCCCGGTACGCCGGCCACGGCGCGGTCCGGGCGCGGCCTGGCCTACCTCTACCTGGACGGCGGCCTGATCACCCGCCTGCGCGGCCCCGGCCACCGGCTCGCCGCCCGCCTCGTCCCGCGCGGCACGCACCACGTCACCGTCCGCCTGCACGCCGACGACGGCACGGTCTGGGCCGTGGCGGGCGAACCCGTCGAGAACACGGCGGACATCACCGTGTCGGAGCCGGAGCCGGAGCCGGAGCCGGAGCCGGAGCCGGGCGCCGCGGAGGGGCCGGGAGCGGACGCGGCGCACCGGCCGGGGTGAGTGGCGCACGGCCGCGACGTGTACCGCGGGCGCCCCGGATCCGTACCCGCGAGCACGGTTCACCGGACCGCGGCGGGAGGGCATCATGAGGACCGTGCCCCACGCGACATCACTCCGCCGCGCCCCGGTGCAGCGGCGCAGTGCCGAACGGCTGGCCCGGATCCTGGACGCCTGCGCCGACCTCCTGGACGAGGTCGGCTACGAGGCCCTGAGCACCCGCGCGGTGGCCCTGCGCGCCGGCGTGCCCATCGGCTCGGTGTACCGCTTCTTCGGCAACAAGCGCCAGATGGCCGACGCGCTCGCCCAGCGCAACCTCGAGCGGTACACCGAGCGCGTGACCGAGCGCCTGAAGGAGGCCGACGGTGCCGGCGGCTGGCGGGCGGCGCTGGACGCGGTACTCGACGAGTACCTGGCGATGAAGCGGTCCGCGCCCGGGTTCTCCCTCGTCGACTTCGGCAACCAGATACCGGTCGGCGCCCGGCACGCCGAACCCAACCACCGTGTCGCCGACCGCCTCACCGCACTGCTCTCCGGTCACCTCGGCCGCGAACCGGACGACGATCTGCGCCGCGCCTTCCTCGTCGCCGTGGAGACCGCCGACACGCTGGTGCACCTCGCCTTCCGGGTCGCCCCGGAGGGCGACGAGAAGATCATCGAGGAGGCGCGGGCCCTGCTGCGGGCGTATCTGGGGCGGGTGCTCGACTGACGGGCGGCCGCCCCGGCCGACGGGGGCCTGCGGGCGGCGCCCCGCCGGCCGGCCGCCCGCGCGTCCTCCCCGCCGGGCCGGCGGACGGCGCCCTGGAGTCCCGTCGCCCGCGTGCCCTCCCCGCCGGGCATACCGATCGGTATGCTCGGCCCGTGCCGCGCGCCACCGCCGCCCCGGGGAGGACCCATGTCCCGCACCGCCCTGCGTATCTGCCCCCTCTGCGAGGCCACCTGCGGCCTGACCCTGACGGTCGAGGGGTCCCGCGTCACCGGCGCCCGCGGTGACCGCGACGACGTGTTCAGCCGGGGTTTCGTCTGCCCCAAGGGCGCCTCCTTCGGTGCCGTCGACGCCGACCCCGACCGGCTGCGCTCGCCCCTGGCGCGCCGGGACGGCGCGCTGCGTGAGACCGGCTGGCAGGCGGCCTTCGACGCGGTGGCCGCCGGTCTGCGGCGCGTCGTCGAGCGGTACGGCCCCCAGTCCGTGGCCGTCGTCCTCGGCAACCCCACCGTGCACACCGTGGCCGGTGCCCTCTATCCGCCCGTCCTGCTCGGCGGGCTCGGGACCCGCAACCTCTTCACCGCCTCGACGCTCGACCAGATGCCCAAGCACGTCTCCAGCGGACTGCTGTTCGGCGACGCCAACGCGATCCCCGTCCCCGACCTGGACCGCACCGGCCACCTCCTGCTCATCGGCGCCAACCCCCTGGAGTCCAACGGGAGTCTGTGCACCGCCCCCGACTTCCCCGGCCGGCTCAAGGCCCTCAAGGCCCGCGGCGGCACCCTGACCGTCGTCGACCCGCGCCGCACCCGCACCGCCCGCCTCGCCGACCGGCACATCGCCCCGCGTCCCGGCACCGACGCGCTGCTGCTCGCCGCGACGGCCCACGTCCTGTTCGACGAGGGCCTCGCCGACCTCAAGGACCTCGCCCCGCACGTCCAGGGTGTCGCGGAACTCCGCACCGCCCTCGCCGACTTCACCCCGGATGCCGTCGCCCCCGCCTGCGACGTGGACGCTTCCCTCATCCGCACGCTCGCCCGGGAACTCGCCGCCGCGCCCACCGCCGCCGTCTACGGCCGCATCGGCAGCTGCACCGTCCCCCACGGCACCCTCGCCAGCTGGCTCGTGGACGTCCTGAACATCCTGACCGGCAACCTCGACCCCCCGGCGGCGCGCTGTTCCCGCAGGCCGCCACCGCCAAGACGCCCCGCCCCGCCGGACCCGGGCGCGGCTTCGCCCTCGGCCGCTGGCGCTCCCGGGTGAGCGGACACCCGGAGGCCAAGGGGGAGCTGCCGCTGGCCGCCCTCGCCGAGGAGATCGACACCGCCACTGGCGACGGCACGCCCATCCGCGCGGTCATCGCCTTCGCCGCCAACCCCGTACTGTCCGCGCCCGACGGCGACCGGCTCGCCAAGGCCCTGGAATCCCTGGACTTCATGGTGGCCGTCGACCCTTACCTCAACGAGACCTCACGCCACGCCCACGTCGTGCTGCCACCGCCGCCGCCCGCGCAGACCCCGCACCACGACTTCGCCTTCAACACCCTCGCCGTGCGCAACCAGGTCCGCTACACCCGCCCCGCCGTCCCCCTCGAACCCGGCCGCATGGCCGAGACCGAGATCATGGCCCGGCTGATCCTCGCCGCGACGGGCCGCCACGGCGCCGACCCGGCCGCCGTCGACGCGACGGTGATCGACCAGAGCCTCGGCGCGGCGGTGCTCGATCCGCGCTCCCCGGTGCACGGCCGCGACCCGCGGGCGCTCGCCGCCCGGCTGACCGGCCTGGACGGGCCCGAGCGGCGGCTCGACCTGATGCTGCGCCTGGGCCCCTACGGCGACGGGTTCGGCGCCCGGCCGGACGGGCTCACCCTGGAGAAGCTGCTGGCGCACCCGCACGGTATCGACCTCGGCCCGCTCCGCCCCCGCCTGCCCCAGCCGCTGAAGACGAGGAGCGGCAAGGTGGAGCTGCTGCCCGGACCGATCGCGGACGACCTGCCCCGGCTGCGCGCGGCCCTGGCCGAGCGCCCCGCCGGGCTCGTCCTGGTCGGCCGCCGCCATCTGCGCTCCAACAACAGCTGGATGCACAACATCCCGGCGCTCACCGGCGGCTCCAACCGCTGCACCCTGCACATCCACCCCGAGGACGCCGCCCGCCTGGGCGTACGGGACGGGGCGCCGGTGCGCGTCAAGGGCGCCGGGGGAGAGGTGACGGCGCCCGCCGAGATCACCGGCACCGTCCGGCCCGGCGTGGTGAGCCTGCCGCACGGCTGGGGCCACGACCGGCCCGGCACCCGGCTGACGCACGCCGCCGCCGACCCCGGCGCCAACGTCAACCAGCTCCTGGACGGCAGCCTGCTCGACCCGCTGTCGGGCACCGCCGTACTCAACGGCGTCCCCGTCGAACTCGCCCCGCGGAACGGCCCCCAGAACGCCCCACAGAACGGCCCCCTGCCCCCGGCACAGCCGTGACCTGGAGTTTTGCGCTTATTGCTCGCGTGTCAACATCTTGTTAACGCAGCTGAACGGCACCTAACGTCGTCGCACCGCCTGCCCTGGTGGGAATGTTCAAGGGCGAACGTTAGGTGTCCACTCATGCTGACCATCCTCGGCTTCGTCATGATCGCGACCTTCCTGGTCCTGATCATGCTGAAGAAGATGTCGCCGATCGCGGCGCTCGTGCTCATTCCCGCGCTGTTCTGCGTGTTCGTCGGCAAGGGCGCCCACCTGGGCGACTACGTCGTCGAGGGCGTGAGCGACCTCGCCCCGACGGCGGCGATGCTGATGTTCGCGATCATCTACTTCGGGGTGATGATCGACGTCGGCCTCTTCGACCCGGTCGTCCGCGGCATCCTCAGGTTCTGCAAGGCCGACCCGATGCGCATCGTCGTCGGCACCGCCGTACTGGCCGCGATCGTCTCCCTGGACGGCGACGGCTCTACCACCTTCATGATCACGGTCTCGGCGATGTACCCGCTGTACAAGCGCCTGAAGATGAGCCTGGTCGTGATGACCGGGGTGGCCGCGATGGCCAACGGCGTGATGAACACCCTCCCCTGGGGCGGCCCCACCGCCCGTGCCGCCACCGCGCTGAAGGTGGACGCCGGCGACATCTTCGTCCCGATGATCCCGGCCCTGGCCGTCGGCCTCCTCTTCGTACTGCTGCTCGCCTACGTGCTGGGCGTCCGGGAGCGGCGGCGGCTCGGGGTGCTGACGCTGGACCAGGCGCTGGCGGAGGACGAGCAGGCCGAGGCCGAGACGGTGCTGGTCGGCGCCGGGACCGGCAAGGGCGAGGCAGGCGCTCAGGGCTCCGGCACCGGACGGGGAAGCGCGCGCACCGGCGGCTCCGGCGCCGCCGCCCCCGCGCCGCAGGACGACACCGGGTCCGGTGAGGGCCTGTACGGCATCGACCCGGACCGGCCCACCCTGCGCCCCCGGCTGTACTGGTTCAACGCGCTGCTCACGGCCACGCTGCTCACCGCCATGATCATGGAGTGGCTGCCGATCCCGGTGCTGTTCCTGCTCGGTGCCGCGCTCGCCCTCACCGTCAACTTCCCGCACATGCCCGACCAGAAGGCCCGCATCGCCGCGCACGCCGAGAACGTCCTGAACGTCTCCGGCATGGTCTTCGCCGCCGCCGTCTTCACCGGCGTCCTCCAGGGCACCGGCATGGTCGACCACATGGCCGCCTGGCTGGTGGGCAACATCCCCGACGGCATGGGGCCGCACATGGCGCTGGTCACCGGCGTGCTCAGCATCCCGCTGACGTACTTCATGTCGAACGACGGCTTCTACTTCGGCATCCTCCCGGTGCTCGCCGAGGCAGGCCAGGCCCACGGCGTCTCCACGCTGGAGATCGCGCGGGCCTCCATCGTCGGCCAGCCGCTGCACATGTCGAGCCCGCTCGTCCCGGCCGTCTACGTCCTCGTCGGCATGGCCAAGGTCGAGTTCGGCGACCACACCAGGTTCGTGGTGAAGTGGGCGGCGCTCACCTGCCTCGTCGTCCTCGGCGCGGCCGTCCTGTTCGGCATCGTCTGACCCTCCGCGAAAGGACCACGGTCATGGGACCCGGTGGGGGCCGCGGCTGGCTGCTCCGCCTCGTCATCGCCTTCGGCTGCGCGCAGGGGGCCGTGTCGATGGCCCGGCCCGCCGTCTCCTACCGGGCCCTGGCGCTCGGCGCGGACGAGCGGGCGGTCGGCGTCATCGCGGGCGTGTACGCGCTGCTGCCGCTGTTCGCCGCCGTCCCCCTCGGCCGCCGCACCGACCACGGCCGCTGCGCGCCGCTGCTGCCGGCCGGCGTGGTCCTCATCGCCGGCGGATGCGCGCTCAGCGGCGTCGCCGACTCCCTGTGGGCGATGGCGCTGTGGAGCGGAGTGATGGGCCTCGGCCACCTCTGCTTCGTCATCGGCGCCCAGTCGCTGGTCGCCCGGCAGTCCGCGCCGCACGAACAGGACCGCAACTTCGGCCACTTCACCATCGGCGCCTCCCTCGGCCAGCTCGTCGGCCCGGTCGCGGCCGGGGCCCTCATCGGCGGGCACGACATGGCGGGCACCAGCGCGCTCGCCCTGCTGGCCGCGGGCGCGGGCGCGGCCGCGGCGTTCACGTCGCTGTGGCGCGTCGAGGGCCGCACGGCGCTGACGTCCCGTCCGGCGGGCGGCGGGCGGGTCCCGGTCCGGGGCATCCTGCGCGCCCGGGGCGTGCCCGCGGGCATCCTCATCAGCCTGTCGGTGCTGTCCGCGACGGACATCCTCACCGCCTACCTCCCGGTGGTCGGCGAGCACCGGGGCATCGCGCCCTCCGTCATCGGCGTCCTGCTCAGCCTGCGCGCGGCGGCCACCATCGCCTGCCGCCTGGTGCTCACGCCGCTGCTGCGGCTGCTGGGC
Organism: Streptomyces sp. NPDC052020; assembly: GCF_040680575.1. Classification (NCBI taxonomy): domain Bacteria; kingdom Bacillati; phylum Actinomycetota; class Actinomycetes; order Kitasatosporales; family Streptomycetaceae; genus Streptomyces; species Streptomyces sp. NPDC052020. The sequence goes on from NZ_JBFAWY010000065.1 coordinate 10,492, forward strand.
CGCACGCTCCTGCTGACCGTGACCTGCCTGCTGGCCGCCCTGCTGTGCGCGGGCGTCGCCCTGCCGCTGCCGGTGTGGGCGCTGGCCGCGCTCCTCGTCGTCCTCGGTTTCTGCCTGGGCGTCGGCCAGCCGCTGTCCATGACGACCGTCGTCCAGGCCGCCCCCGACGACGCCCGCTCCACGGCCCTCGCCCTGCGGCTGACCGGCAACCGGCTCGGCCAGGTCGCCGCGCCCGCCGCCGCCGGCCTGATCGCCGGGGTCGCGGGCGTGGCCGCGCCGTTCGTCATGCTCGGCGCCCTGCTGCTGCTCTCCGCGGGCGTCGCCCTGCGCTCCCCGGCCGGACCACCCGAAGGCCCGCGGCCCTCCCGGGGCGCCCGGCCGGCGCAGGACACCGGCCGGAACGGGACGGCCCCGAGACCGTAGCCCCCGCACCGAACCGAGGGGAGAGGAGCCGCCGGCGCACCGCAGGCTCCCCACGGCGGGCTTCCGGGCGGCGCGGCCCGCGGCCGGACACGACCGGCGCCCGGCGCATCCCGGACCGGTCACCCGGGTGCGGGCAGCGTGCGGATCCGACCGTCCGATGAGACGTTTACCCACTGAATTTGACCGTCCGCTTTCTCACCGGACGGACCGGACCGTCCGATCGCGCCCGGTGTCTTCCCCCAGCCGGGTACTTTCCGTTAACTTCCGTGACCCACGCGCCCCGTGACACCGCACAGGGCGTCCGACCGCGGAGCACCAGCGCTCAGTGAGCCCCCGGGGGCACCTCTCATGACACGCGCCATCTCCCTGCACGACGTGAGCAAGACCTACGACCGAGGCGCCCGTGTGGTGGACCGGCTGTCGCTGGACATCGCGCCCGGCGAGTTCCTCGTCCTGCTCGGGCCCTCCGGCTGCGGCAAGTCGACCGTGCTCAGAATGATCGCCGGCCTGGAGGAGATCACCGAGGGCGAGCTCCGGCTCGACGGCGAGTACGCCAACGAGCTGATCCCCGCCGAGCGCCGCATGGCCATGGTCTTCCAGAACTTCGCCCTGTATCCCAACATGACCGGCCGGGACAACATCGGCTTCCCGCTGCGCGTCGAGGCGCCCCATGCCGACCCCCGCCCCCGCGTGGACGCCACCGCCCGCATGCTGGGCATCCAGGACCTGCTCGACCGCTACCCCAGCCAGCTCTCCGGCGGGGAGCGCCAGCGGGTCGCCATGGGCCGGGCCATCGCGCGCCACCCCACCGCCTTCCTGATGGACGAGCCGCTGTCCAACCTGGACGCCAAGCTCCGCAACCACCTGCGGGCCGAGATCACCCGGCTCACCCGGGAGCTGGGCGTCACCACGGTGTACGTCACCCACGACCAGGCCGAGGCCATGTCCCTCGGCGACCGCGTCGCCGTGCTGCGCGGCGGCGTCCTCCAGCAGGTCGGCACCCCGCGCGCGGTGTACGGCCGGCCCGCCAACGTGTTCGTCGCCGCCTTCGTCGGCACCCCCCGCATCAACCTGCTGCGCGGCGTCGTCCGCGCGCCGCTGGACGGGGCGATGACCATCAGCCTGGGCAAGCAGTCCCTGCCCCTGCCCGAACCGCTCTGCCTGGACCACCAGTTGCTCCGTGTCCAGCAGGGCCGCGAGGTCATCGTGGGCCTGCGCTCGGAGGCCGTGCGGATCGCCGAGCCGAGCACGGCCCGCCCCGGTGAGGTGCTGATCACCGGTCTGGTGGAGCACGTGGAGTTCCAGGGGCACGAGAACCTCGTCCACTTCAGCACCGGCTCCCACCCCGCCGTCGTACCGGAGCTGGAGGCCCCGCGCCCCGGTGCCCGGCCGGGCAGGCGGCGCCGCGACGGCACGGTCCTGGACCGGTTGCGGGAGCGGGCCGGGGCGCTGCGCGCCGGTCCGGTGGTCGTCCTGGACGAGCCGCCGGACCCGCGCCCGGAGCCCGCCTCCCCGGAGCGCCGCCTGCCCGGCGACCTCATCGTCCGTACCGCCCCCGATCTCGCCCTCCGCCACGGCATGCAGGTCCCGCTCCTCGTCGACCTCGCCCATCTGTTCGTCTTCGACCAGTACGGCGAACGGATCTGCCCGGCCCCGGCACGCCCGCCCGACCTGGCGGAGTGACGGGCCGTCCGGCGACAGGCGCGCGGCGCGCCCGGCGGGTGAGCCGTGCCATGGCGGTCACCCCTGGTGCCAGAAAACTAACAGCGCTAGTTTGGGTGGTGGACGACGTAGCCCGCCCGGAAGGAACGCGATGAAGGCGCACGACGGTATGTACATCGACGGCACCTGGCGACCCGCTGCGGGGCGGGACGTGATCGAGGTGGTCAATCCGGCGGACGAGCAGGCGATCGGCCAGGTCCCGGCCGGTGACGCCCGGGACGTCGACACCGCCGTACGGGCCGCCCGCGCCGCCCTGCCGGGGTGGGCCGCCACGCCGCCCGCCGAGCGGGCCGCCCGCCTCGCGGCTCTGCGGGACGTCCTGGCGGCCCGCGCCGGCGAGATCGCCGAGATCGTCACCGCCGAGCTGGGCGCGCCGCCCAAGCTCTCGCAGACCGTGCACGTGGGGGCGCCGATCGCGGTCGCGGGCTCGTACGCCGAGCTGGCCGCCACGTACGCCTTCGAGGAGAAGGTCGGCAACTCCACGGTGTACCAGGAGCCGATCGGCGTGGTCGGCGCGATAACGCCCTGGAACTACCCGCTGCACCAGATCGTCGCCAAGGTCGCCCCGGCACTGGCGGCCGGCTGCACCGTCGTGCTGAAGCCCGCCGAGGACACCCCGCTCACCGCCCAGGCGTTCGCCGAGGCGGTGCACGAGGCCGGCGTCCCGGCCGGCGTCTTCAACCTGGTCACCGGTCTCGGCCCGGTCGCGGGCCAGGCCCTGGCCGAGCATCCCGGCGTCGACCTGGTCTCCTTCACCGGCTCCACGGCCGTCGGCAAGAAGATCGCCGCGATCGCCGGCGCCGCCGTCAAGAAGGTCGCCCTCGAACTCGGCGGCAAGTCCGCCAACGTCATCCTGCCCAGCGCCGACCTGGCCAGGGCCGTCAACGTCGGCGTCGCCAACGTCATGTCCAACTCCGGCCAGACGTGCAGCGCCTGGACCCGCATGCTGGTCCACCGCGACCAGTACGACGAGGCCGTCGAGCTGGCCGCGACCGCCGCCGCCAAGTACGGCGACCGCATCGGCCCGGTCGTCAACGCCAAGCAGCGGGCGCGGGTGCGCGGGTACATCGAGAAGGGCGTCGCCGAAGGCGCCCGCCTCGTCGCGGGCGGACCCGAGGCGCCGCGCGAGCGGGGCTACTTCGTCAGCCCCACCGTCTTCGCCGACGTCACCCCCGGCATGACCATCGCGCAGGAGGAGATCTTCGGCCCGGTCCTGTCGGTCCTCGCCTACGAGGACGAGGAGGACGCCCTGCGCATCGCCAACGGCACGGTCTACGGCCTCACCGGTGCCGTCTGGGCCGGGGACGAGGCCGAGGCGGTCGCCTTCGCCCGCCGTATGGAGACCGGCCAGGTGGACATCAACGGCGGGCGGTTCAACCCGCTGGCTCCCTTCGGCGGGTACAAGCAGTCGGGCGTCGGGCGCGAACTCGGCGTCCACGGTCTGACGGAATACCTCCAGACCAAGTCCCTCCAGTTCTAGTCCCCGGTGCGGTGCCAGCCTCCGGTCCGGCCCGCCGGTCCCCCGGCCGCCGTCCCGGTCCGCTCCGTTCCGGTTTCCGTCCTCCCGCCCCGTCCCTCCAGACAGGAGAGGTGCCGCAATCCATGGCCGTCCGCGCCGCCGTCGTCCCCGCCCCAGGGTCCCCGCTGGAGATCACCGGGATAGACCTGCCGGAGCCCGGCCCCGGCCGGGTCCGCGTCCGGCTCGCCGCCGCCGGGGTCTGCCACTCCGACCTGTCCCTGTCCAACGGCACCATGCGGGTTCCCCTGCCCGCCGTCCTCGGCCACGAGGGCGCGGGCACGGTCGTCGCCGTCGGCGAGGGCGTCACCCACGTCTCGCCCGGCGACGGCGTCGTCCTCAACTGGGCGCCGTCCTGCGGCACCTGCCACCCCTGCTCGCTCGGCGAGGTCTGGCTGTGCGCCGACGCCCTGGCGGGCGCCGCCGACGTGCACGCCCGCCGCGCCGACGACGGCACCGACCTGCACCCCGGTCTGAACGTCGCCGCGTTCGCCGAGGAGACCGTGGTGCGCGCCTCCTGCGTCCTGCCCGCCCCGGACGGCGTGCCGCTCACGGACGCCGCCCTGCTCGGCTGCGCCGTCCTCACCGGCTACGGCGCCGTCCACCACTCGGCCAGGGTGCGGCCGGGTGAGACGGTGGCGGTGTTCGGCGTCGGGGGGGTGGGGCTGTCCACCGTCCAGGCGGCCCGTATCGCGGGCGCGTCGAAGATCGTCGCGGTCGACGTCTCCCCGCAGAAGGAGGAGCTGGCCCGGGCCGCCGGCGCCACCGACTACGTCGTCGCCTCCGACACCACGGCCCGCGAGATCCGCGCCCTCACCGGCAAGCAGGGCGTGGACGTCGCCGTCGAGTGCGTGGGCCGCGCCGCCGCCATCCGCACCGCCTGGGAGTCCACCCGGCGCGGCGGGCGCACCACCGTCGTCGGGATCGGCGGCAAGGACCAGCAGGTCACCTTCAACGCGCTGGAGCTCTTCCACTGGGGCCGGACCCTGTCCGGCTGCGTCTACGGCAACTGCGACCCCGTACGGGACCTCCCCGTGCTGGCCGACCACGTCCGCGCGGGCCGCCTGGACCTGGGCGCCCTCGTGACCGAGCGCATCGCCCTGGACGGCATCCCGGCCGCCTTCGAGAACATGCTGGCCGGCAAGGGCGGACGGGCCCTGGTGGTCTTCTAGGGCCCGTCGTCTGGATCACGCCGGGCCCGCGGGGTCCGGCCTCATCCGGACGGAAGGCCCCGGCCCCTGCCGGGCCCGCCGCCCGCGGTCCCCCCCCCCGCACGCCCCGGCCTCTTCCAGCGAGGCCGGGGCCTTGGGCATGCCCGCGTCCTCCGGTGCCGCGCCGGGAGCGGGACGGCCCGGGCGCGCCCATCCGCGCCCTCCGCAGGACCCCGTGCCGGGCGCGGGCGGAAATCGCCGCCGTACGACCCGTTGACGGCCATACCGTCCGGTCAGTACGGTCCCGGAACCCGAGCCACCCCCCGGTTTCGTCCCCCCACCCCCGGAGCGTGCACCCCATGGACACGGCACCTTCCGCGCAGCCGCTCGCCCCCGCCCCCACCGCCCCCGCGGACCGCAACCGCCGCCGCGTCGCCACGGCGGCGGCCCTGGCCTCCGCCGTCGAGTGGTACGACTACTTCGTCTTCGGCATCGCCGCCGCCCTCGTCCTCGGCGACCTGTACTTCCCCTCCGGCAGCCCCACCGCCGGGGTCCTCGCCTCCTTCGCCACCTTCGCCGTCGGCTTCCTCGCCCGCCCGCTCGGCGGCATCGTCGCCGGCCAGCTCGGCGACAAGCGGGGCCGCAAGCCGATGCTGGTCCTCGCGCTCACGCTCATGGGCCTGGCCACCACCGGCATCGGCCTGCTGCCCACGTACGACACGATCGGCATCGCCGCGCCGGTCCTGCTCGTCCTGCTGCGCGTCGCCCAGGGCGTCGCCGTGGGCGCCCAGTGGGGCGGCGCGATGCTGCTGGCCACCGAATACGCCCCCGAGGGCAAGCGCGGCGTCTACGGCAGCGTCGTCCAGCTCGGCGTCCCCATCGGCGTGGTGACCGCCAACACCGTCTTCCTGGTGGCCGGCGCGCTCACCGGCGAGGCCGCGTTCGAGGCATGGGGCTGGCGCGTCCCCTTCCTGGCCGGCCTGCTCGTCCTCGGCCTCGCCTGGTACATCCACACCCGCGTGGAGGAGACCCCCGAGTTCCGCCGGGCCGAACGCGCGCTGGCGCAGCGGGAGAAGAGCGAGCGCACCTCACCGCTGCGCACCATCCTGCGCGGCCATCTTGGCACGGTGTTCCTGGCGGGCGGCTCCTTCGCCGTGAACACCGCGACGTTCTACATCCTCATCACCGGCGTACTCGACTACACCACCCGCGAACTGGACATGGCCCGCGGGCCGGTGCTCACCGTCTCCCTCTGCGTCAGCCTCACCCAGCTGGTGCTGATCCCGGCCTCCGCCGCCCTGTCCGACCGGATCGGCCGCATCCGGATCTACGCGCTCGGCGCCGCCGGCCTCGCGCTGTGGGCCGTACCGCTGTTCCTGCTGATCGACACCGGCTCACTGCTCTGGCTGGCGGTCGGCACCTTCGTCGCGAGCTGCTTCCTGAGCGTCATGTACGGCCCGCAGGCCGCCCTGTTCGCGGAGCTGTTCACGGCCGAGATGCGCTACACCGGCGCCTCCCTCGGCTACCAGATCGCGGCCGTCGGCGGGGGCGGGCTCGCCCCCTTCGTCATGGTGCTGCTGCTGGAGGCGACGGGCACCTCGATGGCCGTCTCCGGCTACATCATCGCGCTCGCGGTCATCGCCCTGGTGTCCATCAAGGTCCTCGCCGAACGGGCACGTTCCCGCTGACCGCGCCCCCGGCGCCCGCCCCGGGGGACCACCGGCTCAGCGCAGTGCTTCCGCCTCGATGCCCAGCAGGTCGGACAGGGCCCGCTCGCCCTCCGGTGTCACCCGCACCGCCCGCTCCGAGCCGATGCGGACGCACCAGCCGGCGTCCAGCGCGTGGCGGCACAGGGCGGCTCCCGCGGCACCCGCGAGATGGGGCCGGCGTTCGGTCCAGTCCAGGCAGGCGCGGGCCAGGGGGCGCCGGCCGGCGCGGTCGAGGCGGATGCCGGCGGCGCGGAACCAGGCCAGCCCGGCGTCGGTGAGGGCGAAGCCGGTGTCCTGGCGCAGCAGTCCGCGGGCGGTCAGCGCGTCGGTCAGGGCGATCCCGAGCCGCCCGGCGAGATGGTCGTAGCAGGTGCGCCCGCGGGCCATCGCCGATCCCGCGCTCGACGCGCGCAGGGTGCGCGGAGGCCGGGCGGCGGACTCCGGCGCGACCTGCGCGGCCAGGTCCTCCACGAGCTGCGCGACCCGCGGGCCGGCCAGCCGCACGTACCGGTGCCGCCCCTGCCGCTCCTCGGCGAGCAGGCCCCCCGCGACCAGCTTCCCGAGGTGCTCGCTCAGCGTGGACGCGGCGACCCGGGCGTGCCGGGCCAGCTCCCCGGCGGTCCACGCCCGGCCGTCGAGCAGCGCCAGCAGGCAGGCGGCCCGTGTCTCGTCGGCGAACAGCGCGGCCAGCCGCGCGAGCCGCGCCGCCTGGGTCTCCTCGGTCATGCGCCCCAGCATGCGGCACGGACCCTTCGGCGCGGGCCGAAGGGTCCCGGGCGGCCCCAGCATCTTTCGTTTTGGATCAGGCCGGATCCAAAACGAAAGACCCTGGCGAGTAGGGCGCTGCTCAGAGGCGCTCGGGTGTGCGGATGCCCAGCAGTGCCATGCCCTGGTGCAGGGTGCGGGCCGTCACGTCGCACAGGAACAGGCGGTTGCCCACCT
>NZ_JBFAWY010000066.1:0-16557 GCF_040680575.1 Streptomyces sp. NPDC052020
AGGGCCGCGCCTACCGGATCCGCAAGCGGACCAGCCACATCACCGTGGTCGTCAGCAGCAAGGAAGGAACCCGGTAATGGGCCAGAAGGTAAACCGGCGGTGGCCGGGCGCCCCGCGCCGCCTCGTCACCGGTCGGGCCCGAAGGTCACCGGTTCAGCTCGAACCAGACCACCTTGCCCGTGCTCAGCCGGGTCGCGCCCCACCGCCGGGCCATCCGGTTGACCAGATACAGCCCGCGTCCGCCCTCGTCCGTGGCCCGCGCCTGCCGCAGGCGGGGCAGTTGCGGCACGTCGTCGCCGACCTCGCAGCGCAGCACGTCCGTGCGCAGCAGCCGCAGGGTGACCGGCCGGGACGCGTACCGCACGGCGTTGGTCACGACCTCGCTCACCAGCAGCTCCACGGAGTCGCTGAGCTCCTCCAGGCCCCAGCGGGCCAGTTCCCGGCGGGCCAGGCGCCGGGCCCGGCCGGGGGCGGTCTCCTCCGGCTCCAGCTCCCAGTACGCCACGTCGCTCGGCGCGATCCCGTCGAAGCGGGCCGCGAGCAGCGCGATGTCGTCGTCCCGGTCGCCCGGGCCGAGCATGTCCAGCACCTCGTCGCACAGCGCCTCCAGCGGCGGCGCGTGGTCGGCTCCGGTCAGCTCGGCGGTCGCCTCCAGCTTCTCCCGGAGCTGTTCTATGCCGGTCCACACGTCCCGCAGCCGGGACTCCACCAACCCGTCGGTGTACAGCAGCAGCGTCCCCCCGGCGGGCGCGTCCAGCTCCACCGCCTCGAAGTCGACACCGCCCACACCGATCGGGGCGCCCGCCGGCACCGACAGCACCTCGGCCCGGCCGCCCAGGTGCAGCAGGACGGGCGGCGGGTGGCCGGCGTTGGCGACGGTGATGCGGTGCGCGACCGGGTCGTACACCGCGTACAGGCAGGTCGCCATGCGGTCGGTGCCCAGCCGCTGGGCCTGCTCGTCGAGGTGGTGCAGGACCTCCTGCGGCGGCAGGTCGAGCCCGGCCAGGGTCTGCGCGGTCGTGCGCAGCTGACCCATGATCGCGGCGGAGGTCATGGAGTGGCCCATGACGTCGCCGACGACGAGGGCGACCCGGCTGCCGGGCAGCGGGATGGCGTCGTACCAGTCGCCGCCCACCCGCGCGGTCTCCGCGGCCGGCAGATAGCGGGAGGCTAGCCGCACGCCGGTGCAGCGCGGCAGGTTCTCCGGCAGCATGGTGCGCTGCAATTCGTCGGCGATGTACGCCTCGCGGCCGTAGAGCACCGCCTTGTCGATGCCGAGGGCGCTGTGCGTGGCGAGCTGGGCCGCCACCAGCAGGTCGTCGGTCTCGAACGCGATGCGCTCCGGGCCGCGCAGGAACAGCGCCGCCCCGATGACCCGGCGCCGCCCCCGCAGCGGCGCGAGGATGGCGCGCTGCCCGCCGGGTATGGCGAACTCGCCGCCCTCTCCGAGCAGTTCGGGAAGGGCGGCGCGGGCGGCGGGCGCGTCGGTGAACACCGGCCGGACCCCTCGCAGCACCTCCGCGAGCGCGCTGCCGGGCCGCACCTCGCACAGCTCGGAGCCGACCGAGTCCAGCTCGGACGGCTCCGGCTGGACCGCCGGCATGAACCCGCCCTCGGTGTCGCGGTCCGCCGGTATCCGGTCGGTGCGGCGCAGCCGCAGCACCAGCGGGCCGGACGGCCGCTCGTCACCGACCGGCAGCGGCTCGCGCAGATAGACGAGGATCGCGTCGGCGAACGTGGGCACGGTGGCCCGGCACAGCCCCATCACGATCTCGTCGAGGTCCATGCCGCGGGCGATCCGCCGGGTCGCGGCCCCCACGAACCGCAGCCGGTCCCCGTCCCGGCGCATCGGCGTGGGCCGGCCCGGCGCCGGGATCTGCCCGGTGCGCCGCTCCGGCCCCGCCGGGGCCGTCTCACCGCCCGGCTGGGCCGGGATGGTCTCGGGCACGGGGCGCGGCCGGTGCGTGTCGGGCTCGGCGGCCTGCCCGGCGGGCGGCTGGGAATGCTCGAAGGCGCCGTCCGGGCCCGTCGTCGGCCCGGCCGGGGTCTCTCCGGCCCGCCCCTCGGCGCCCGGCGCCGGTAAGGCCGCGGCGCCGGGCGTGTGCGCCGGCGCGGGGGCACGCAGCAGTGCCCCGCGGGGATCCGCGGGGTCGACGCCCGCCGTGGGGCGTTCGAAGGAGGTCGGGTGCTCCGTCACGCGTGTCGAATCCATCCGTCCGGGGCTGCGCGCCGCACGCGCAGTTCGTCCCGCAGAAGTCCCGATACCCGGTTCACGTGCCCCAGGAACGGAATTTCCGTGTGGTCAGAGGCTGTTGCCATGCGACCGGCCGGCCGGCTGCGGCCCGTGCCGGCGGTGCCCTCGTACCTCTCGCTCACGTCCTGCCGCCCCTCGGTGACGATCGGTCAAGCCCGGCGTGCGCTCCGCTCGTTGCCGCCGCGCTCCCCTTGCGGAGGACGATCCTACGTTTCTTGCCCGGGGGCGCAGCAAGGGTCTCATGAGGACACGTGCGCGGGCGTACGGTCCCAGTCCTCCGGCAACGACGGTACCGGCCAGGAGGGGTCCGGGCGCCAGTCCTGCCAGCCGTCGCGGAACGGCGGGCCCCAGGCCCGGATCACCTCCACGGCGGACCGTCCCGCCCGGCGCACCCGCTCGGCGAGCCGGGCGTCCATCAGCCCGTCCCGCTGGGCCTGTGCGAACTCGTCCTCGTCCCGCCAGTGCCAACGTCCGTCCGGCTGCACGGAGATGTCCAGGAAATGGTCCTCCGAGTCCACGCCGCCCGACCAGCGGGCGAGCGGCTCCTCCAGGTTCACGTACCAGTTCTTGAACCGCCAGCCCGGCTCCCAGAACAGCCACACCGACCAGGGCTCGCCCGGCCGCGCCAGCTTCAGCACACCGGTGCCGAACCACCGGTCGCGCCGCACGGTCCGGGGCTTGGTGTAGCGCGACGCCAACGGCTCCTGGTGGACCGGGGTGCCGTCGGCGAGGGCGGGCTTGACGCACTCGGTGCCCGGCGCCATCCACACGGCGAGCACCTCGGCGTCGTCCCGTACGACGGTCACGGGGCGGGCGATGTGTATCCGCGTGCCGCCGTTCTCCCGGTACCGCCACAGGATCTGGCTGCCGGGCTTCCAGAAAGCCGTCCCGCCCGCTCGCGCCGCTGCCGTCACCGATTCACCGTCCGTCATGGCCAGATATTAGGTGCCCGCTGCATACGACGCTGCGGCGCGCGTCACGGTTCGCCCGCCGGAGCGGGGGCGCCCAGCGGCCCGGCCGGGGAGCGGCCCGTGCGCCCGGGTGCGGGCCGTGTCCGGGGGCGCCCGGCCGGTCAGTGAGCCGGTCAGGGACGGGTCATCCGCAGGACGTCCAGCGCCTCGTCCAGCTGCTCCTCCGTCAGGTCCCCGCGCTCCACATAGCCCCCCTCCAGCACGGCCTGACGGATCGTCTTCCGTTCCGCCAGCGCCCTCTTGGCGACCTTGGCGGCCTCCTCGTACCCGATGTAGCGGTTGAGCGGGGTGACGACGGACGGCGACGACTCGGCGTACTCGCGCGCGCGGTCGCGCTGCGCCACGACGCCGTCGACGGTCCGGTCGGCCAGCAGCCGCGAGACGTTGGCGAGCAGCCGGACCGACTCCAGCACGTTCTTGGCGATGACCGGCAGCATCACGTTGAGCTCGAAGTTGCCGGCCGCCCCGGCGGTGGCCACGGTGGCGTCGTTGCCGATCACCTGGGCGCAGACCATGAGCACCGCCTCGGGGATGACCGGATTCACCTTCCCCGGCATGATCGACGAACCGGGCTGGAGATCGGGCAGTGTGATCTCCGCGAGGCCGGTGCGGGGCCCGGAGGACATCCAGCGCAGATCGTTGGCGATCTTCGTCAGCCCGACGGCGATCGTCCGCAGCTGCCCGCTGGTCTCGACGATCCCGTCCCGCGCGCCCTGCGCCTCGAAGTGGTCGCGCGCCTCGGTGAGCGGCAGCCCCGTCGCGCGGGCCACCTCCGCGATCACGGCGGCGGAGAAACCGGGCGGGGTGTTGATGCCGGTGCCGACCGCGGTCCCGCCCAGCGGAAGCTCGGCGAGCCGGGGCAGGGAGGCGTTCAGCCGTTCGATCCCGTACCGGACCTGGGCGGCGTAGCCGCCGAACTCCTGCCCCAGCGTCACGGGCGTGGCGTCCATCAGATGGGTCCGCCCGGCCTTCACCACGTCGGCGAACTCCTCCGCCTTGCGCTCCAGCGCCGCCGCCAGGTGCTCGAGAGCCGGGATCAGGTCCCGGGTGACGGCGGCGGTGGCCGCGATGTGGATCGAGGAGGGGAAGACGTCGTTGGACGACTGCGAGGCGTTGACGTGGTCGTTGGGATGCACGTCACGGCCCAGGCGCTCACTGGCGAGGGTGGCGATGACCTCGTTGGCGTTCATGTTGGACGAGGTTCCGGAGCCGGTCTGGAACACGTCGACGGGGAAGTGGTCGTCCCACCGCCCGGCGGCCACCTCGCCGGCGGCCTCCTGGATCGCCCCGGCGATCTCCTCGTCCAGGACGCCCAGCTCGGCGTTGACCTTGGCCGCCGCCTGCTTGATCCGCGCCAGCGCCTCGATGTGGGCGCGCTCGATGCGCTGCCCGGAGACGGGGAAGTTCTCCACCGCCCGCTGGGTCTGGGCCCGCCACTTGGCGTGGGCCGGGACCCGCACCTCGCCCATCGAATCGTGCTCGATGCGGTACTCGCCCGGGCCGGTCCTGTCCTGTCCCTCGTCGGTCATCGACGATCACCTCCACGTCTCACAGCGTCCGCGACGGGAGCACTGTTCCCCGTGGAGGCGAACCGTCACCGCGTCCGTCAGCCGAGGCCGGGGCCCCGCACCGGAATGGAGGTGAAGGTCGGCGCGGGCGCCGGGTCCTGGAAGAAGTCGTTGCCCTTGTCGTCGACGACGATGAAGGCGGGGAAGTCCTCGACCTCGATCTTCCAGACGGCCTCCATGCCGAGCTCCTCGTACTCCAGGACCTCGACCTTCTTGATGCAGTCCTGCGCCAGGCGGGCGGCGGGACCGCCGATGGAGCCCAGGTAGAAGCCGCCGTGCGCGGCGCACGCGTCCGTGACCTGCTTGCTGCGGTTGCCCTTGGCCAGCATCACCTTGGACCCGCCCGCGGCCTGGAACCGCTCCACGTAGGAGTCCATGCGCCCGGCCGTCGTCGGGCCGAAGGAGCCCGACGCGTAGCCCTCGGGCGTCTTGGCGGGGCCCGCGTAGTACACCGGGTGGTCCTTCAGGTACTGCGGCATCCCCTCGCCCGCGTCCAGCCGCTCCTTGATCTTGGCGTGCGCGATGTCGCGGGCCACCACCAGCGGGCCGGTCAGCGACAGCCGCGTCTTGACCGGGTACTTGGTCAGCTCGGCGAGGATCCGCTCCATCGGCTGGTTCAGGTCGATCCTCACCACGTCGCCCTCGTCGAGCTGGGCGTCGGTGGTGTCCGGCAGGAAGCGCGCCGGGTCCGTCTCCAGCCGCTCCAGGAAGACGCCCTCGGGGGTGATCTTGGCGACGGCCTGGCGGTCGGCGGAGCAGGAGACCGCGAGGGCCACCGGGCAGGAGGCGCCGTGCCGCGGCAGGCGGATCACGCGGACGTCGTGGCAGAAGTACTTGCCGCCGAACTGCGCGCCGATGCCGATCTTCTGGGTGAGCTCGAAGACCTTCTCCTCCAGCTCCTTGTCCCGGAAGCCGTGGCCGAGCGGGGAGCCCTCGGTGGGCATGTTGTCCAGGTAGTGCGCGGAGGCGTACTTCGCGGTCTTCAGCGCGTACTCGGCGCTGGTGCCGCCGACGACGATCGCCAGGTGGTACGGCGGGCAGGCGGCCGTGCCGAGCGAGCGGATCTTCTCCTCCAGGAACTTCATCATGGAGGTCTCGTTCAGGACCGCCTTGGTCTCCTGGTAGAGGAACGACTTGTTCGCGCTGCCGCCGCCCTTGGCCATGAACAGGAACTTGTAGGCGTCCCCGTCGGTCGCGTAGAGCTCGATCTGGGCGGGGAGGTTGGAGCCGGTGTTCTTCTCCTCCCACATGGTCAGCGGCGCCATCTGCGAGTAGCGCAGGTTGAGCTTGGTGTAGGCGTCGTAGATGCCGCGCGAGAGGGCCTCCTCGTCACGGCCCGCCGTCAGCACGTTCTGCCCGCGCTTGCCCATCACGATCGCCGTGCCGGTGTCCTGGCACATGGGGAGCACGCCCGCCGCCGCGATGTTGGCGTTCTTCAGCAGGTCCAGCGCCACGAACTTGTCGTTGCCCGACGCCTCGGGGTCGTCGATGATCCGGCGCAGCTGCGCCAGGTGCGCCGGCCGCAGGTAGTGCTGGATGTCGTGGATGGCCTCCTCGGCCAGCTTGCGCAGCGCCTCCGGCTCCACCTTCAGGAACGTCCGCCCGTCCGGCCCCTCGACCGTGGAGACACCCTCGGAGGTCACCAGCCGGTACGGGGTGGTGTCCTCTCCTTGGGGGAGCAGATCGGTGTACGCGAACTCAGGCATCTCGCCCATTCCTCACTCGACGGACTGCGGCTGACCTCCATTGGCAGCGCCCACCAGCGTAGAACCTGCCGTCGGCGGCGGGTCTGTGAGGTAACGCTCAGTTCGACCCCTCCCGGCGCTCCGTACCCCTAGTCGCGATCTATCGCGTTTCGGTAGGCTGCCGCTCGTGGACCTTCACAAGCACGCGCCGCGGCAGGACCCGCCCCCGCCCGTCTCCGAACTGCGCGCCTCGGACGCCGACCGCGACCGCGTCGCCGACATGCTGCGCGAGGCCCTGGCCGAGGGCCGGCTGACCGCGGAGGAGCACGCCGAGCGCGTCGAGGGGGTGCTGGCCGCCAAGACCGTCGGCGAGCTGGACGTGTTCGTACGGGACCTGCCGGCCGCGCACGAGGTCCGGGCCGCCTCGGTCTACGCGTCCGCCCCCCGCCGCCCGGAGGACGGCGTCATCCCCGCCGACCCCGACGAGAACGTGGTCGCGGTCTTCAGCGGCGCCGTCCGCAAGGGCCGCTGGCGGCCCGGCCGCCGGATCCACGCCTGGGCGGTCTTCGGCAGCGTCGAGATCGACCTCAGCGAGGCGATCTTCGAGTACCAGCAGGTGGTCGTCAAGGCGTTCTCGGTCTTCGGCAGCGTCGAGATCCGCGTCCCGCAGAACGTGTCGCTGCGCGGCACGGGCGGCGGCGTCCTGGGCAGCTTCGAGGTGGACACCCTCGACTCGGCCGACGCCGGGGCCCCCGTCGTCTACATCGACGGCTGGGCCGTGCTGGGCAGCGTCGAGGCGCGGCCCAAACGGGGCAAGATCGTCGCGGACATCCTCGACCGCGTCCACCGCAAGGTCGACCGGAGCCTGCGCAGACACCTGGATCATTGACGGTTGTGAATCCGCCGGCCCCGCGGCGGCCCGGCGGGCCCGCGCGGGCGCGGGCCGGTGCCGCGCCGACCGGCGGTTGGGAACTCAGTGCATAGGCGCGCGTACAGCGGGTAGGCCTTGCTGCATCGTCTCTCGCACGCGAAGCCGTCGTCAGGAGTAGACCGTGCTGCAACCGCCGCATTCGTCCCTGCATGCAGCTGCCGTTCCGGCCCAGCGGGTGCCCGTGCGGGACAGGGACCACGACGCACCGTGGCACACCGAGGCGGTGTGCCGGCGGGACGAGGCCGGCCTGTTCTTCGCCCCCTCCAAGGAACCCACGGCTGCCCGGCTCTCCCGCGAGGAGGCGGCCAAACGCGTCTGCGCACGCTGCCCGGTCATGGTCGAGTGCCGCGAGCACGCGCTGCTCCAGCCCGAGCCGTACGGCGTCTGGGGCGGCCTCACCGCCGCCGAGCGCCGTGTGGTCCTGGCCCGGCGCCGGCGCCGCGAGCTGGAACTGAAGAAGACGGCACGCGCGACGGGGCGCATAGCCGCGGCGGGTTAGCCCGACGCAGGGGAAAGGGGCGCCCTCTCCGCACAGAGGGGCGCCCCTCGGCTGCCCGGAGGTCCGGCTCCCGGGGCTACTTCGCCCGGTCGAAGTCGATCGCGCTGTACGCGCGCAGCTTGCTCAGCCGGTGCTCGGAGTCGATCCGGCGGACCGTGCCGGACTTGGAGCGCATGACGATCGAGGACGTCGTGGCGGTCTCGGAGCGGTAGCGCACGCCGCGCAGCAGCTCGCCGTCGGTGATGCCGGTCGCGGCGAAGAAGACGTTGTCGCCGGCGACCAGGTCGTCGGTGGTCAGCACGCGGTCCAGGTCGTGCCCGGCGTCGATCGCGCGCTGCCGCTCCTCGTCGTCCTTCGGCCACAGCTTGCCCTGGATGGTGCCGCCCAGGCACTTCACGGCGCAGGCCGAGATGATGCCCTCGGGGGTGCCGCCGATGCCGAGCAGCAGGTCGATGCCGGTGCCCTCGCGCAGCGCCAGGATGGAGCCGGCGACATCGCCGTCGGAGATCAGCTTGATGCGGGCGCCGGTCTGCCGGACCTCGTCGATCAGCTCCTGGTGGCGCGGCCGGTCCAGGATGCAGACCGTGACGTCCTCGGGCGTGGACCGCTTGGCCTTGGCGACGCGGCGGATGTTCACCGCCACCGGCGCGTCGATGTCGACGAAGTCGGCGGCCTCCGGCCCGGTGACCAGCTTGTCCATGTAGAAGACGGCGGACGGGTCGAACATCGAGCCGCGCTCGGCGGCGGCCAGCACCGCGATCGCGTTCGGCATGCCCTTGGCGGTCAGCGTGGTGCCGTCGATCGGGTCCACCGCGATGTCGCACTCGGGACCGGTCCCGTCGCCGACGTGCTCCCCGTTGAAGAGCATCGGGGCCTCGTCCTTCTCGCCCTCGCCGATGACCACGACGCCGTTCATCGACACGGTGTGGACGAGGGTCCGCATGGCGCGCACCGCGGCACCGTCGGCGCCGTTCTTGTCGCCCCGCCCGACCCAGCGGCCGGCGGCCATCGCCGCGGCCTCCGTCACGCGGACGAGTTCCATGGCGAGGTTGCGGTCGGGGGCCTCGGAGGGGACGTCCAGCTCGGACGGCAGATGATGATGCTCGGTCATCGGAGCGCACCTTTCTGATACGACGACGGCCGGATGAGGGTGTTGGCCATGACTCTATCGTTAGGCATACAAAATGAGCAGGGGACCCCACGGATGAGCGCGTCGGGCACCTGCGACCATAGGGGGCGTGGCAGGTACGAACGGCAAGCAGAAGACGGCGCGGGACATGATCCTCTCCCTGGCCGTCATCGTGCTCGTGGGCGGCGTCATGTGGCTCTTCATCCCGCACGACGACGACGCCGAACCCGACATCAAGAGGGTCGACTACCGGGTCGAGCTGCTCACCGCGCGCCGCGCCGCGTCCTACCCGGTCGCCGCGCCCGAGGGGCTGCCCGAGGCGTGGAAGCCGACCTCGGTCCGCTTCCGCGGTGACGACTTCGAGCGCTGGCACCTGGGCTACCACACCCCCGACGGCGAGTACGTGGCCGTCGGGCAGTCCACGGAGAAGCCCTCCCGGTTCATCGACGAGGCGAGCCAGGGCGCGCGGGAGACCGAGATCACCCAGGAGATCGGCGGCCGGACGTGGGTCCGGTACACGGGCGGCCGGTACGACGCGCTGGTGCTGAAGGACACCGGGGCGGCCGGGGAGGCCGGCGGCGAGAGCGCCGGGCGGGCGACGACCGTCGTGGCCGGCACCGGGTCGTTCGGCCAGCTCACGAAGATGGCGGCGGCCCTGAAGATGGAGTGAACGCGGACACGCGGACATGAGGAAGGCCCCCGGCGGTGTGTGCCGGGGGCCTTCCTCATGTCCGGGCGGGGCTCAGACGGTGGTGACGACCTGGTCGTACGCCAGGCGCGGGGAGCGCGGGTACCAGGCGTCCGGGCCCGGCTTGCCGATGTTGACGATCATCAGCGGGGTGTGGTCGTCGTCCAGGAACTCCTTGCGGACGCCCTCGTAGTCGAAGCCGGTCATCGGGCCGGCGGCCAGACCGGCGGCGCGGACGCCGACGATGAAGTACGCGGCCTGGAGCGCGGCGTTGAGCGCGGCGGCGTTCTCGCGCACCGGGCGCTCGGCGAAGAAGGCGTCCTTGGCCTGCGGGAAGTGCGGGAAGAGCGCGGGCAGCTCCTCGTGGAACTCGTTGTCCGCCGACAGGATCGCGACCAGCGGGGCGGCGGCCGTCTTGGGCTGGTTGCCCTCGGCCATGTGCCGCACCAGGCGCTCACGGGCCTCGGGGGAGCGGACCAGCGTGATGCGCAGCGGAGACTGGTTGAAGGCGGTCGGACCGTACTTGACCAGGTCGTAGATCGCCTGCACCTGCTCGTCGGTCACCGGCTCGTCGGTGAAGGTGTTCGCGGTGCGGGCCTCGCGGAACAGCAGGTCCTGGGCGGCGGGGTCGAGAACGAGAGACATACGTGGCTTTCTTTCGGTACGGACCGGGTTGCGTGCTCGACCTTACGCCAGGGAAGTTCAACGTTCAATTAAAGGGGGGGTGTGGTGGTCCGCCTCACGCCATGTGGTGATGCACGCCACACCTGACGGCCGATCACCCGGCCCACCGCACGGAGTCGTAAAGAACGCACGTGACCGGTCGTAAAGAACGGCACGCGGCCGCACGCGCCGGACGACACCGCACCGGAGGGACCCACCCGCATGACCGACACCGCGCAGCCCGCGACCCCCGTCAAGAGCGTGAAGGGGCCGGCCGCCTACTTCCCGTCCATCGAGAAGAAGTACGGCCGTCCCGTCGCCGAGTGGAAGGACCTCATCCGCACCTCCCCGCTCACCCGGCACATGGAGCTCGTGACCTGGCTGAAGACCGAACACGGCCTGGGCCACGGGCACGCCAACGCGCTCGTCGCCCACACGCTGGCCGAGGACAGCAGCGGGAGGTGACCCGTCACGGGGCCTGGGGCGCGTCCCCCTCGCCGGCCCGCGCCGCGTCCTCCTCGGCCAGCGCCGCGTCCAGCCGCGCCCGGGCGCCGTCCAGCCGGCGCCGGCAGATCTTCGCCAGCTCCTCGCCCCGCTCCCACAGGGCGAGCGACTCCTCCAGCGTCGTACCGCCCGCCTCCAGCCGCCGCACGACCTCGATCAGCTCGTCCCGGGCCTGCTCGTAACCGAGGGCCTCGGTCCGGGCCGCCGTCTCATCCACCTCGCTGGTCATCCGCTCACCTTATGCGTCGACTCGTACGGAGAACTCACCCTCGGAGACCCGCGCGCGCAGTGTCTCCCCGGCCGTCACCTCGCCCGGGTCGCGCACGGCGTGCCCGTCGGCCCGCTGGAGCACCGCGTACCCCCGCTTGAGGGTCGCGGCGGGGGAGAGGGCCACCACGCGCGCGTGCGTGTGCGTCAGCTCGGAGTCGGCGCGGTCGAGGTGGTGCCGCAGACTGCGCCGGCCCCGGCCGAGCAGGGACGCCACCTGCTCGGCCCGCTCGTCGATCATCCGGTGCGGGTCCTGGACCGCGGGCCGCGCGAGCGCGTGGGCCAGCCCCCGCTCCTCCCGCTCGACCAGCGCCCGCACACAGCGCCGCGCCCGGTCGCGCAGCAGCCGTACGCGCTCGTACTCCTCCCCGACGTCCGGCACCACCTTCTTCGCCGCGTCGGTGGGGGTCGAGGCGCGCACGTCGGCCACGTAGTCCAGCAGCGGGGTGTCCGGCTCGTGCCCGATCGCCGACACCACCGGCGTACGGCACGCCGCCACCGCGCGCACCAGCTGCTCGTCGGAGAAGGGCAGCAGGTCCTCCACGCTGCCCCCGCCGCGCGCGACGATGATCACGTCGACCTCGTCGATCCCGTCCAGCTCCTTCACGGCCTGCACGACCTGCGGCACCGCGTGCACACCCTGCACGGCCACGTTGCGCACCTCGAAGCGGACCGCCGGCCAGCGGTGGCGCGCGTTCTCCAGCACGTCCCGCTCGGCCGCCGAGGCGCGCCCGCACACCAGCCCGACGAGGTGGGGCAGGAACGGCAGCGGCTTCTTGCGCTCCGGCGCGAACAGGCCCTCCCGCGCGAGCGACTTCTTCAGCTGCTCCAGGCGGGCCAGCAGCTCGCCGACCCCCACCGGCTTGATCTCGGCGGCCCGCAGCGACAGCTGCCCGCGCGGGGCGTACCACTCCGGCTTGGCGTGCACGACCACCCGGGCGCCCTCGCCCACCACGTCGGCGACCGCGTCGAACACCTGCCGGTAGCAGGTCACGCTGACGGAGATGTCGTACGACGGGTCGCGCAGCGTCAGGAACACCACGCCCGCGCCCGGCCGCCGCGACAGCTGCGTGATCTGCCCCTCGACCCACACCGCGCCGAGCCGGTCGATCCACCCCCCGATGAGCCGTGACACCTCACCGACGGGCAGGGGGGACTCGGGAGTCGTGTTCACAGCCATGCGCCCGAGCGTAACGGCAGGCGCCGACAACGCCCCCCGCCCGGACACTCACCCCGCGCCGGCCGGGCCCGGCCCGCGCCTGCGGCCCTGCACCACCAGCACCACCAGCCCGGCCGCCAGCCAGACCGCACCCACCACCTGGGCCGTCCCGGACGCCTCCACGATCACGGCCACGGTGATCACCGCGCCCGCCACGGGCAGCAGCACATGCCGCCACCAGCTCACCGCCCCACCCCGGCGCCGCACCGCGAACCAGCCCACCACGCTCGCGTGCAGCAGCGTGAACGCGGTCAGCGCGCCGATGTCGACCACCGACACCAGATGGTCCATGCCGTCGTCGCGGCGCGCCGCCCACACCGCCGCCACCAGGGTGATCACGGCCGCGCACAGCAGCGCCACGCGCGGCACCCCGGCCGAGGTCCGCGCCAGTGCCCGCGGCAGCCGCC
Organism: Streptomyces sp. NPDC052020; assembly: GCF_040680575.1. NCBI lineage: Bacteria > Bacillati > Actinomycetota > Actinomycetes > Kitasatosporales > Streptomycetaceae > Streptomyces > Streptomyces sp. NPDC052020. The sequence continues at coordinate 12,786 of NZ_JBFAWY010000066.1, forward strand.
CCTCGCGCCCCATCGCGAACAGCAGCCGCCCGGCCGCCGCCTGCCCGGCCAGCGCCGCGAACGCGGCACCGATCGCCTTGCTCACCGCCACCAGATCCCGCAGCCACGTCCCCACCGACGCCTCCACGGCGTCGTAGAACGCCGACCCCTGCCGCCCCGGTTCCGCCGCCAGCCGTGCCGACGGCACCGGCTCCAGCAGCGCCACCAGATACGTCTGCGCCACGAACAGCAGCCCCGCCAGCGCCAGGCAGAACAGCAGCGCCCGCGCCACCCGGTGCGACCCGCCGGTGGCCTCCTCCGCGAACGTCGCGATCGCGTCGAAGCCCAGGTACGACAGGACCGCCACCGACACCGCGCCGATCACCGCCGACAGCGCGAAGGCCCCCTGCGAGCCGTCCCCGGTCAGCGGCGACAGCCAGCCCCGCTCGGCGCCGTCGCGGACGAGCACCACCAGCGCCGCGACGACGAACACCAGCAGGACGGCGATCTCCATGGCGAGCACCAGGAAGCCCACGCGGGCCGCCGCCCGCACGCCCCACAGGTTCAGCAGGGTCGTGATCACCACCGCCAGTGCCGTCCACACCCACCGCGACACCCCGGGGACCAGCTCGTTCATGGCGATCCCGGAGAACAGGTAGGCGACGGCGGGGATCAGGACGTAGTCCAGCGCGGCCATCCAGCCGGCGATGAAACCGGCGCCCCGGCCCAGCCCCGCGCGCGCGTAGGCGAACACCGAGCCCGCCTGGGGGACGACGCGCACCATCTGGGCGTAGCTGAACGCGGTGAACGCCATCGCGACGGTCGCGACGAGGTAGACCAGCGCCACCGCCCCGTGCGACTTGGCGTCCAGCGTGCCGAACACGCCGACCGGCGCCATCGGCGCGATGAACAGCAGCCCGTAGACGACCAGGTCCCGGAAGCCGAGGCTGCGCCGCAGGTCGTGCCCGTCACCGCCGTCCCGGTCCGCCGTGCCGGTCCCGGACGTCCCCGACCTCTCGGACATCAGTGCCTCCGCAGTGCCTCGTCCGTCGCCTCTGTCCCACCGGTCGCCCCAGCCACTCCAGCTCACGGCCAGTCTCCCCGGGAACGCGACGGCCACGCGATCTCTGACCCCCCGAACGCGGCCTTACGATGGTTCCCATGACCGCTTCGCCTGGCCGCCGTGTCCTGCTCGCCGCCCCCCGGGGCTACTGCGCGGGTGTGGACCGCGCCGTGATCGCCGTCGAGAAGGCCCTGGAGCAGTACGGGGCCCCGATCTACGTCCGGCACGAGATCGTCCACAACAAGTACGTCGTCCAGACGCTGGAGAAGAAGGGCGCCATCTTCGTCGAACAGACGGAGGAGGTCCCCCCGGGGAACATCGTGATGTTCTCCGCGCACGGGGTGGCCCCCGTCGTCCACGAGGAGGCCCAGCGCGGCCGGCTGGCCACCATCGACGCGACCTGCCCCCTGGTCACCAAGGTCCACAAGGAAGCCGTCCGCTTCGCCAACGAGGACTACGACATCCTCCTGATCGGCCACGAGGGGCACGAAGAGGTCATCGGCACCTCCGGCGAGGCCCCCGACCACATCCAGCTCGTCGACGGCCCCGGCGACGTGGACAAGGTCGAGGTCCGCGACCCCTCCAAGGTCGTCTGGCTCTCGCAGACGACGCTCTCCGTCGACGAGACCATGGAGACCGTCGACGCGCTGAAGGAGAAGTTCCCCCAGCTCGTCTCCCCGCCCAGCGACGACATCTGCTACGCCACGCAGAACCGCCAGCTCGCGGTGAAGCAGATGGGCGCCGAGGCCGATCTGGTGATCGTCGTCGGCTCCCGAAACTCCTCCAACTCCAAGCGGCTCGTGGAGGTCGCCAAGCAGGCCGGCGCCCGCGCCGCGTATCTGGTGGACTTCGCCGACGAGATCGACGAGACCTGGCTGGAGGGCGTCTCCACCGTCGGCGTCACCTCCGGCGCCTCGGTCCCGGAGGTCCTGGTCGAGCAGGTGCTGGAGTGGCTCGCCGGGCGCGGTTTCGAGGACGTGGAGATCGTCAAGGCCGCCGAGGAGTCCATCACCTTCTCGCTGCCCAAGGAACTGCGCCGCGACCTGCGCGACGAGGCGGCGGCGCTGGTGGCCGAGCGGGGCGGCGCCGGTGCGTCCGGCACCGGGTGACGGCCGCCGCGATCCGCCCCCGCTCCCGCCCGGCCCCGTCCGGCGGGGAGTGACCGTCAGTGGTCCGTCGTAACGTGGAGCCATGCAGATCTTCGGCGTGGACATCGGCGGTTCCGGCATCAAGGGCGCTCCCGTGGACCTCGGCAGAGGGGACCTGGCCCAGGAGCGCCACAAGGTGCTCACCCCGCATCCGGCGACGCCCGACCGGGTGGCCGACGGCGTGAAGCAGGTCGTCGACCACTTCGGCTGGACGGGGCCGGTGGGCCTGACCTTCCCGGGTGTGGTGACCGGCGGCGCCACCGTCCGCACGGCGGCGAACGTCGACAGCGGCTGGATCGACACCGACGCCCGCGCCCTGTTCGGCGAGCGGCTCGGCGGGCTCCCGGTGACGGTGGTCAACGACGCGGACGCGGCGGGCGTCGCCGAGATGCATTTCGGCGCCGGCCGCGACCGCCGCGGCACCGTCATCGTCCTCACCTTCGGCACCGGCATCGGCAGCGCCGTCTTCACCGACGGCGTCCTCGTCCCCAACACCGAGCTGGGCCACCTGGAGCTCGACGGCCACGACGCGGAGAAGCGCGCCTCCAGCAAGGTCAAGGAGGACCAGGATCTGTCCTGGGAGCAGTGGGCCCGGCGCGTCCAGCGGTACCTCGCCCACGTCGAGATGCTCTTCTCGCCCGAGCTGTTCATCATCGGCGGTGGCGTCAGCCGCAAGTCCCGCAAGTTCCTGCACTGCATCGAGGGCGTCAAGGCGGAGATCGTCCCGGCGCAGCTCCAGAACAACGCGGGGATCGTGGGGGCGGCGATGCGGGCGGCCGGGGCGGGGGAGACGGCGCCGGCCGGCTGAGACCCGCCGGGGCCTGGCCGGCCGGCTGAGACCCGCCGGCGCCGGTCGGACAGCGCTCGCCGAGTGCCGGACGGCGCTCACCCCGGCGGGCGGGTGCCGGACGGTGCTCAGCCCGACGGGCGGCTCCGGGCGGCGCGGCGCCGGATCAGGCGGGCCCTGCGGACCAGCACGACGAGCCCGGTCAGCAGCGTTCCCGCGTACAGCCACCCCGCCTCCGTGGCCAGCGCGGTCACCAGGCCCGCCAGGCGCCCGCCGGCCCCCTCCCCGCTCTCGGCCACGGCGACCAGGCCCACGGCGAACGCGATCGGCACCGCGATGGGCGCGGTCAGTACGTCCCCCGGGCGCGCCCACAGCCCGGTCAGCGCGCACACCGGCAGGAACAGCACGCCGTACACCGTCAGGGACGCCCCGAACAGCAGCCGGTCGAGGCACCCCAGCGTGATCATCGCGGCCACGCAGAACACCCCGGTGCCCAGCCCGGTCAGCCGCGGGGCGGGCATCCGCCGTAGGGCACGTACGACGCGTGCGGCACGGGCGACGAGAGGCGGACGTCCGCGCGGTGCCGGGCGGCCCGGCCGCGCGGGTTTCCGGGCGGTCCGGGGAGCGCCGGGCGGCCCGGAAACCCGCGCGGACCTGTCCGCGCCGCCGCGCCGCGCCTGCCGGACCGGCCGGCCCTGCGCGCCGGCCCCGGCGAACAGGGCGCGGAACTGGGGGTCCAGCCCGTCGGGGGCGCGGGCGGTGAGCGCCTCGGCCAGTTCGGCGACGACGATCCGC
>NZ_JBFAWY010000067.1:0-14856 GCF_040680575.1 Streptomyces sp. NPDC052020
AGGCGTGGGAGACCTTCAGCCGGGAGGTCTTGCCGCCCTGTGCCTTCACCGCCGCCACGACCGCCTCCACCGAGGCGGCGGCGCCCGAGACCACGTGGGAGCGGGGGCCGTTGACGGCGGCGACGGCGGCGTCGTCCACCCCGTCCAGCAGGGCGCGCACCTCGTCCTCGGTGGCCTGCACGGCGGCCATGACACCGCCGTCCGGCAGGGCCTGCATGAGCCGGCCGCGTGCGGCGACGAGTGCCGCCGCGTCGGCGAGGGAGAGCACCCCGGCCGCGCAGGCGGCGCCGATCTCGCCGATGGAGTGTCCGGCGAGCACGTCGGGGTGCACGCCCCAGGATTCGACCAGGCGGAAGAGGGCGACCTCGACGGCGAAGAGGGCGGGCTGGGCGTACTCGGTGCGGTCCAGCAGCGCCGCCTCCGCCGTGCCCTCCGCCGCGAAGAGTACGTCCTTGAGGGGGATGTCGAGCTGGAGGTCGAGGTGTCCGCACACCTCGTCCAGGGCCTGCGCGAACACCGGGAACGCCTCGGCGAGTTCGGCGCCCATGCCGAGACGCTGAGATCCCTGGCCGGTGAACAGGAACGCCAGCCGGCCGCCCGCCACCCGGCCCCGGACGGACCCCGGGGCCTCGCCTCCCCCGGCCAGGGCACGCAGCCCCGCGAGCAGCTCCTCGCGGCCGGCGGCCGGGAGCACCGCGCGGTGGTCGAGCTCGGCCCTGGTGGTCGCGAGCGCCACGGCCACGTCCTGGGGGTGCGGGGCGGCACCGGACTCCAGCACCTCCAGCACGCCGCGCGCCTGCGCCGTGAGCGCCTCCTCGGTGCGGGCGCTGAGCACCAGCGGTACCGTGGGGGCCTCGGCGTCCGGGCGGGCCGGGAGCTCCTCGGCCGCGGGCGGCTCCTCGATGATGACGTGCGCGTTGGTCCCGCTGATGCCGAACGCGGAGACGCCCGCGCGGCGCGGCCTGCCCTCCGGGGTGTCCCAGGGCCTGGCCTCGGTGAGCAGTTCCACCCGGCCCGCCGACCAGTCGACGTGCGGGGTCGGGGCGTTCACGTGCAGGGTCTTGGGCAGCGTGCCGTGCCGCATGGCGAGCACCATCTTGATCACACTGGCCGCGCCGCCGGCGGCCTGGGTGTGCCCCAGGTTGGACTTGGCCGAGCCGAGCCACAGCGGCCGGTCGGCGGGGCGCTCCTGCCCGTAGGTGGCGAGGATGGCCTGCGCCTCGATCGGGTCGCCGAGCTTGGTGCCGGTGCCGTGCGCGTCGACCGCGTCGACGTCGGCCGGGCGCAGCCCCGCGTCGGCCAGCGCCTGAAGGATCAGCCGCTGCTGGGACGGGCCGTTGGGCGCCGTGAGGCCGTTGCTCGCGCCGTCCTGGTTGACGGCGGAGCCGCGCACCACCGCGAGTACCCGGTGGCCGTTGCGCCGGGCGTCGGAGAGGCGCTCCATGACGAAGACACCGGCGCCCTCCGCGAAGCCGGTGCCGTCCGCCGCCTCGGAGAACGCCTTGCAGCGGCCGTCGGCCGCGAGCCCGCGCTGCCTGCTGAACGCCGTGAACATGCCGGGGCTGCCCATCACGGCCACGCCGCCGACCAGGGCGAGCGAGCACTCGCCGTTGCGCAGCGCCTGGGCCGCCAGGTGCAGGGAGACGATGGAGCCCGAGCAGGCGGTGTCCACCGTCACGGCCGGCCCCTCCAGGCCGAGGGTGTACGAGACGCGGCCGGACGCCACGCTCGGCGCGTTGCCGGTCATCAGATAGCCGTCCAGGCCCAGGGGGGCCTGGTGGACCCGGGTGCCGTACTCGTGCACCTCGGCGCCGAAGAACACCCCGGTGCGACTGCCGCGCAGCGAGGCCGGGTTGATGCCCGCGCGCTCCAGGGCCTCCCAGGACGTCTCCAGGACGAGCCGCTGCTGCGGGTCCATCGCCAGCGCCTCACGCGGGCTGATCTTGAAGAAGTCGGCGTCGAACTCGGTCGCCCGCTCCAGGAAGCCGCCCTTGTCGACGTAGGACTTGCCCGGCTGGTCGGGGTCGGGGTCGAACATGCCGGGGACGTCCCAGCCGCGGTCGGTGGGGAAGTCGCCGAGCACTTCGCGGCCCTCGGCCATCAGCTCCCAGAACGCCTCGGGCGAGTCGACGCCGCCGGGGTAGTGGCAGCCGATGCCGATGATGGCGATCGGGTCGTCGTCGTCGCGCACCGTGCGCGGGATGGTGACGGCGACCGGCTCGGGCGCGATGCCGAGGGCCCTGCCGCGCACATAGCGGCTCAGCAGGACCGGGGTGGGGTGGTCGTAGACCACGGTGATCGGCAGGCCGACGCCGGTGGCCGCGACGAGACGGGCGTGCAGGTCCACCGACGACAGCGAGTCGAAGCCCAGCTCCAGGAACGGGCGCGCGGTGTCGACCGTGTCCCCGGTGTCGGGGCGGGCCCGGCGCAGCGCGGCGACGGTCTGCTCGTGCACGATCTCCAGGACCGCGCGCTCCTGCTCGGCCGGGGTCAGCCCGGTCAGCCGCTCGGCCAGAGCGGACTGTGGCGTCTCGGGCGCGTTCCCCGGCTCGCCACCGGACTCGGAAGGAACGTTCTCGGGCTCGGTCATTCGGTGCACTCCAAAAGAGATTCCGGGGCGAGGAACACGGCGGAGACGGCCGGCCGGAGCCGGGCGGTCCCGGCGGGCGTCAGGACGGCGGGCGGTCCCCGTACAGGAACGGCCGGTCGTGGCCGCGCTGCACGTAGGAGAGGGAGTCGAGCAGGTCGGAGGAGGTGACGGGGCGGGTCCTGCGGCCACCGGCGAGGCCCGCGATGGGCAGCGACCCGGTGTCGGCCCAGCGCAGCCAGCCGTCCTCGTCGATGTAGCTGCGGCAGCGGCCGGCGTTGTCCGGGTGCAGGCAGTACGGGATGTCCAGGTAGCCGCGCTTGAACGCGAGCAGCAGCGCGCTGCCCAGGTCCGAGTGGCTGTTCAGCACCGCGTCGACGAGCGCGCGCGCCTCGGCGTACGTCTGCGAGTCCCGGGCGGCCTCCCGCGCCGGCCGGACTTCGGCGGGGGAGGCGGCGTCCGCGGCGGTGCGGGCCACCCGGCCGGCGTGTTCGAGCGCGGTGACGTTCTCCGCGATCGTGGGGATACGGCGGGACTCGGCGACCGTCTTCACGATCAGCCGCTCGGAGCCGGTGTCCACCGCCAGCTCGGCGGCCTGCCCGAGCAGCCGGAGGCAGCCCTCGGGCGTGGTGGGGTAGACCCCCATGTAGGCGTAGATCACCACGTGCCAGTCCGCGTCCGGCAGCAGCTCCGCGCAGAGCCGGCGCAGCGCGAACACCGCCTCGCGGTCCTGCGCGCCGCTGGTCTGCTGGGCATAGCTGACGGATATGTCGCCGATGCCGAGACAATGGAAGAACAGCGCTTCGAGGACGCTGACGGCGACCAGCATGCTGGGCGGGCAGAGCTGGCCCAGCATGCAGCCGCCGAAGGTCTCCAGATGCGGCCGGGCACCCCACGCGCGCGACTCCGCGAGCAGGGCGGTGCTCCGCTCCCAGTTCCGCAGCGACTCGTCGAGGGGCGTGCGGCCGTACGGCAGGCAGTACGAGACCGGGCCGCCCTCGGTGGCGCTGAGCCCGGCCCGCATCAGGGCGGCGAAGATGTCGAACGGCGCCGCCGAGCCGTGCCGCACCTGGACGGGGAAGTCGTCGGCGTGGATGCCGCTCAGCACCGAGCGGGTGGTGTCCACGCCGTGGCTGACGATGGGGAAGCCGTTGATGCCGATGCCCTCGCGCAGCGCGGTCTCCACGGCGGCGAGATCCCCCACCCTGGTGAAACTGTCCAGGGTGAGCGTGCCCACGGTGGTGGCGTCCGCGCCCCGGGTGGCGAGCAGGCCCTCGCGCATCACCCCGGGGTCGCCGAAGCCCATGCGGGGCTGCACGACGAGCCGTCCGGCGCGGGCCGAACGGCGCACGAACGCGCCGAAGTCCCCCACCAGGGGGCCGGGCCCGCCGGTGCGCGCCGGGGCCGGCGCGTCCTCCCGCGGTGCCGCGGCGAAGCGATCACTCACGACAGCTCTCTCCGGGGTATGCCGCCGATGAAACGCCGGAAGGCGGCGATCTCCCGCGCGCCGTCCTCGAAGACGCCGTCGAAGCCCGCGGCGACCAGCTCCGCCGCGTGCCCGCCGTCCTCGCCGCCCGTGATGCCGAGCTTGCCGCCGATCACCGCGGGCAGGGCCCTGAGCCGGTCCTCCGTGCGCAGTTTCCCGATCAGACGCAGCCCGTCCTGGTGTCCGTGCCCGTTGACGCTGCTGAGCACGAGCATGGCGGGCACGCGCTCCAGGCACTCCTGGATCAGCAGGTCGTCGGGCACGCACGGGCCCAGGTTGACCACGTCGTAGCCGTGTTCCTCGATCAGCAGCTGGAGGAAGACCAGGTTCCAGGTGTGCGCGTCGGACGCCAGGCCGGCCACCAGGACGGTCTCCCGGCGGCGCGTCGCCTCGGCGGCGTCCCGGGGGCGCACGGTGCCCCTCTCCTGGTCCGCCCACGCCGATCCCGCGGGAAGCGTCATGCCCGCCCCCCACCGAGCGGGGCCCGGCCGTCCAGCGGCGGCACCTCGGCCCTGCCGTGCTCGATGCGGGTCGCGGACACCACCTCGCCGCCGCGCACCAGCACCTCGACGGGCGCGGGGCGGCCCAGGAACATCAGCAGGCTCGCGGTGGGCCCGTACGCGCCCGCGTTGGGGATGGTGAGGACATCGCCGACGCGCAGGCCCGGCAGGTCCACCTGCCGCCCGAGCACATCGCCCGGCGTGCACAGCGGCCCCACCAGGGCGGCGCTCAGGCCGGTGCCGTCCGCGATCTGCGCGGCCTGCTCCGGCCCCTCCGGCTGCACCGCCACCGGCAGCAGCCGGCCGAGCCCCGACATGCCGCCGAAGGTGTTGATCCCGGCGTCCAGGATGACGAACGTACGGCCGCGGCTCTCCTTGATGTTGACGACCCGGGTCAGCAGCACCCCGCTGTCGCCCACCAGGTAGCGGCCGGACTCGCAGGCGAAGTGCACCCCGCCCCGCCGCCACCGCGGGAACGTCTCGTCGAGGGCGTCCTCCAGACGCTCGCGCAGCTTCTCGTAGACCGGGCGCTCGCCGGGCACCGCGTACGGCGCCGCGAACCCGCCGCCGATGTCCACGAACCGCAGCGGCAGCCCGTGCTCGCTCTCCAGGCGCGCCGCCACCGCCAGCGTGTTGCGGAACTCGCCGACCAGGCTGTCCTCGTCCGAGGCGTTGCTCAGCGGGAAGAAGTGCGCGCCCGCGAGCCGGGTGCCGGCCACCGTCCGCAACCGGGGCAGTACCTCGCCCAGCGTCTCCGCGTCGATGCCGAACTGCGAGGGCCTGCCGGTCATCCGGATGCTGGTGGTGGCGCTGGCCGAGGCGCTGTTGATCCGCAGCAGGCAGTCGGCCTCCACGCCCAGCGCCACCGCGGCCGCGCCCACGTGCTCCAGGTCCGTCGGCGACTCCACGGAGAACAGCCGCACCCCGGCGGCGAGGGCGTCGCGCAGCTCGCCGTCGGTCTTGCCGGGCCCCGTGTACAGCATCCCGGCCGGGTCGAAACCGGCCTCCAGGGCGGCCGCCAGCTCCCCGACCGAGCTGATCTCGGCGCGGCACACGCGCCCGTCGCCGCTCGCCAGCACCCGCAGCACCTCGGGGTGCGGGTTGGCCTTGACGGCGCTGAAGAGGCTGAAGGGTTCGGGCAGGGCGTCCAGCAGGTCCTGCCGTGCCGCCGCGACCCGGTCCAGGTCGTACACGTACAGCGGGGTGCCGTACCGCGCGGCCAGTTCGGTGTACCGGGTCACTTCTCGCTCCCGTCGAGCAGCTCGGCGAGCTGCTTCTTCTCGCTCTTGCCGTGCAGGGTCAGGGGGAACTCGCCGAGCACGCGGCAGACCGCGGGCACCTTCTGGGGTTCGAGACGGGCCGCCAGCTCCCGCAGGACCACCGGCGGGGCCAGTTCCGACTCCACGAACAGCGCCAGGTCGTGCCGCTCGGTGGGCGGCAGCGCCGCGGCCTGGCGCACCCCGGGGATGTCCATGGCGGCGGACTCGATCTCGATGGTGCTCATGCGGATGCCCTTGCGCTTGAACATGTCGTCGCGGCGGCCCTGGAAGTACAGGTAGCCGTCCTCGTCGCGGCGGCCGTAGTCGCCGGTGTGCAGGCGCAGTTCGCCGGTGGGCGCGTGGCGGCGGAAGGCGCGGGCGCTCACCTCGGGGTTGCGCCAGTAGCCGGGCATGACGTGCGGGCCGACGACGACGATCTCGCCGGAGTCGCCCACGGGCACCGGCTCCCCGTCCTCGCCCAGGATGAGCACCCGGGTGCCGGGCAGCGGCAGACCGACCGAGTCGGGCCGCTCGCGGTCCTCCTCCGGCGGCATGATGGAGACGCGCTTGCACTCGGTCTGGCCGAACTGCCGCACCACCCGCACCCCGGGGAACGCCTCGCGCAGCGTGTCGATCGTCGACTGGGGCAGCGCGGCACCGGTGTTGGTGAACATCCGCACCCGCGGCGCGGGCCCCTCGAAGCGGCGCGTCAACGTGGCGATCATGGTGGCGAGCGACGGCACGATGGGCACGATCGTCGCCCCGCTGTCCCGGATGGCGGTCAGCAGCCGCAGATCGGACTCGTCGTCGGCGAGCCTGATCTCGCTGCGGCCGACCGCGCACATCAGCACCTTGTACAGGCCGTAGTCCCAGGACATCGGGAAGCGGCAGAACACCACGTCGTCGGGCCGGTAGCCGAGCACCTCGACCATGGCGCGGGTGGCGAAGGTGATCTGCGCGTGCGGGCAGATCACCGCCTTCGGCGCCGCGGTGCTGCCGGAGGTGTAGACGAGGACCGCCGGCACGTCGGGCGCCACGTCGACGGTCGAGCCGGGGCGCGGACCCCGCGCGGCGGTCTTCTCCACCTCGCTCCACACCCCGCCGAACGGATGCACCGGCACGCCGGTGATGCCCTCGAACGACCCCTGCCGCCCCTCGGCGCAGACGACGAGCGCCGGCTCCGCGTTCTCCAGCACCGAACGCAGGTGGAACTCCTTCATGTTCGGGTTGAGCGGCACGAACACGACCCCGCGCCGGGACGCCCCGTAGAACAGGGCGGTCAGTTCCCGGTTGGTGGGGAGCTGGACGACCAGCCGGTCACCCGGGCCGAGGCCCTGTGCCGCGAGCCAGTCGGCGAAGGCGCGGCTGTACTCGTCGAGACGGGCGTAGCTCCACCGCCCGCCGGCGTCGCTGACCGCCACCGAGGACGGCGCGGACGCCACCGCCTCGTCCAGCAGGTGGTGGACCAGGCCGCCATGACTGTGGCCGGGCACGGGGTCCCCGTGCGTCGTGCCGGAGGTGCTGTCCAACGCTGGTCTCCTGTCAGTTCGTCGGCGTGCTGCCGCCGCCGGTGGTCTCGCTGGTGCCGCCGGCGCCCTCGCCGGCGGTGCTGCCGCGGGCGGCGCCCAGCCGTTCGGCGGCGCGCGCCCGCAACGCGCCGCGGTCGGTCTTGCGGTTGGAGTTGAGCGGGAACTCGTCCAGGTGCCAGTAGTGCCGCGGCGTCATGCCCATCGGCAGCACCTCGCGGAGCTGCCGGGCGAAGGCGGCGGCGGGCACCTCGCGGCCGGTGTAGAACACGACGAGTTCGGTGCCCGACGCACCGGCCACGTCGACCGTGACCGCCTCCGTGACGCCCGGGCAGCCGCGCAGCGCGTGGTCGACCTCCGGCAGCTCCACACGCCAGCCGGCGATCTGCACCTGGGAGTCGAGCCGCCCCAGGTAGGCCAGTTCACCGCTGTCGCCGATCCTGCGGACCCGGTCGCCGGTGCGGTACCAGGTGCGCGCGTCGTACTCCAGGAACCGGCCCGCGTCGTCCGCGGCGTCCAGGTAGCCGCGGGTCGTCTGCGGCCCCGTCACGCACAGTTCGCCCTCGTCCGCCGCGGGACGGCCGTCCGCGCCGAGCAGGAGGTGGTCGTGGCCCGCGTTGACGTGGCCGATCGGCACCACGCCGTTGACCGCGATCCGGGCGGAGTGCCCCTCCCAGCGGTGCGCGGCGATGGTGATCGTCAGCTCGGTGGGCCCGTACAGGTTCTCCAGCGCCGAGCCGGCCGCGGCCGTCTGCCAGTCCGACGCGTCCTTGCAGGTGAGCGCCTCACCCGCGAAGAAGCTCCAGCGCAGCCCGGGCAGCGAGCCCGGGGCGAGCCCGCCGAGGCGGCGCACCAGCGGGATCGCGCTGGGCGTGGAGAACCACACCGTCATCCGGTTCTCGGCCGCGAACGCCGGCAGGTCCCGGTACGCGCCGGGCGGCACCCACAGGGCGGTGGCCCCGGCGCCCCAGGCGCAGAACAGGTCGAACATGGCGCAGTCGAAGTTGAGGTCGAACGTCTGGGAGAAGACGTCGTCCGGGGTGAAGTCGTACCGTTCGTCCTGGAGCCGGAAGTAGTGCGCCGCGCTGCCGTGGCTGATCGGCACCCCCTTGGGCCGGCCCGTGGACCCCGACGTGAACAGCACGTACGCCGTGTCCGCCGCCCGCACCGGGCGCGGTGCGACGAGGGCGCCCGCGGCCCCGGGCACGATCCGCTCCACCCCCGGACGCGTGCCGGACGGGCAGCCGGGCGCGAGGACGGGCAGCGGCCCGTCACCCGGGTCCAGCGGCGCCTCGCCGTCGGGGCCCGGCGCCATCAGCTCGGGCAGCCGCGCCCAGCCCGCGGCGTCCGCGATGACCGCGGACACCTGCGCGGAGCGCAGCATGCGCCGCGTCCGCGCCGGAGGGAAGCCCGGCTGCAACGGCACCACCGTGGCGCCCGCGTACAGACCGGCGAGGATGCCGACGTACGCGTCGATCCCCTTCGCCGCCAGCACCGCCACGGTGCCGGGCGGCTTGCGCACCGCCCGCAGCAGCGCACCGGCCCAGACCAGTGCCCGCTCGTGTGCCTGCTCGTAGGTGACCGACTCGGTTCCGACCCGCACCGCGTCACCCCGCGGCGCGAGGCCGACTCCGCGCACAAAGCGCTCGTGCAGCGCCAATCCCATGGCTGAGTCCACCGCTCCTCCTTCGATGCCCACCGCTCGTCGCTCCCGGCCCCGGGGGACGCGGGCTCAGGCGGCCTGTTCCGTGAGGAGTCCGGACAGCACCTTCCACAGCACGCCGGGGGTCTCGAACGTCTCCTTGCCGAGCGCGTCGTCCCGGAAGCGGACGTCGTACTCGTTCTCCAGGGCGGCGAGCAGCTCGACGATGCCGAGCGAGTCGAGCCCCAGGTCGCGCAGCCCGGCGTCCTCGGCGAGCGGTTCGTCGGCGCCCAGGAACGGCAGGAAACCGCGCAGCAGGTCCTCGAACTTCGTGTCCCACATGGTGAGTTGCCTTTCGGAAGAGGTGAGCGGGGGCGGAGGTGGTCAGGGGCGGGCCGGACGCGGCCGCGGCTGGAGCGCGAAGCGCGGGGTGACCGGCACGACCTCGAAGCTGGCCGTCGTGCGCGGCACCCGGCCGAAGAGCCGGTCGTGTCCCGCCACGCACACGGTGCCGACGCCGGCCCCGCGCAGCGCGTCGACGACGGCGGGCCACCGCATCGGGAGCACACAGCTGTCCAGCAGCATGGTGCGCACCCCCTCACCGGTGGTGATCAGCGAACCGTCCTGGTCCGAGACGACCGGCACACGCGGCGTCGCGTAGCCGAGCGCCCCGAAGACCTCCTCCTCGGCGCGCTCGCGCAGCCCCCCGAACAGCGAGCAGTGCATGGGGGGCCGCATCGAGTACAGCGGCATGCCGCCCAGCGAGCGCAGCCGGGGTTCGAGCGTGGCGAGGTTGTGCTCGCGCAGCGTCAGCATGAAGAAGTCGTCGTCGACATAGCTGGAGATCTCGTACGTCTCCTCGCGCGCGTCGAGTTCCGCGAGCACCTCGCGCAACCTCTCCTCGGTCACCCGGACGAACGAGAGGGTGACCAGGTCCTTGAACTCGGTGCTGAAGTAGTCGTCGAGCAGCCGGGCGAACCGGGCCGTGGCCAGGACGGCTTCGGGGAAGTCCAGCGCGCCGCAGTAGGCCGCCGCGGGCTTCTCGCCGAAGCTCGGCCCGGCGCACAGCGTGGCCTCGATGCCCAGGGTGTGCTCCGCCCACCGCGCCAGCGCCAGGGAGTTAAGCATGAAGGCGACCTGGGCGTACTCGCTGTAGTCGCCCTCGGTCTGCCGGTAGCGGTCGACGAGCGAGTACCCCAGCACCTTGTCGGCCTCGGCGACCAGCTTCCGTGCGAAGGGGTTGATGACCATGAACCTGCCGACCTCCGAGAAGGGGGTCGGCCCCATGCCCGGGAAGATCATCGCGGTTCCGGTGCGGGCTTCGGTGGTCATGGCCTACTCCTCGGGGGCGAGCAGCGCGCCGGTGCCGGCGTCGCGCACCGTGATGGCGGACACCGGGCAGGTCTCCGCGGCGTCGAGCACCGCGTCGTCCGGCTCGGTGGTCGGCACCCGCGGCGAGGACTTGCCCGCCTTCAGCTCGAAGAGGCCCGGGGCGTAGTTGGCGCAGACCGAGGCGCCGATGCAGGCCGTCCTGTCGACGGCGACGGACCAGCCGCTCACCAGACCACTCGCAGGCTCTTCGCGCCCCGCACCAGCATTCCCTGCTTCCACACGACGCCGTCGGCGCCGTCGGCGAAGTCCAGGGTGGGGAAGCGCTCGATGAGCACGCTCAGCACGCTCTGCAGCTCCATCCGGGCGAGCTGCGCGCCCAGGCAGTGGTGCGGGCCGTGACCGAAGCCGATGTGCGGGTTGTGCTCGCGGGTCAGGTCCAGCTCCTCGGGGTTCTCGAAGATGTCGGGGTCCCGGTTGGCGGAGGCAACCGCGCCCAGCACCGGCTCCCCCTTCTTCACCGTCACCTCGCCGAACCGCACGTCCTCCAGGGCGTACCGGGCGAACATCGCCGAGTAGTTCAGCGGAATCCAGCGCACCAGCTCCTCGACCGCCCGCGGCACCAGCTGCGGGTTCTCGCAGAGCAGTTCCCACTGGTCGCGATGGGTCAGCAGGGCGTAGAGGAAGTTGGGTATCTGCGAGGCGGTGGTCTCGGTGCCGGTGATGAGCAGCCCACCGGTCACGCTCATGACCAGTTCCTGCTCGCTGAGCCGGTCGCCGTCCTCGTCGCGGGTCTTCACCAGCGCGCCGAGCAGGTCGTCGGTGGGGTTGCTGCGCCGCTCCGCGACCAGCGAGCCGATGTAGGCGAACAGCTCGTTGGCGTTGCTCTCGATCTCCTCGTACGGCAGCGCCGTCGTGGACACCATCGCCTCCGACCAGCCGCGCAGCTTCGCGCGGTCCGCCTCCGGCACGCCCAGCATCTCCGAGATGACGGTCACCGGCACGGTGATGGCGAAGTCGTCGACCATCTCGAACGGGCCGCCGTGCTCGGCCATGGTGTCGGCGAGGCCCTCCACGATCCGCCGGGTGTCGGAGCGCATCAGCTCCACCCGGCGGGCCGTGAACGCCTTGGCGACCAGCTTCCGCAGCCGCGCGTGGTCCGGCCCGTCCATGCCGACCAGGCCGTCGTCGAGGTTCTCGATGGCGTGCGTGCGCGGCTGGTCGCGCGTCCTGGCCATGGCCCGGCTGAACCGCGGGTCGGCGAGCACCGTGCGCACGTCGTGGTAGCGCGTGGCCAGCCAGGCAGGTTCACCGATCGGGAACTGCACCCGGCTCAGCGGCTCCTCCGCCCGCAGCTTGGCGTACATCGGGTGGAGTTCGAGCCGGTCCGGTTCGCTGAACGGATAAGCGCGAACCTCGCGTGTGACGGTCACCGCGTGCCCCTTCTTCTGGATCAACGAGTGTGCTTGTTCTCTGCGTTCTGTATTTCGCGGAGAAATTCGATCAGTACCGGAAAGAATCGTTCCGGCTCTTCGAGATGCGGCATGTGGCTGGAGTTCTCGAAGATTTCCCAGCGGACCGTCGCGATGCCGTCGAAGTATGGTTGCACGGTGGCCGGAGTGGCCTCGTCGTGGCGCCCGCTCAACAGCAGCGTGGGAACGTCGATGCGCGCAAGGACGTCTTCGACGGACCAGTTCTTCAGGCTGCCGATGACATGGAATTCATTGGGCCCGTTCATGGCGTGGTAGACGGTCGGATCGTCATTGATCTCCATGAACGTGGCCAGGTAGTCCCGCGGCCACGGAAGGACGCGGCACACATGCCGGTCGTAGAAGACGCGCATGGCCGCGAAGTACTCCTCGGTGTCCGTGGTGCCGGCGGCCTCGTGCCGCACCAGCGTCGCCTGCACGTCCGCCGGCAGCCGCTCCCTGAGGACCTTCATCTCCTGGAGCCACAGCGGCATCGACGCCGGCGAGTTGGCGATCACCAGGCCCCGCAGCCCCGCCGGGCGGTCCCCGGCGTGGGAGGCGGCCAGCATCCCGCCCCAGGACTGCCCGAACAGGATGTAGTCGTTCCGGATTTCCAGGTGCTCGAGCAGGTTCTCCAGCTCGTTCCGGAAGAGCTCCACGGTCCAGAAATCCGTGCCCCGGTCCGGGAGCCGGGTCGAGCCGCCGTTGCCCAACTGGTCGTAGTGGACGACCGGCCAGCCGGCGTCCGCGAGCGCCGTCATGTTCAGCAGGTAGTCGTGCGTGCTTCCGGGGCCGCCGTGCAGGACGACGACGGGCGGCAGCCCGCAGCGCAGATCGCCGGTGACGCGGTACCAGGTCCCGTAATCACCGAAAGGGGCGGTTCCCTTAACAGACGGTGTCGACGACATGCTCCCCCAGCCCGGTGCCGATGTTTTGCAGTTTGGATGCAGGGAACGCTATAGCAGCGTGTGCCGCCGGGCAGACCCCTAGCAGCCCCTACGAGCCCTTAGCCGGCCGGGTTCCGGGTCTCCTCCGAAAGAGGTCCGCGGCGCGTGATGATGAAGCCGGGACCGCTCCATTGTTAATCCCGTGTTACATCCCCGGGCAATCCGCGGCGGCTCCCGCGCGTCCCCGTAGGGGCAGCCGGACCCGCGGCACCGGTAGGGGGAGCTAGGGGGGTCTATGGGTGGTCGGCGGCTCCGGGCTCCCCGTAGCGTTCGGAGGGACATTCCGAGCGGGTTCAGGGGGTTCCTGGGTGGAAAGCGAGAAAAAGCTTCTCGACTACCTCAAGCGAGCGACGGCTGACCTTCGGGAAGCGCGTCGCCAATTGCGCGAGGCCGAGCGCAGGGACCATGAACCCATCGCGATCGTCGGCATGAGCTGCCGCTATCCCGGCGGGATCACGTCCCCCGACGAGCTGTGGCGACTGCTGGCGGCGGGCCGGGACGGCATCGGTGAATTCCCCGCCGAACGCGGCTGGGACATCGGGCAGTTGTACGACCCGGATCCCGACCAGCCGGGAAAGACGTACGCCCGCGAGGGCGGCTTCCTCCGCGACGCCACCGCGTTCGACGCCGAGTTCTTCGGCATCGGCCCCCGCGAGGCGCTGGCGATGGACCCGCAGCAGCGCCTTCTGCTGGAGGCGTCCTGGGAGGCCCTGGAGCGGGCCGGGCTCGACCCGCACGCCCTGCGCGGCAGCCGCACCGGCGTTTTCGCCGGCGTCATGTACCACGACTACGCCTCGCGCCTGACCACCATCCCCGACGAGGTGGACGGCTACCTAGGCAACGGCAACTCCGGCAGCGTGGTCTCCGGCCGTGTCTCGTACACCCTCGGCCTGGAGGGCCCGGCGGTGACGGTGGACACGGCGTGCTCGTCGTCGCTGGTGGCGCTGCACTGGGCGATCCAGGCGCTGCGGAACGGCGAGTGCTCGCTCGCCCTCGCCGGCGGAGTCACCGTCATGTCGGTGCCCGACACCTTCACCGAGTTCAGCAGGCAGCGCGGGCTCGCCGCCGACGGCCGCTGCAAGGCCTTCGCCGAGGCCGCGGACGGCACCGGCTGGGGCGAGGGCGTCGGCGTGCTGGTGGTCGAGCGCCTGTCGGACGCCCAGCGCAACGGCCACCGGATCCTCGCGGTGGTCCGCGGCTCGGCCGTCAACCAGGACGGCGCCAGCAGCAGCCTCACCGCGCCCAACGGCCCCTCCCAGCAGCGGGTCATCCGTGCCGCGCTGGCGGACGCGGGGCTGCGGCCCGGTGACGTGGACGCCGTCGAGGCGCACGGCACCGGCACCGTGCTCGGCGACCCGATCGAGGCGCAGGCCCTGCTGGCCACCTACGGCCAGGACCGGCCCGAGGACGGCCCCCTGTGGCTCGGCTCCGTCAAGTCGAACCTGGGCCACACCCAGGCCGCCGCGGGTGTCGCCGGCATCATCAAGATGGTCATGGCCATGCGGCACGGGGTGCTCCCGCGGACCCTGCACGTGGACGAGCCGTCGAAGAAGGTCGACTGGTCGGCGGGCCGGGTCGAGCTGCTGACCGAGGCCAGGCCGTGGGAGAGCGAGCGGCCCAGGCGCGCGGGCGTGTCCTCGTTCGGCATCAGCGGCACCAACGCCCACGTCATCATCGAAGAGGCCCCCCGGTCCGAGGAACTCCCCGCGCGCCCCGAGGCCGCGCGCCCGACGCGCCCCCTGGTACTGAGCGCCCGTACGGCCGACGCGCTGAAGGCGCAGGCCCAGGCCCTGGTGGAGCTGCTGGAGGGCGAGGACGCACCCGACCCGCTGGACGTGGCCGTGGCACTCGCCACCACCCGGGCGCGGTTCGAGCGCCGTGCGGTGGCTGCCGGCCCGGGCCGCGACGACCTGCTCGCCGGACTGCGCGCGATCGCGGCGGGCGGGAACGCGGCGGGCGTCGTCCAGGGAACCGTCACCGAGGGCCGGCTGGCGTTCCTCTTCACCGGCCAGGGGACCCAGCGCGTCGGCATGGGCGCCGGACTCGCCGCCGCCTACCCCGTCTTCGCGCAGGCCCTGGACGAGGTGTGCGCGCACCTCGACCCGCTGCTG
>NZ_JBFAWY010000068.1:0-13399 GCF_040680575.1 Streptomyces sp. NPDC052020
CGGTGGGCCTGTTCGGCCGCGGCCGCCGGGTCGCCGGGGTTGGTCCAGCCGTGCGCCCCGGTCGGACGACCGGGGCCCTCTCGGCGTGTCACGGCAGCCGGGGTCAGGAATTGACGCGGACCTCCGCGCGGAGCTTGGCCGTGAGGTCCGCCGCCACGTCCTTGGTCACGTCCTCGGCGGCGTCGCCCGGCGACACCATGGCGAGCGTGCTGTGGTCGGCCCAGGCGCAGAACCAGTCGGTCTTCACCTTCTTGGTGAGGAGGTTCCGGCCCTTGGCCGCCTGGCACTTCATGAGCGCGCCGTCCAGGTCCACGGCCTCCGGCTCGCCGATCAGCTCCGCTCTGGCGCTGCCGGAGGAGTTCTCCTCGGAGGACTTCTTCATGTCGGCGAAGAACTTGTCGAGAGCCGCCTCGGGGTCCGGGACCTCGCCGTAGGCGCCGGCGAAGGTGATCGTCCGGGCGGTGGCGAACTCCGACGCGCCCGAGCCGCCGGAGGGATCGCTCGGGTCGTAGTCGCCGAAGTCGGCCGTCGAGTACGCGCCGATCACGGTGGTGCCGTTCTCGACACCGCTCTTCCCCAGCGCCGCCGAGTCGTCCCCGGCCGTCGCGCCGTCTTTGGAGAAGCGCTTGTACTCGCCGAGCACCGTCTGGGGCGTCGCCAGCTTGTGCGGCCCGTCGTCCTCGACACCGCCCGCGCCGCCGCCCGCGCCGCCGCCCGGGCCGAGCACGACGTACGCGCCGACGCCGATCGCCGCGACGACCGCCACCGCGCCGATGATCAGGCCCGTCTTCTTCTTCCCGCCGCCGGGCGCCGGGGGCTGGGGCATGCCGTAGGGGGCCTGGCCGTACGGGTGCTGCTGGGGCGGCTGCTGGCCGTACGGTGCGGGCTGCTGGGGCGGCTGCTGGCCGTACGGTGCGGGCTGCTGGCCGTAGGGCGGCGGCGCCTGGGGCGGGACGCCCTGCGGGGGCTGCTGCGGGTAGCCGTAGCCGGGCTGCGGCGGGGCGGGAGGGGCCTGCGGAGGGTAGCCGTAGCCGGGCTGCGGGGCCTGCGGCGGCTGGCCGTAGCCGGGCTGGGGGGCCTGCGGCGGCTGGCCGTAGGGGCCCGGCCGGCCGTACGGTCCGGGCTGCTGAGGCCGCTGCCCGCCGTACGGGCCCGGCTGGTCGTAGCTCATTACTGGGTTCCCCTCCGGATGCTGGTGCGTCGCTGACATCCTGGCGCAGAGACGACGTGTCCGGGGCACCGGGGGCCCGCGCCGTTACAACGAATCGCGTTTCGGGACTGGCTCGCGACACCTCTAAACTGACCCCCGTGACCGAGAACACTCAGCAGCCGCAGCAAGCGCCCACGACCGAACTGCCGACCCAGTACACGCCGGCCGAGGTAGAGGGGAAGCTGTACGAGCGCTGGGTGGAACGGGGCTACTTCGAGGCGGACGCCAAGAGCGACAAGCCGCCGTACACCGTCGTCATCCCCCCGCCGAACGTCACGGGCAGCCTGCACCTGGGCCACGCCTTCGAGCACACCCTGATCGACGCCCTCACCCGCCGCAAGCGGATGCAGGGCTACGAGACGCTGTGGCAGCCCGGCATGGACCACGCCGGCATCGCCACGCAGAACGTCGTCGAGCGGGAGCTGGCCAAGGAGGGCAAGTCCCGGCACGACCTGGGCCGCGAGGCGTTCGTCGAGCGGGTCTGGCGGTGGAAGGCCGAGTCCGGCGGGCAGATCTCCGGCCAGATGCGGCGCCTGGGTGACGGCGTGGCCTGGTCGCGTGAGCGGTTCACCATGGACGAGGGTCTGTCCCAGGCGGTCCAGACCATCTTCAAGCGGCTCTACGACGACGAGCTGATCTACCGCGCCGAGCGCATCATCAACTGGTGCCCGCGCTGCCTGACGGCCATCTCCGACATCGAGGTGGAGTACCAGGACGACGACGGCGAGCTCGTCTCCATCCGCTACGGCGAGGGCGAGGCCTCCATCGTCGTCGCGACCACCCGGGCCGAGACGATGCTCGGTGACACCGCCGTCGCCGTCCACCCCGGCGACGAGCGCTACCGGCACCTGGTCGGCACCGAGATCGAGCTGCCGCTCACCGGCCGCCGCATCCCCGTCGTCGCCGACGAGCACGTCGACCCCGAGTTCGGCACGGGCGCGGTCAAGGTCACCCCGGCCCACGACCCGAACGACTTCGAGATCGGCCAGCGCCACGGCCTGCCCGCGATCGCCGTCATGGACGAGCACGCGGTCATCACCGCGCACGGCCCCTTCCAGGGCCTGGACCGGCTGGAGGCCCGCTCCGCCATCGTCGGCGCGCTGCGCGCCGAGGGCCGGATCGTCGCCGAGAAGCGCCCCTACGTCCACTCGGTCGGCCACTGCTCGCGCTGCAAGACCACCATCGAGCCGCGCCTGTCCATGCAGTGGTGGGTCAAGGTCGGCCCGCTCGCCAAGGCCGCCGGCGACGCCGTCCGCGAGGGCAAGGTGAAGATCCATCCGCAGGAGATGGAGAAGCGCTACTTCGACTGGGTCGACAACCTCCACGACTGGTGCATCTCGCGCCAGCTGTGGTGGGGCCACCGCATCCCGGTCTGGTACGGCCCGAACGGCGAGGTCGTCTGCGTCGGCCCGGACGAGGAGCCGCCCGGCGGCGAGGGCTGGCACCAGGACGCCGACGTCCTGGACACCTGGTTCTCGTCGGGCCTGTGGCCGTTCTCCACGCTGGGCTGGCCCGAGCAGACCGAGAGCCTCGCGAAGTTCTATCCGAACTCCGTCCTGGTCACCGGCTACGACATCCTCTTCTTCTGGGTCGCCCGGATGATGATGTTCGGCCTGTACGCCATGGACGGCACTCCGCCGTTCCACACCATCGCCCTGCACGGCATGGTCCGTGACCAGAACGGCAAGAAGATGTCGAAGTCCTTCGGGAACGTGGTGAACCCGCTGGACTGGATGGACAAGTACGGCTCCGACGCGCTCCGCTTCACCCTCGCGCGCGGCGCCAACCCGGGCGTGGACGTCCCGATCGGCGAGGACTGGGTCCAGGGCTCCCGCAACTTCGCCAACAAGATCTGGAACGCGACCCGCTTCGCGCTGATGAACGGCGCGACGGTCCAGGGCCCGCTGCCGGACGCGTCGACGATGTCGCCGACCGACCGGTGGATCCTGTCCCGGCTGAACTCGGTCGTCGCCGAGGTCGACGCCTACTACGAGGACTACCAGTTCGCCAAGCTCTCCGACACGCTGTTCCACTTCGCGTGGGACGAGGTCTTCGACTGGTACGTCGAGCTGTCCAAGACCACCTTCCAGGCGGGCGGCGAGGCCGCCGAGGTCAGCCAGCGCGTCCTCGGCGAGGTCCTCGACGTCACCCTGCGGCTGCTGCACCCGGTCGTGCCCTTCGTCACCGAGACGCTGTGGACCACGCTCACCGGCGGCGAGTCCCTCGTGATCGCCGACTGGCCCGCGGACTCCGGCTTCCGGGACGAGGCCGCCGAGCGGGAGATCGCCACGCTCCAGTCGCTCATCACCGAGGTCCGCCGCTTCCGCGCCGACCAGGGCCTCCAGCCCGGTCAGCGGGTCCCGGCCCGGCTGGCCCTGGAGGGCACCGCTCTCGCCCCGCACGAGCCGGCCATCCGGCAGCTGCTGCGGCTCCAGCCGGAGGGCGACGCCTTCACCGCCACCGCCACCCTCCCCGTCGCGGGCGTGGAGGTCGCGCTGGACCTGTCCGGCGCGATCGACGTGGCGGCGGAGCGCAAGCGCCTGGCCAAGGACCTCGCCGCCGCCGAGAAGGAGAAGGCGCAGGCCACGGCGAAGCTGGGCAACGAGGCGTTCCTCGCCAAGGCGCCCGACCACGTGGTGGAGAAGATCCGCACCCGGCTCGCCAAGGCGGACGAGGACATCGCGCGGATCCAGGCACAGCTGGAGCGGCTGCCCGAGGCGTAGGCGCATCGGCGGTATCCGTCCGCGCGAAGGTCCCCGGAGTCACCGGCTCCGGGGACCTTCGCCGTCCTCTGCCCGCGGCGCTCCGTAGACTGGGCACCGTGAGTGAGCTCCCCCCGCACGACAGCAGCGAGCAGCCCGATCCGGTCGACTCCTTCGACGAGATCATCGAGGCCGAGACCGACCGCGACCCGGACCTCGCGGTCATCGAGGCCGGCAGCCGGACCCTGCGCACCCAGGGCGGTCCGCCGCAGGCCGACGTGCCCGCGCGCCCGGAGGACCCGGAGGTCGACAAGGCCCTGCGGGAGGTCGAGGCGGAGCTCGCCACCCGCTGGGGCGAGACCAAGCTGGAGCCGTCCGTCAGCCGGATCGCCGCGCTGATGGACGTGCTGGGCGAGCCGCAGCGGACGTACCCGTCCATCCACATCACGGGGACCAACGGCAAGACCTCCACCGCCCGCATGATCGAGGCCCTGCTCGGCGCCTTCGACCTGCGCACGGGGCGCTACACCTCGCCGCATGTGCAGTCGATCACCGAGCGGATCAGCCTGGACGGCGCGCCGGTCTCCGCCGAGCGGTTCATCGAGACGTACCAGGACATCAAGCCCTACGTCGAGATGGTCGACGGGCAGCAGGAGTACCGGCTGTCCTTCTTCGAGGTGCTCACCGCAATGGCGTACGCCGCCTTCGCGGACGCCCCCGTCGACGTGGCCGTCGTCGAGGTCGGCATGGGCGGCAGCTGGGACGCCACCAACGTCATCGACGGTGACGTGGCCGTGGTGACCCCCATCTCCCTGGACCACACCGACCGGCTCGGCTCGACCACCGCCGAGATCGCGGCCGAGAAGGCCGGCATCATCAAGCGGGACGCCACCGTGATCCTGGCCCAGCAGCCGGTGGACGCGGCGCAGGCGCTGCTGAAGAAGGCCGTGGACGTGGACGCCACCGTGGCGCGCGAGGGCCTGGAGTTCGGGGTCGTGGCCCGGCAGGTGGCCGTCGGCGGGCAGCTGCTGACGCTGCGCGGGCTGGGCGGCGAGTACACCGAGGTGTACCTGCCGCTGCACGGCGCCCACCAGGCGCACAACGCGGCCGTGGCGCTCGCCGCCGTCGAGGCGTTCTTCGGCGTGGGCGCGCAGCGCGCCGAGCCGCTGGACATCGACACCGTGCGCAAGGCGTTCGCCGCCGTCTCCTCGCCGGGGCGGCTGGAGGTGGTCCGCCGCTCGCCGACCGTCGTGCTGGACGCCGCCCACAATCCGGCGGGCGCGCGGGTGACGGCGGAGGCGATCGGGGAGGCGTTCCAGTTCAGCCGCCTCATCGGGGTCGTCGGCGCGAGCGGCGACAAGGACGTGCGGGGGCTGCTGGAGGCGTTCGAGCCGGTCTTCGCCGAGGTCGTCGTCACCCAGAACTCCAGCCACCGCGCCATGGACGCCGACGCGCTGGCCGCGGTCGCGGTCGAGGTGTTCGGCGAGGAGCGGGTGCAGGTCGAGCCGCGGCTGCCGGACGCGCTGGAGGCCGCCATCACCCTGGCCGAGGAGGAGGGCGAGTTCGCCGGCGGCGGCGTGCTCGTCACCGGTTCCGTCATCACCGTCGGCGAGGCCCGACTGCTGCTGGGAAGGGGCTGACATCCCGTGCGTACGCTGTGCTCCTCGACTCTGATCGGCGAGTTCTTCGTCATCGCCTTCGCCGGACTGGTCGCCATGAAGGACCCGGACCTGTCCATGGCGGCGGTGTGGACGGTCAGCGGGATCGCGATGTTCCTGTGCCTGGTGCTGTGCGGGCTGGTGACCCGGCCCGGCGGGGTCGCGCTCGGCTGGGCCCTGCAGATCGCGCTCATCGCCTCCGGCTTCGTCGTGCCGACGATGTTCTTCATGGGGGCGGTCTTCGCCGCCCTGTGGTGGGCGTCGGTGCACTACGGGCGGAAGATCGACGAGGCCAAGGCGAGATTCGCGGCGCGGGCCGCCGACGCCCCGGCCCCCGACGCCGCCTGAGCCCCGCGTGCCTGACGCTGCGTAACAGGTGCCCGGGGGCGCCGGGTACGCTCGTGACCCCGCACACCTGTGATTCGAAGGAGTCCCGCCGTGACCCAGCGCACCCTCGTCCTCCTCAAGCCCGACGCCGTCCGTCGTGGCCTGACCGGCGAGATCATCAGCCGTATCGAGCGCAAGGCCGGCTGGCAGATCACCGCGCTGGAGCTGCGCACCCTGGACGCCGAGACCCTGGAGCAGCACTACGGCGAGCACAAGGGCAAGCCGTTCTACGAGCCGCTGGTGGCCTTCATGTCCTCCGGACCGGTCGTCGCCATGATCGTCGAGGGTGAGCGGGTCATCGAGGGGGTCCGGCAGCTGGCCGGTCCCACCGACCCGATCGCGGCGCCCCCCGGCTCCATCCGGGGGGACTACGGTGTGATCGTCCGGGAGAACCTGATCCACGCCTCCGACTCCGAGGAGTCCGCCGAGCGCGAGCTGAAGATCTTCTTCCCCGGCCGCGTCTGATTTTTTCGAAGATCACCTTTTTTCTGACGCTCCGTCAGCCAAATGGCCCATCTGACCTGGGCGGTCGCTGCCACCGCGACCGCCCTGTGGCATATGCGTGCCGATCGGGGGAACGAATGCCTCCGTTGGGCCGTCTCCACAAGCGAGGCGATACGCCATCTGCTGACAATGGCGGAGACCCTCGCGCTGTGTCCGTGAAGGCGCGTCTACGATGGAAGCATTCACGTCACAGCACCCACCTCGCCGACCTGAAAAGCTGTCATAAGCTGCTGGGAAGGCCAGTCGAATCCTGATGGGGAACTCAATGTCGTTCATCGGCCGTGACATGGCTGTCGACCTCGGGACCGCCAACACGCTGGTGTACGTCAGGGGTCGCGGGATCGTACTCAACGAGCCGTCCGTCGTCGCGATCAACACCAACACCGGTGGCATCCTCGCGGTCGGTGCCGAAGCGAAGAAGATGATCGGGCGCACGCCCGGCAACATCGTTGCCGTGCGTCCGCTGAAGGACGGCGTCATCGCCGACTTCGAGATCACCGAGCGGATGCTCCGCTACTTCATCCTGAAGATCCACAAGCGGCGGTATCTGGCTCGTCCGCGGGTCGTCGTCTGTGTGCCCTCCGGTATCACCGGCGTCGAGCGCCGCGCCGTCATCGAGGCGTCGTCCCAGGCCGGCGCCCGACAGGTGCACATCATCGAAGAGCCCATGGCCGCGGCCATCGGCTCCGGCCTGCCGGTCCACGAGGCCACGGGCAACATGGTGGTCGACATCGGCGGCGGCACCACGGAGGTCGCGGTCATCTCCCTCGGCGGCATCGTCACCGCCCAGTCCATCCGCGTGGCGGGCGACGAGCTGGACAACGCGATCATCCAGCACGTGAAGAAGGAGTACAGCCTTCTTCTGGGTGAGCGCACGGCCGAGCAGATCAAGATCACGATCGGTTCGGCGTACGACCTCGACACCGACGAGCACACCGAAATCCGCGGCCGGGACCTCGTCTCCGGGCTGCCGAAGACCGTCGTCATCTCCGCCGCCGAAGTACGCAAGGCGATCGAGGAACCCGTCAACGCCATCGTCGACGCCGTCAAGACCACGCTCGACAAGTGTCCGCCGGAGCTGTCCGGCGACATCATGGACCGGGGCATCGTCCTGACCGGCGGAGGCGCGCTGCTGCGGGGCCTGGACGAGCGGCTGCGCCGGGAGACCGGGATGCCGATCCACATCGCCGAGGACCCGCTGGACAGCGTGGCGCTCGGGTCCGGCAAGTGTGTCGAGGAGTTCGAGGCGCTCCAGCAAGTCCTGGACGCCCAGCCGCGCAGATGACGCGCCGCCCGGTTCCGCCGTACGAGACGATCCCCTCTCGTGCGGCGGATCATTGATATAGAGACGAGAGACGGAAAACACGAGACCGCCTGACCCCGGGCCGCACCCGGAGGCGCGGCGGTTTCGGCATCACTCCACCCCCTATCGCCGATACCAGCGAATTCGCCATCCATTCCCGAATTTCGACGAGGAAGGCACGGCCGCCGCACGTGAGGGACACGAAAGAGAGCCGGCTGCTCCTGGTGCTGCTGATCGCCATCGCGTTCGCGCTGATCACGGTGGACATCCGCGGCGGGGAGGACTCACCGGTCGACGGCGCCCGGCATGCCGCGGCCACCGTCTTCGGCCCGATCGAGAACGGCGTGTCGGCCGCGGTCGACCCGGTCGGCAACGCGGTCGCCGCGATCCGCGACTCCGGCCGGCGCCACGACCGGCTCGCCGAACTGGAGCAGGAGAACGCGGCCCTGAAGGCGAAGCTGGGCAGCGACGACCGCGGCCGCAGCCGCCTCAAGCAGCTCGACAGCATGCTGAAGATCGCCGGCAAGGGCCAGTACGGCATCAAGGGCGCCCAGGTCATCGCCGTGGGAGCGGCCCAGGGCTTCTCCTGGACCATCACCATCGACATCGGCGCCAACGACGGCATCGAGCGGGACATGACCGTCCTCAACGGCGACGGCCTGGTGGGACGCGTGACGACCGTGGGCCCGGACACCGCCACCGTGCTGCTCGCGAGCGACCCCGACTTCACCGTCGGCACCCGCCTGGAGGGCAGCGACGAACTCGGCTTCGCCTCCGGGCAGGGCGACCGGCCGCTGCGCGTCGAACTCCTCAACGGCAAGGCCGAGGTGAAGAAGGGCGACCGCCTCGTCACCTTCGGCTCCCAGGCCGACAAGCCGTTCGTGCCCGGCGTCCCCGTCGGCGTGGTCTCCCGCGTCGACCCCTCCGGCGGCGGCCTGACCCGCACCCTCTACGTCACGCCGTACGTCGGCTTCACCAAGCTCGACATCGTGGGCGTCGTCGTCCAGGCCCCCGGCAAGGACCCCCGCGACACGGTGCTCCCGGCCAAGCCCCGGCCGGCCCCCACGCCGACCGTGACGGTGACCGTGACCCCGTCCGCCCAGGCGCCCGACGACGGCGGGTTCCCGTCCGAGCAGCCCGAGCAGTAGGAGCGAATGCCCATGCGCGTCAACCGGATCCTGCTGTCCGTCCCCCTGGTCGTCGTCGCCCTGGTGATCCAGGTCAGCGTCTTGTCCCGGCTGCACCTGCCCGGCGCCGTCCCCGACCTGCTGCTGCTCACCGTCCTCGGCCTCGCCCTGGTGTACGGCCACGTCGGCGGAGCCCTCGTCGGTTTCGGCGCCGGACTCCTCGCCGACCTGGCCCCGCCCGCCGACCACGCCGCCGGCCGGTACGCCCTGGTGCTGTGCGTCATCGGCTACCTCGCCGGACTCGCCAAGCCCGAGAGCGGCCGGCTGAAGTCCGCCGCCGGTCCCATGGCCGTCGTGGCCGCCGCCGCCATCGCCTCCACCCTGCTGTACGCCGGCGTCGGCGCCCTCGTCGGCGACACCGCCGCCCGCCATGTCGGCCTGCCCGGCCTGCTGTTCACGGCAGCCCTGTACGACCTGCTGCTCGCCCCCTTCGTCGTCCCCGGGATCATGGGCCTGGCCCGGCGGGCGGAGAACGACCCGCTCGCCGAGACCCATTCCGCCGCCCAGACCACTGACATCTCCTCCGGCTGGGTCGCCGGCGGCACCGGGCTGCGCATCGGCGGCCAGCGCAACGGCCTGCGGGTGAAGGCGGCCCGGGCCCGGGGCGCCCGCGCCGGGCGCATCAAGGGGGTCAAGCGGCCGTGACGACGGTGACGGTGACCGGCCCGCCGGGCCGGCCGGGCAGGACACGCACACACACCGAGAGGGGGACGCAGCCGCAGTGACCAACATTCCCGAGACCGGGCGCAGTCCACGGGTCCAGATCCGGCTCGTCGTCATCCAGGTCCTCGTCCTCTCCCTCCTCGGCACCCTCGGGGGCCGGCTGTGGTACCTCCAGATCCGCGAGGGCGACGAGTACGCCAAGGAAGCCTCCGGCAACCACGTCCAGCAGGTCGTCCAGCCCGCCGTACGCGGCTCCATCCTGGACGCGCGCGGGGTGCCGCTCGCCGACAACGAGACCCGGCTCGTCGTCTCCGCCTCCCGCACCGACCTGATGAAGATGAAGGACGACGGCAAGGCGGTCCTCACCAAGCTCGCCGGCGTCCTCGGGATGCGGCCCCAGGAGGTCATGGAGAAGGTCCGGCTGTGCGACGCCGAGACGCCGCAGCCGTGCTGGAACGGCTCGCCGTACCAGCCCATCCCCATCACCGACGAGGCCACGCCCAAGCAGGCCCTCCAGATCCGCGAGCGCGCCGAGGACTTCCCCGGCATCACCGCCGAGCCGCAGGCCGTCCGCCGCTACCCGAGCCCCGGCGAGGCCAACACCGCCCAGGTGCTGGGCTACCTCTCGCCCGTGACGGACGAGGAGATCAAGCAGGCCCAGGACAGCGAATCGCCGTATCTCCGCTCCGACCAGGTCGGCCGCTCCGGGCTGGAACGCCAGTACGACAAGCAGCTTCGCGGCAAGGCCGGTGTCACCCGGTACGAGGTCGACAACCTCGGCCGGGTCATCGGCAAGGCGGAATCCGACGCCGCCCAGCCCGGGTCCAACCTCGTCACCAGCATCGACGCCCGCGTGCAGCGGGTCGCCGAGTACGAGCTGAACGAGGCGATGAAGGCCGCCCGCAAGGAGTACGACCGCAACACCGGCACCACCTACAAGGCCGATTCCGGCGCGGTCGTGGTGATGGAGGCCAGGACCGGCCGCGTCGTCGCCATGGCCTCCAACCCGACCTACGACCCCAACGCCTGGGTCGGCGGCATCTCCTCCGCCGACTACAAGAAGCTCACCGGGAAGACCTCCAACTACCCGCTGCTCAACCGGGCCATACAGGGTCAGGCGGCCCCCGGCTCCATCTTCAAGGTGGTCTCCACCGCCGCGGCCGTCGAGGCGGGGTACGACTTCGACGGCCGCTACCAGTGCTCCAGCGCGTACAACGTCGGCGGACAGGTCTTCAAGAACTTCGAGTCGGCGAACTACGGCGCCATCGACCTGGGCCGGGCCCTGGAGGTGTCCTGCGACACCGTCTACTACCGGCTCGCCCACCAGGAGTGGAAGAAGGACGGCGGCATCAACCCCAAGGGCAAGCCGAAGGACCACTTCTTCAAGGCCGCCCACCGGTTCGGCCTCGGCGAGGAGACCGGCATCGACCTGCCCAACGAGGTCTCCGGCCGCGTCCCCGACCGGGAGTGGAAGCAGCGGTACTGGGAGGCCAACAAGGACGCCTGGTGCAAGACGGGCAAGAAGGACGGCTCGTACGTCGAGAAGATCGCGTACGAGAACTGCGTCGAGGGCAACAAGATGCGCGCCGGTGACGAGATCAACTACTCCATCGGCCAGGGCGACACGCTCGTGACGCCGATTCAGATGGCCACCATCTACGCGGCCATCTCCAACGGGGGCACCCTGTACACCCCCAGCATCGGCAAGGCCATCGTCAGCGCCGACGGCAAGAAGGTCAGCGAGATCCAGCCCGAGTCGCACGGCAGGCTGCCCATAAGCGACGCCACGCGCGACAAGATGGACGCCGCCCTCGCCGGCGTCGCCACCCGCGGTACGGCCGCCTGGCGGTTCGGGGGCTGGCCGCAGGACGAGATCCCGATGCACGCCAAGACCGGTACCGCCGAGGTCTACGGCAAGCAGACCACCTCGTGGTTCGCCACCTACACCGACGACTACGCGATCGTCATGACGATCTCCCAGGGCGGTACGGGTTCCGGGGCCTCCGGGCCGGCCGTCCGCAAGATCTACGACGCGCTGTACGGCGTCCAGGAGGACGGTTCCGTCGACCGGGAGAAGGCGCTGCTGCCCGAGCCGGCGAAGAGCCTGCCGAAGATCAAGCCGGACGGGACCATCACCGCGCCGAGGATCGCCGAGGACCCCGTGCAGCGGGAGCAGGCCACCGGTCCGGACGAGAACGCGCCGGCGGACAGCGGGCAGCCGCAGGACGACGCGGCGACCGTGGCGACACCGGCGGCGGAGAACCGGCGGACACGGCGGCGCGGGCGGCGCGGGGGCACCGGCGGGTGCCGGGGCGGAAACCGGACGGCGCGGAGGGTGCGGGCATGACCGGGGCGAACGGCTTTCAGGTCTCCGGGTACGGGCCCGAGCGCGCCGGATGGACACGGGTGTTCGCCCGCGACTCGGTCGCGCGCCGGCTGGACTGGCCGATACTGCTGTCGGCGATCGCGCTGTCCCTGACCGGCGCGGTGCTGGTGTACTCGGCGACCCGCAACCGCACCGAGCTCAACCAGGGCGACCCCTACTACTTCCTCGTCCGCCACCTGCTCAACACCGGCATCGGCATCGCCCTGATGATCGCCACGGTCTGGCTGGGGCACCGGACACTGCGGACGGCGGTGCCGCTGCTGTACGGGGCGTCCGTGACCCTGATCCTGCTCGTGCTCACGCCGCTCGGCTCGACGGTCAACGGCGCCCACTCGTGGATCCAGCTCGGCGGCGGGTTCTCCCTCCAGCCGTCGGAGTTCGTCAAGATCACGATCATCCTGGGCATGGCCGTGCTCCTGGCGGCGCGGGTCGACGCGGGGGACAAGCCGTACCCCGACCACCGGACGGTGATCCAGGCACTGGCGCTGGCCACCGTGCCCATGCTGATCGTGATGCTCATGCCCGACCTCGGGTCGGTCATGGTGATGGTCATCATCGTGCTGGGCGTGCTGCTCGCCTCCGGCGCCTCCAACCGGTGGGTCTTCGGGCTGCTCGGCGCCGGGGCGGTCGGCGCGGTCGCCGTGTGGCAGCTGGGGATCCTCGACGAGTACCAGATCAACCGCTTCGCGGCGTTCGCGAATCCGGAGCTCGACCCGGCGGGCGTCGGCTACAACACCAACCAGGCGCGGATCGCGATCGGGTCCGGCGGGCTGACGGGGTCCGGGCTGTTCCACGGCTCCCAGACGACCGGGCAGTTCGTGCCCGAGCAGCAGACGGACTTCGTCTTCACCGTGGCGGGTGAGGAGCTGGGGTTCGTCGGGGCCGGGTTCATCATCCTGCTGCTGGGCGTGGTGCTGTGGCGCGCGTGCCGCATCGCGCGCGAGACCAGCGACCTGTACGGCACGATCGTCGCGGCCGGGATCGTCGCCTGGTTCGCCTTCCAGGCGTTCGAGAACATCGGCATGACCCTGGGGATCATGCCGGTGACGGGCCTGCCGCTGCCGTTCGTGTCGTACGGCGGGTCGTCGATGTTCGCCGTGTGGATAGCGGTGGGGTTGTTGCAGTCGATCACCGTGCAGCGGCCCATGTCGGCGTGAGCGCTGCGCCGGCTGGGTGGGGGGCGCCTTCGTGCCTGCGGCGCCTGGTCGGTGGGGGTGCGCCTTGGTGCCTGCGGCGCCTGGTCGGTGGGGGTGCGCCTTGGTGCCTGCGGCGCCTGTGCGGCTCCGGTGGGGGTGCGCGTAGCGCCCAGGGTGGGGGGTGGGTCGGGCCGCGGCGGGGGGGGGGGGGGGGCGGCCGGGGCGGGGGGGGGGGCGGGCCCTCCACCGGCCCCGGGAGAGGG
>NZ_JBFAWY010000069.1:0-13138 GCF_040680575.1 Streptomyces sp. NPDC052020
CTCACCTGATCGCCCCGGCCGGGGCGATCAGGTGAGACCGGCCACCCGGCAGGGTATCCGATCAGCCGTCGCCTTCCCGCTCCGCCAGGAACTTCTCGAATTCCCGCCCGATCTCGTCGGCCGACGGGATCTCGACGGGCTCGGCCAGCATGTTGCCGCGCGTCTCGGCGCCCGCCGCGGCGTCGTACTGGTGCTCGAGGCCCTGGACAAGCGCGGTGAGCTCCTCGTCGCCCTCGCGGATCTGCCGGTCGATCTCGGTCTGGGTGCGGTGGGCCTCGGTGCGCAGCGCGTGCGCGATACCGGGCAGCACCAGGCCGGTCGCGGCCGTGATGGCCTCCAGGACGGTCAGCGCGGCGTCCGGGTACGGGGAGCGGGCGATGTAGTGCGGCACGTGCGCGGCGACCCCCAGGACGTCGTGCCCGGCCTCCATGAGCCGGTACTCGACGAGGGACTCGGCGCTGCCGGGAACCTGTGCCTCCTCGAAGGGGCTGCGGTGGCCCGGGACCAGGTCGGTGCGGTTGCCGTGCGGGGTGAGGCCGACGGGGCGGGTGTGGGGGACGCCCATGGGGATGCCGTGGAAGTTCACGGACAGGCGGACGCCGAGCCGCTCCACGATCTGCCGGACGGCCACGGCGAAGCGCTCCCACTCGACGTCCGGCTCGGGGCCCGACAGCAGCAGGAAGGGCGCTCCGGTGGCGTCCTGGACGATCCGCACCTCCAGGGCGGG
Source organism: Streptomyces sp. NPDC052020 (assembly GCF_040680575.1). Lineage (NCBI taxonomy): Bacteria > Bacillati > Actinomycetota > Actinomycetes > Kitasatosporales > Streptomycetaceae > Streptomyces > Streptomyces sp. NPDC052020. Next base: position 728 of record NZ_JBFAWY010000069.1, read on the forward strand.
GTCCTCGTAATCGGTCCAGCGGTCGCGCTTGAAGGTCAGCAGCGGACGGCGGGCCCGGTAGTCCACGAGCCGGTCGTGGTCGAAACGGGCCACGACCTGGTGGGGCAGCGAGTCGAGCAGCCGGTCGACGATCTGGTCGCCGGTCTCGCCCGCGTCGATGTATCCGTCGAAGTGGTAGAGCATGACAAGGCCGGCCGACTCCTGGGCGAGCGCCATGTCGACCACGGCCAGGCCCTTCGGCTCCCATGCGTACAAACCCTGCGGATCAAGCACAGTGACCGCTCCTCCTCGTGTTCGTACGGCACAACGTGGCACGGGGCAGGGGCATTCCCCGCCCATACCCATGATCAGGCCGTTCTTCACCCACTCTTCACGTGCGCCTCGACCGTGCGCGGTCGCGCGCCGCGGCGCCCGGCGGAGGGGCGCACATGCCGAGGGCCCGCATCCGGGAAGGATGCGGGCCCTCGGGCCGAGAGAGCTACTGCTCGGTCACGAGCTGCTCAGCGTGCGCTCAGCTCTGGCCGCCGGCCAGCTTCTCGCGCAGCGCGGCCAGCGCCTCGTCCGACGCCAGCGCACCGGAGGTGTCGCCGCCCTCGGAGGAGTACGAACCGCCGGACGCGGCCGGAGCGGCGGCCTCGCCACCCTCGGCAGCGGCCTGGGCGTCCGCCTCGCGGGACTTGATGACCTGCGCCTGGTGCTGCTCGAAGCGGGCCTGCGCCTCGGCGTACTGGCGCTCCCACTCCTCGCGCTGCTTCTCGTAGCCCGGCAGCCAGTCGTTGGTCTCCGGGTCGAAGCCCTCGGGGTAGATGTAGTTGCCCTGGTCGTCGTAGGACGCGGCCATGCCGTACAGGGTCGGGTCGAACTCGACCGCCGTCGGGTCGGCACCGAAGGACTCGTTGGCCTGCTTCAGCGAGAGGCTGATGCGACGGCGCTCGAGGTCGATGTCGATGACCTTGACGAAGATCTCGTCGTTGACCTGGACGACCTGCTCCGGGATCTCCACGTGGCGCTCGGCCAGCTCGGAGATGTGGACCAGACCCTCGATGCCCTCGTCCACGCGGACGAACGCACCGAACGGAACCAGCTTCGTGACCTTGCCGGGCACGACCTGGCCGATCTGGTGGGTGCGGGCGAACTGCTGCCACGGGTCTTCCTGGGTCGCCTTCAGCGACAGGGAGACACGCTCGCGGTCCATGTCCACGTCGAGAACCTCGACGGTGACCTCCTGGCCGACCTCGACGACCTCGGACGGGTGGTCGATGTGCTTCCAGGACAGCTCGGAAACGTGGACCAGACCGTCGACGCCACCCAGGTCCACGAAGGCACCGAAGTTGACGATCGAGGACACGACGCCGGAACGGACCTGACCCTTCTGGAGGGTCGTGAGGAAGGTCTGGCGGACCTCGGACTGGGTCTGCTCGAGCCAGGCACGGCGGGACAGGACCACGTTGTTGCGGTTCTTGTCCAGCTCGATGATCTTCGCCTCGAGCTCCTTGCCGACGTACGGCTGGAGGTCGCGGACCCGACGCATCTCGACCAGGGAGGCCGGGAGGAAGCCGCGGAGGCCGATGTCGAGGATGAGACCACCCTTGACGACCTCGATGACGGTACCGGTGACAATGCCGTCCTCTTCCTTGATCTTCTCGATGGTGCCCCAGGCACGCTCGTACTGGGCGCGCTTCTTCGAGAGGATCAGGCGGCCTTCCTTGTCCTCCTTCTGGAGGACCAGGGCCTCGATCTCGTCGCCGACGGCGACAACCTCGTTCGGGTCGACGTCGTGCTTGATCGAGAGCTCGCGGCTGGGGATGACACCCTCAGTCTTGTAGCCGATGTCGAGCAGGACCTCGTCCCGGTCGACCTTCACGATGACGCCGTCGACGATGTCGCCGTCGTTGAAGTACTTGATCGTCTCGTCGATCGCGGCGAGGAACGCTTCCTCGTTACCGATGTCGTTGACCGCAACCTGGGGGGTGGTGGCGGTGGTCTCGGTGCTGCTCGTCATGTGGTAAAGGGCTCCGGTACGGACATTGAAGTCGTAGGTACTGCTCACGCTGGAGCCCGTTTCGCTCTGCAGAAGCCGGACAGCCAAGGAAGCGCCAATCCAGACACCGGGTGCCCGGTGGCGCCTCGACAACCGAGGGGACATACAACAGATGCGAGCGCAGCCTGCTCCGTCTGAGGCGCGCAGGCCCGCAGCGCAACTTGTAGCATACGGGGGCAGCCGGGCGGGGTCAATGCGCGAAGCCGCGCACTCGGGGCGGATCTCCGCAAGCCCGGCGGAAAACGTGCCGTCCGAGGCCGTCCGGGGGGCGTGATGTCCGCTTCGTGACACACCCCCTGGACCGGCCGGACCGGAGCGAGGCCGCAGATTAGTACGAAGGAGCCGATCATCCAAGAGCCCGATGTGCCCGAGCCGGAGGCCACCCGCCGTGACGCCGGTGTCGTGGAGAGCGCCCGCGCCAACCGGGGCTGGTGGGACCGCAACGCGGACGAGTACCAGGTCGAGCACGGCACCTTCCTCGGCGACGACCGCTTCGTGTGGGGCCCCGAGGGTCTGGACGAGGCGGAGGCCGAGCTGCTCGGCCCGCCCGGGGAGCTGAAGGGCCGGGACGTCCTGGAGATCGGCGCCGGCGCCGCCCAGTGCTCGCGCTGGCTGGCCGGCCAGGGCGCCCGTCCGGTCGCCCTGGACATCTCGCACCGGCAGCTCCAGCACGCGCTGCGCATCGGCGGAACGTTCCCTCTGGTGTGTGCCGACGCGGCCGCGCTGCCCTTCGCGGACGCCTCCTTCGACCTGGCCTGCTCGGCGTACGGCGCGCTGCCCTTCGTCGCCGACCCCCGGCTGGTCCTGCGCGAGGCGCGCCGGGTGCTGCGTCCGGGCGGGCGCCTGGTGTTCTCCGTGACCCACCCGATCCGCTGGGCCTTCCCCGACGAGCCCGGGCCCGAGGGCCTGTCCGTCTCCTCCTCCTACTTCGACCGCACGCCCTACGTCGAGCAGGACGGGGACGGCCGGGCGGTGTACGTCGAGCACCACCGGACGCTCGGGGACCGGGTCCGGGACGTGGTGGCGTCGGGCTTCCGCCTGGTGGACCTGGTGGAGCCGGAGTGGCCGGACTGGAACACCTCCGAATGGGGCGGCTGGTCGCCGCTGCGCGGCCGTCTCCTCCCGGGGACGGCGGTCTTCGTGTGCGAGCGGGACTGAGCGGGCGCGCGCGGCGGGCCGGTGCCACCGGTCCGCGGCGGCGCCCCCGCGCGGGGGACGGCGTACGACACTGGGGGACGTGATCCGTTACGACGCCCTGGACGCCCTGCCCGTACGCGATGCCCTGCCCGCCCTGAACGGCGCCCTGGACGGGCACGGAACCGCGGTCCTCGTCGCGCCGCCCGGGACCGGCAAGACGACCCTGGTCCCGCCGGCGCTGGCGGGACTGCTGGGCGGGGGCCCGGCGCGCAGGGTGGTGGTGGCCGAACCGCGGCGGATCGCGGCGCGGGCGGCGGCCCGCCGGATGGCGTGGCTGCTGGGCGAGCGGACCGGTGGCACGGTGGGGTACACCGTGCGCGGGGAGCGCGTGGTCGGACGGCACACGCGCGTGGAGGTCGTCACGACCGGTGTGCTCCTCCAGCGGCTCCAGCGCGACCAGGAGCTGTCCGGGGTGGATGTCGTGGTGCTCGACGAGTGCCACGAGCGGCATCTGGACGCGGACACGGCGGCGGCGTTCCTGTGGGACGTACGGCAGGCGCTGCGGCCGGAGCTGCGCCTGGTGGCGGCGTCGGCGACCACCGACGCCGAGGGCTGGGCCCGGCTGCTGGGCGGGGCGCCGGTGGTGGAGGCGCGGGGCGCCTCGTACCCGGTGGAGGTGGTGTGGGCGCCGCCGGCGCGGCCGGTGAGCCCTCCGCACGGGATGCGGGTGGACCCGGCGCTGCTGGCGCACGTGGCGTCGGTGGTGCGGCGGGCGCTGGCCGAGCGCGAGGGGGACGTGCTGTGTTTCCTGCCGGGTGCCGGGGAGATCGCCCGGGTCGCCGGACAGCTCGGTGATCTGGGCGGGTCCGGGGATGTCGAGGTGCTCCAGGTGCACGGGCGGGCGCCGGCGGCCGTGCAGGACGCGGTGCTGGCGCCCGGGCGGCGGCGCCGGGTGGTGCTGGCGACCTCGGTGGCCGAGTCGTCGCTGACGGTCCCCGGGGTACGGGTGGTCGTCGACTCGGGTCTGGCGCGCGAGCCGCGGGTGGACCACGCGCGGGGGCTGAGCGCCCTGACGACGGTGCGGGCGTCGCGGGCCTCGGCCCGGCAGCGGGCCGGGCGGGCCGGGCGCGAGGCCCCGGGGGTGGTGTACCGGTGCTGGTCCGAGGCCGAGGACACCCGTCTGCCGCGTTTCCCCACCCCCGAGATCCAGGTGGCCGACCTGACGGCGTTCGCGCTCCAGGCGGCCTGCTGGGGCGATCCGGACGCCTCCGGGCTGGCGCTGCTGGACGCCCCGCCGGCCGGGGCGATGGCGGCGGCGCGCGCGGTCCTGACGGCCGTCGGGGCGGTGGACGGCGCCGGGCGCGCGACCGAGCGCGGTGCGCGGCTGGCGCGGCTGGGGGTGCATCCGCGGCTGGGGCGGGCCCTGCTGGACGCGGGTGCCTCGCGCGGGGCGGCCGAGGTGGTGGCGCTGCTCTCCGAGGAGGCGCCCCGGGAGTACGGGGACGACCTCGTCGCCGCGCTGCGGACGGCGCGACGCGCGGGCGACGCCTATGGGGCGCGGTGGCGCGCCGAGGTGCGGCGGCTGGGGGCCGTATCGGCGCAAGGGGCCGTCTCCGGGGAGGGGGCCGGGCCCGGGAGCGGCTCTCCGGGCGCCCCCGACGAGGGGCGTCTGGCCGGGCTGGTGGCCGCGCTGGCCTTTCCCGAGCGGGTCGCCAGGAAGGACGGCGGCTCCTATCTGATGGCCTCGGGAACCCGGGTGGAGCTCGGGGAGGGGTCGGCGCTGCGGGGTGCGCCCTGGCTCGCGGTCGCCGTCGCGGACCGGCCGCTGGGCAAGGGGCACGCGCGCGTGCGGCTCGCCGCCGAGGTGGACGAGGAGACGGCCCGGCTGGCCGCCGCGTCCCTGCACACCGAGGAGGAAGAGGTCCGCTGGGCCGACGGGGACGTGGTGGCCCGGCGGGTGGAGCGGCTCGGGGCCGTGGAGCTGGCGGTGCGGCCGCCGGCCGGCGCCGATCCCGGCCTCGTACGGGACGCCCTGCTGGAGGGGCTGCGGCGGGAGGGGTTCGGGCTGCTGCGCTGGTCCCCGGAGGCCCGACTGCTGCGGCAGCGGCTCGCCTTCCTGCGTCTGCGCCTGGGTGAGCCCTGGCCGGACGTCTCCGACGAGGCCCTCCACGCGCGCGTGGACGAGTGGCTGGAGCCGGAACTCGGGCGGGCCCGGCGGCGCGCGGATCTGACGCGGATCGACGCCGGGCAGGCGCTGGCCAGGCTGCTGCCCTGGTCGACCGGGGAGGCCGCGCGGCTGGACGAGCTCGCGCCGGAGCGGATCACCGTACCGAGCGGGTCCCGGATCCGGATCGACTACGCCGAACCGCGGCAGCCGGTGCTGGCGGTGAAGCTTCAGGAGATGTTCGGGCTCCAGCGGTCTCCCGAGATCGCCGGGGTGCCGCTGCTGGTGCATCTCCTCTCCCCCGCCGGCCGCCCCGCCGCGGTCACCGCCGACCTGGCCTCCTTCTGGCGGCACGGCTACCAGGGGGTGCGGGCGGAGCTGCGCGGCCGGTACCCGCGGCATCCGTGGCCGGAGGATCCGGCCACCGCCGAGCCGACCCGGCACACCAGCGCCCGGCTCAGGCGGTGACCTCCGCCGCCGTACGGTGTCCTGCGTCCTACACCCCGGTGCCCGCCGACGCGCTGGGGCTCGCCGACGCGCCGGGGCTCGCCGACGCGCCGGGGCTCGCCGACGCGCCGGGCGAGGACGTCTGGGCCGCCCGGACCGTCAGCTCGACGTCGAGTGTCGCGCCGCCCGCGGTGGTGAGGCGCAGCACGAACGTACCGGCGGTGTCGTCCGCGTACAGCGCGGGCAGCGTCAGCAGGCCCCGGGCGTCCGTCCGCAGGCCCGTCAGGGCGCGGACGGCCTTGCCGTCGGCGTCCTTGAAGTAGGGGCCGCGGTCGTTCACGGCCGGGTTCCGCGCCGACTCGATCAGCGTGGCGGTGACGGCGACCCCGGCCGCGGCGGCGCCCCTGTACGCGGCCCTCACCTCCACCTTGTCCGCGAACGCGCCGCCGGTGGTGCAGGTCAGCGCGGTGGCGCCGGTGCGGGTGAGAGTGTCGGCGACGCGCTCGGTGACGGTGGCCTTGTAGTCGAGGCCGGGGACCGCGCGGCCGGCGACGGTGGCGCGGACGGTGAAGGTGCCGGTCTTCTCGCCCGCCCGCAGGGCGGGGGCGACCGCCACGCCGGAGCTGTCGGTGACGGCCACGGCGACGCGCTCGCCGCCGGCGAAGACGGCGTCGGTGTCTCCGGTGATCGTGTACCGGATCCGCACCTTGCCGACGGCCTTGCCGGCCGCGGTCTCGGCCCGGGTGCCGATCCGCTCGGCGAACGTCTCGCCGGCGGCGGCAAAAAGCGGCGCGGTGCCGGCGTTCTCCAGGTGGTCCACGGTGTCGGTGGGCGTGCCGGAGGGCGGGGGCGTCGTCGCGCCCGTCCCGGGCGGAGGGGTCGGGGTCCCGGTGTCGGGCGGGGCGGACCCGGCGGGCTTGCCGGGGCCCGGCGTGGTCGTGCCCGGTGCCGTCGGCTTCTGGGACTCCCGGGGCGTGTCGGGCGTCCGGGTGTCCTGCGGCGCCGGCGCGGGCCGGGTCCGGACGGCGCCGGAGTCGCTGCGGCCCACGGGCAGGGTGCCGGTGCCGTCCGGGATCTCGTGGGTGCCCTTGCGGTAGTACTCCAGCCACCTCATGACGGTGTTCAGGTAGTCCCGCGAGTTGTTGTAGCTGAGGACGGCGCGGTCGAGGTCGGCCTGCGTGGACAGGTCCCAGCCGTTGCGGCACAGGTAGTGGGCGGCGGCCAGGGCCGCGTCGTAGACGTTGTTGGGGTCCTTCGTGCCGTCCCCGTTGCCGTCGCGTCCGGCCCACGCCCAGGTGGACGGGATGAACTGCATGGGGCCGATCGCCTGGTCGTAGCTGCTGTTGCCGTCGTACGCGCCGCCGTCGGTGTCCTTGATGAGCGCGAAGCCGTTGCCGTCGAGCTGCGGTCCGAGGATGGGGCTGAGGGTGGTGCCGTCGGCGTTGACCCGTCCGCCGCGGGCATGACCCGACTCCACCTTGCCGATGGCGGCCAGCAGTTGCCAGGGCAGGTTGCAGCCCGGCTTGGCGGCGCGCAGGGTCGCCGCGGCCTTCTTGTACGCGTCCAGGACGGTGGCCGGGATACCCGCCTCGGCGGGGCCCTGGACGACGGGGGTGCCGGCCGTCGGCGACGGGCCGGGGCGCGGGCTGTTGAGCGGCGGCAGGTCCGTGTAGTACGGCGAGTTGCCGGTGGCGCTGTCGCCGCCGGCGGCGCCGTCCTCCGCCGAGGGCGTCGCGTCGGCGGCGGTCTGTCTGCCGTGGTCGTCGACCGTCACACCCGGAGCCTGGGACGCGGACAGGGCCGCGACCGCGGCCGCTGCCACGGCGGTGGTCGCCGCGCCCTTGCGCAGCCTGCTGCCGAAATGCGCCGCCATAGAGTGAACCCTCCCGTGGACGCCCGGGCGCCCGTCTCTTCCGTCTGCTGTGCTCGCCCTGTTGACGATCGGCGCGCGCCCCGGGTTGCCCCCGGAACGGATCCGAGTGCCGTGTGCGTGAATGTTCGCCTGTTCGACCGGTACGGTGACGCAGGCGACCCTACGACAACTTGCTTTGCATGGGCACCCGTTCGTGCCCGATTTTCACCGGTTGGCCACGTGGGGTGGCGCCGTTCGGCCAACGACCGCCTTGAGGAGCCCCGTTGCCGTTCACGCTCAGTCACGCGGCGGCGGTCCTGCCCGCCGTGCGCGCCGACGGCTCCGGACGGGGAGCGCTGGTGCCGGCCATGCTCGTGGCGGGTTCCTTTTCGCCCGACATGACCTACTACGCGGCGAGTGCGCTGTCCGGGGCGATGGAGTTCGGGGACGTCACGCACTCCGTCCCGGGCGTGTTCACGGTGGACGCGCTCATCGCCTTGGCCCTGGTGGGGTTGTGGCTGCTGGTGCGCGAACCGCTGGTGGCGCTGCTGCCGCGGGCGTGGCAGGGCCGGACCGGCGCGCTGCTGCGGTGCGGGGCGCCCCGCACGCGCGTACGACTGCCCTCGGCCGTGTGGTGGTACGTCTCGGCGGCGCTCGGGGCGCTGACGCACATCGGGTGGGACGCGTTCACGCACCACGGCCGGTGGGGGATGCGGATGTTCCCCGTGCTGGGGCGGGAGTTCGCGGGCTCACCGCTGTACTGGTACCTCCAGTACGGCGGTTCGGCGGTGGCGGCGGTGGCGCTCGCGGTGTTCCTCGCCCGGGCGCTGCGGCGGGCGCCGTCCCGGACCGGGGCGCCGGGGGTGGCGGCGCTGCCGGCCCGGGAGCGGTGGGGGGCCGCGGTGGTGATCGGCGGCTGTGCGGCGGCCGGGGCGGTGCGGCGGGCGACGCGGTGGTGGGAGTACTGGGGTCCGGTCGCCAAGCCGTGGGAGGTGATCCCGGCGGTGTGCTTCGGGGCTGGCGCGGGGCTCGTCCCGGGGCTGCTGCTGTACGCCGTGGCCGTCAGGGTGCGGCGTCCGGCCCGGGACCGGAGCGTCCGGGACGGCGCCGGTCCGGAGCCAAGCCGTCCGGTCGTGCGCTGACGGTGGCGGCACTGGCGACGAACACGGTGAAGGCGGGGGCGGGGCGGTGCCTCGGCAGCAGGGTGAGGGCGAGTGCCAGGTAGCCGCGGGCCAGCTCGGCCCACGGACGCCAGGCGGGTGTCTCGCCGGGTCCGGCGGTGGCCGGCCGCCGGCGGGCGATTCCGCGGCACAGACCGGCCGCTGCCCGGCGCAGGGCCGGCGCGAAGGTCTCGGGGATGCGGGCGGTGCTTGCGTCCGGCGCGACGACCGGGACCGAGGGGAGTGACACGCGGGCGGGTCCCTCGGCGCCGGTCCGCGGGGGTGCGGTCCGGTGGAGCGTGCGTATACCCATGCCCGCATCCTCGCGGCCGCCGGGGGCGGGGGCTTTCCCGCGGGGGCCACCTGAGTGACGGGCAGGCGGCCCGCCCCGCGCCGGGTCAGTCCTGGCGGACGCGCCCGGGGCCGCCCCCGCGCCGGGCCGCCCCCGAGGCCGGCCGCTCCGGCGCCGGGCCGCCGCCCCCGCGCCGGGGCGCTCCCCGGCGGCGGTCACCCGCGGCTGGGGACTTCCGTCCGGATCACGCCGGATCACGGGGCGGGTGCCGTGCCCCGCAGGGGCAAAGGAGGCCGCCATGGCGGCCGACGACAACGCGGCGGAGCGGGGTGCCGGGCCCCGCGACCCCGGCGTGACCCAGACGAGAGGCCCTAATGCGCCGCCGATTCCCAGTCCGGGCCCACGCCCACGGACACACCCAGGGGAACGCGGAGGTCGACCGCGCTGGCCATCTCACGACGGACGATCTCCTCGGCCGCCTCGCGCTCGCCGGGGGCGATCTCCAGGACGATTTCGTCGTGGACTTGCAGGAGCGTCCGGGACTTCAGGCCGGCCTCCCGCAGGGCCCGGTCCACGTGCAGCATGGCGATCTTGACGATGTCCGCCGCCGTGCCCTGGATCGGGGCGTTGAGCGCCATCCGCTCGGCCATCTCGCGGCGCTGGCGGTTGTCGCTGTTCAGGTCGGGCAGGTAGCGGCGGCGGCCGAAGAGGGTCTCGGTGTAGCCCGTCGCCCTGGCCTCGTCCACGACCCGGCGCAGATAGTCCCGTACGCCGCCGAAGCGCTGGAAGTAGGCGTCCATCAGGGCACGGGCCTCGGCGGCCTCGATGTTCAGCTGCTGGGAGAGGCCGAACGCCGACAGGCCGTACGCCAGCCCGTACGACATCGCCTTGATCTTGCGGCGCATCTCGGCGTCGACCGCGGCGGGCTCCACGGAGAACACCTGGGAGGCGGCCGTGGTGTGCAGGTCCTCGCCGGAGGTGAACGCCTCGATCAGGCCCGCGTCCTCGGACAGGTGGGCCATCACCCGCAGCTCGATCTGGCTGTAGTCCGCCGTCATCAGGGACTCGAAGCCCTCGCCGACCACGAAGCCGCGGCGGATCGCCCGGCCCTCGTCGGTGCGGACCGGGATGTTCTGGAGGTTGGGGTCGGTCGACGACAGCCGGCCGGTCGCCGCGACCGTCTGGTTGAACGTGGTGTGGATACGGCCGTCCGCGGCGATCGTCTTGATCAGGCCCTCGACGGTGACGCGCAGCTTCGCCTGCTCACGGTGGCGGAGCATGATCACCGGCAGTTCGTTGTCGGTCTGCGTCGCGAGCCAGGCCAGGGCGTCGGCGTCCGTGGTGTAGCCGGTCTTGGTCTTCTTCGTCTTGGGCAGGGCGAGCTCGCCGAAGAGGACCTCCTGGAGCTGCTTGGGCGAGCCCAGGTTGAACTCGTGGCCCGCCGCGGCGTGCGCTTCCTTCACCGCCTGCTGCACGGCGCCCGCGAACATCTGCTCCATGGCTTCCAGGTGGGCGCGGTCGGCCGCGATCCCGTGCCGCTCCATCCGGGCCAGCAGCGCGGACGTCGGCAGCTCCATGTCGCGCAGCAGGTCCGCGGCGCCGACCTCCTCCAGGCGGCCGCCGAACGCCTCGCCCAGGTCGAGGACGGCACGGGCCTGGATCATCAGCGCCTCGGCCTGGGCGGCGTCGTCCGCGCCGAAGGCCAGCTGCCCGTCGGCCGCCGCGGCGGGGGCCAGCTCCCGGTGCAGGTACTCCAGGGACAGCGCGTCCAGGTCGAAGGAGCGGCGGCCCGGCTTGACCAGATAGGCCGCCAGCGCGGTGTCCATCCGCACGCCGTCGACGCTCCAGCCGTGCTCGGCGAAGACCCGCATCGCCCGCTTGGCGTCGTGGAAGACCTTGGGCCGGCCGGCGTCGGCCAGCCAGCCGGCGAACGCCGTCTCGTCGTCCTCGTCCAGCTGGGACGGGTCGAACCAGGCGGCGGCCCCGTCGGGCGCGGCGAGCGCGACCTCGGCGACCGAGCCGGTGCCCAGCGCCCAGGTGTCGACGGTGGCGACGCCCAGCGCCTGCCTGGCGTGCTCAGCGAGCCAGCCGGCCAGCTCACCGGTGCCGAGCACCGTGCCGTCCAGCTCCACGCCGTCCGCCACGACCGGCGTGGACTCCGCCTCCTCGGCCCCTGGGTCGACGGCGAAGAGCCGCTCCCGCAGCGAGGGGTTGCGGATCTCCAGGGTGTCCAGGACCATCGCGACGGCCTTGCGGTCGTAGGGCGCCCTCGCCAGGTCGGTGACCGCCTTGTCCAGTCCGACCCGCCGCTCCAGCTCGGTGAGGCGGCGGTTGAGCTTGACGGACTCCAGGTGGTCGCGCAGGTTCTGCCCGGCCTTGCCCTTGACCTCGTCGACGCGCTCGACCAGTTCCGCGAACGAGCCGAACTGGTTGATCCACTTCGCGGCCGTCTTCTCGCCGACGCCCGGAATGCCCGGCAGGTTGTCCGAGGGGTCGCCGCGCAGGGCCGCGAAGTCGGGGTACTGGGCCGGGGTCAGCCCGTACTTCTCGACGACCTTCTCGGGGGTGAACCGGGTCAGCTCCGAAACGCCCTTGGTGGGATACAGCACCGTCGTGTGCTCGCTGACCAGCTGGAAGGAGTCCCGGTCACCGGTGACGATCAGCACCTCGAAGCCCTCGGCCTCGGCCTGGGTGGCGAGCGTGGCGATGACGTCGTCGGCCTCGTACCCCTCCACGGCGAAGCGGGAGACGTGCATCGCGTCGAGCAGCTCGCAGATCAGCTCGACCTGCCCCTTGAACTCGTCCGGGGTCTTGGAGCGGTTCGCCTTGTACTCGGTGAACTCCTGCGACCGCCAGGTCTTGCGCGAGACGTCGAACGCCACCGCGAAGTGCGTGGGCGCCTCGTCACGCAACGTGTTGGCCAGCATCGACGCGAAACCGTAGATCGCGTTGGTCGGCTGGCCGGTCGCGGTGGTGAAGTTCTCCGCGGGCAGCGCGAAGAACGCGCGGTAGGCCAGCGAGTGCCCGTCCATGAGCATCAGCCGCGGGCGGCCGCCGGAGGTGGTGTCGGTCTTCTTCGATGCTGTCTCTGCCACGTCCCCGATCCTGCCACGCCGCACTGACAGTCGGCGCCGGCCCCGGGGCCGCCGCGGGCACCGGGCCGGGGCCTCGCGGCGGACCGCTCTCCCGCGTCCCCCCGCTCCCCTCCGCCCGCCGTGACCGCCCGCCGAAGGCGCGGCAGATCGCGGCGAGCTGCTGGGTGTTGCGCAGGCCGCCCCAGTAGTGGTGGTCGGAGAGGACGACCTGGACGGCGCCGCG
>NZ_JBFAWY010000070.1:0-12313 GCF_040680575.1 Streptomyces sp. NPDC052020
CGGGGACGGATCGACGGAACGCAGGGCCTCGTAGGTGGTCACCAGGATCGGCGGGACGGCGAGGACGACCAGCGGGATCATCACGGGCAGTCTCCCCGGCCCAGTGCCGGGGGCGCGCCGCGGTCTGCAACCGCTCCGGCAGCAGCGCCAGCGCGCCGCCGCCGGTCGCGCCGATCAGTCGCAGACCCGGGTACTTGTCCAGCCACCCCGCGAACGCGATCATGGCCATGCCCAGCGTGACATCGCCGAAGCGGCCGATCTGCTCCACGAAGCCGTTCTGCTCGACCCGTTCCGTGCCGACCGGTTCGGCTGGCGCGTGGACCAGGACCGGCACCTCGGCCTCCGCGGCCAGCGCGAAGAAGGAGTCGGCGCGGCGCGAGCCGAGCAGTTCCCCGTGCACGCTGGACGTGGTGATCAGACCGACGAAGGCGGGGTCCGCGAGCGTCTCCCGTACGCCGTCGAGGTGATCGTCGTCCCCGAACGGGTTGGCGTACACATAGCCGCGCAGCTGGTCCGGGAACCTGCGGATCAGGCCCGACATCCAGGCGTGGAACGCGCGCAGCCGGTCGCGCGGCTGCGCGTAGTTGTCTACGCCGGGCACCCGCGCCATCGCCCCGGCCCCGACCGGGCTGCCGATGATGGTCAGGTCGATTCCTGCCTCGGCGCGGGCGGCGAGCATGCCGTCGACGTCGGTCAGGCTCGGGGGCATGGGGAAGCGTTCGGCGGCTTCCGGTGGGGACAGGTGCCCGTGGATGTCGATGATCACGTGTCGGTTCCCGGTTTCGGTCTCAGTGCGCGGGTGACCGCGGCACAGTCCTGGTCGCCCAGCCCTTGCTCGGTCGCGCGGGCGTGGGTCTCCGCCGCGGCGGTCGCCAGCGGCAGGCTCAGGCCGGCTGCTGCCGCCTGCTTGGTAGCGAGCATGAGGTCTTTCGCCATCAGCCGCAGCCGGAAGTCCGGCTCGTTGAACCGGTCGGCGGCCAGCCGCCGCGACTTGAACGCCATGACCGGGGAGGCGAAGCCGCTGCCCGCGATGGTCTTCAGGACCAGCTCCCGCTCCAGGCCGCAGGCGTCCGCCAGTTCGGCGGCCTCGGCCAGTGCCTGCACCTCGATGCCCATCAGCAGGTTGAGGAGCAGTTTCATCCGCATGCCGGAACCGAGTGCGCCCAGATGGACGACCTCCTTGCCCAGCGTCTCCAGCAGCGGACGGGCGGCGGCGAACGCCTCTTCCGTGCCGCCGACGAACAGCCGCAGCTCCCCGCCGCGGGCGTGGTCGCGGTTGCCGAGCATGCCCATGTCCAAGACGGCGGGCACCTCCCCGGCGATCTGTACGACCTCCTCGGGCGCCACGGTGCTGGCGCACAGCAGGATGCCCGGGTACGGGCCCTCGGAGAGTACGCCGTCGGGGCCGCGCAGCACGGTGCCGAGGGCCTCGCCGTCGGCCACGGCGCAGAGTGCGGCGGTCGTTCCCTCGACCGCCTCGGCCGGGTGGGCGGCGACGTGGGCGCCGGCCTCGGCGAGCGGCGCGGTCCGCTCGGCGGTACGGTTCCAGACCCGGACCGGTATGCCCTGGTCGAGCAGGCGGCGGGCCAGCCCGGCGCCCATCGCGCCGAGGCCGAGTACGGCGACGGGGCCCTGCGAGGTGCGCGTCATGACGACACCCCCCGGGTCTCCTTGAGCACCCGGTACCGCAGCGACTGCCGCTGGTCCGTGAACTCCCGCAACGGCGCGACGAGTTCGCGGTGCTCCTCGCTCTGCTGCCAGGCGAAGAAGTGCTCAGCCGTCTGCCACTCGCTGGTGATCACCCACTGACGGGAGTCGTCGGCGGGCTCGCCGAGCCGTTCGATGATGTGACCGGGCGTCCGGGACACGGACTTCCGGAGCTGTTCGTACAGCTCCAGGAAGCCCCGTTCGCCGCCCTCGACGACGCGGACCGCGAAGACGACGCCCAGCTTGTCGGCCGACCGGCCCTGGTGGTTGGTGCCCATGGTTCCTCCTGAGTGAGATCCGGTGGGACACGACTCCACGGACTCATGTCGCCTGTACGGCCGCAACTCCAAATGGGAGGAGGCACAGTGGGGACAAGGCGTGCACGCACCGTCATTAGGCGTTTCGGGTGAGTGGCGGGCCGAGTCGTCAACCCCCCGACGGCGCCCAGGAGCGGCGGCCGACGGAGCGGGCACACACCGCCGGTCAACGCCCGCCCGCAGATCATCGCCATCGCACGCCCCGGTCGTCGTGCCATACCGCGACGTCTCCAGGAACCGTTCGGCACCTCGGCCGTCCGCAGCCACCCGCGCTCCCAGGCGAAGCGCGTGCAGAAGCGGGTCGCGGGCGGTGCCGGATGACGCGACATTGCGGCCAGTCGGCGGCCCGCATTTCGATGTTCATTAGTGGTCGCTTTTGTTGGTCTTTTATCCGGCACGCCAGATTGACGTGATCATAGCAAAGAGCCTACTTTTTTAGAAAGCGCTTGCTCGACCCGCTTGATTCAGGACATCAGAAAGGTCCTCCCATGCGGTTGCCCCCACCGCGGTCATCCAAGAGAAAGTCCGCCCGGCGCACGGGGGCGGTCACCCTGGCGGCCGTACTCGTCGGCTGCGACCGGACCGGCGCCGAGAGGGCGCCGGCCCCGGCGGCGCCCGCACCCGGCGCCCTCACCACTGCCGACGGGTTCGCCGATGTCGCCGCTCTGGGCCAGAACGGCACCACGGGCGAGTCGGCGGCGCCGTCGTCACGGCCGCCACCACCGCCCGGTTCCTGGACTACATCTCCCGCCCGAAAGCTCTGATCGTGCAGGTCAGCAGCATGAACGTGCTGCCCGTCGGCGCCTGCGACGGCATGCGTCCGGTGATGTCGGACAAGACCATCGTCGGCCCGGGCGACGACGCCCGGCTGACCGGCGGTCGGCTGAACATCGGCCTCCCGGCCGACGACCGGGTCACCTAGCCGGCCGCGAACGCGGTCCACACCATCATCATCCGCAATCTGCCGATCGACGGAGCCACGGACCTCCTGACCAATATCCAGATGTTCTCCTGCCACATCATCTGGATCGACCACAATGACTTTTTCGACGGCGCCGACGGCGCCGTGGACATCAAGCGGGGCTCAGAGTTCGTCACCGTGTCATGGAATCGCTTTCACGACCACGACAAAACACTGTTGCTCGGTCACGACGACGATAACGGGCCCATGACCGGGGCCGCCTGAGGGTCACGTACCACCACAACTATTCCGACGCCTCCGCGCGACCTGCGTGTCAGGGTCGCCGAACCGGTGCGCGTCTACAACGACTACTACTACCGCGACAACGGTTACGGCGTCGCGCTTCGGCCCTGAACGCCAGCGTGGTACCGGAGGGCAACTACTTCTTCAGCGTCAGCAACCCCGCCCGCGTGGACTTCAGCGGCGACCTGGGCCGCCTGGTCGAGCGTGACAGCGCCCGACGACCGCAACCACGCCATCGAGACCCCCGGGTCCGGTCGTCGAACCGCGCACCCACTACTCCTACACACCGCACCGCGCGGCCGACGTCCCGACCGCTTGTCCGGGCCGGCCGGCACCGGAAAGATCTGAGGAGCGCAGGATCATGACAGGCACCCCCCACACCCCCCATCCCCGTCACCTCCCCCGCGTCTCGCGCCGGAGCCTGCTCGCGGGCACCGCGGCCTCCGCCGCTGTGCTGGCCGCCGGGGCCGGTCAGGCCCGGGCCGCCGCCGGTCCCGCCCGGCTCGCCGCCGTCGCCGCGCAGAGCGCCGACGGGTTCGCCGGCGTCAGCGCGCTCGGACTGAACGGCACCACCGGCGGCGCCGCCGGTCCCACGGTCACCGTCACGACCGCCGCCCAGCTTCGCGAGTACGCCGGCCGCAACTTACCGTACGTGCTGCTGGTCTCCGGCCGTATCGCGTTCGACGGCATGATCACCGTGGTGGCCGACAAGTCCATCCTCGGCATCGGCTCAACCGCGGAAATCACCGGCGGCGGACTCCAGTTGGGCTCGACCACCCGGCCGGGCAACAACGTCGTCATCCGCAACATCCGGTTCACCGACGCCTCGGACGACTCGATCAGCGTCACCAACCGGGCTCACCACGTCTGGATCGACCACTGCGATTTCTCGCAGGGTTACGACGGGCTGCTCGACATCAAGCGGGAGTCGGACTACGTCACCGTCTCCTGGAACCACTTCCACGACCACAGCAAGGCATGCCTGCTCGGCCACAACGACAGTTACACTGCCGACCGCGGCAAGCTCCGGGTGACGTACCACCACAACTTCTTCGACGGCACCGACCAGCGCCACCCCAGGGTGCGGTTCGCGGAACCGGTACACGTCTACAACAACCTCTACCGGAACAACCGGTTGTACGGCGTGGCGTCGACCGAGGACGCGGGTGTGCTCGTCGAGGCCAACCACTTCGAGAACGTCGCGCACCCGATCTACTCGGGCTACGACGACAGCGGCCCCGGCCGGGTCGTGGAGCGCGGCAACGTGTACGTCAACTGCGGGCCGCCGCAGACGCTCGGCACGGTCGTGGAGCCGCGTACGTACTACGGCTACTCCCTCGACCCCGCTTCGAGCCTTCCCAGCACCGTCCCGGCCGGCGTCGGCGTCGGCGTCATCGCCTGAGCCCCTGGAGGCCGACATGCACCGCAAAGGCACCCTGTTCCTCGCGGTTCTCGCCACCCTGGCCGTCACGGCCGCCGCTCCCGCCGCCCCCGGCTCAGCGCCCTCGTCCGCCCCCGCCGACCTGGCGGAGTCGGCCCCCACCGGGTTCGCCAGTGTCGACGCGTGGGGCCAGAACGGCACCACCGGCGGTGCGGGTGGACCCACGGTGACCGTGTCCACCGCCGCCGACCTCATCTCCGCCGTCCGCGCCGAGGGCCCGAGGACCGTCCGGGTCAACGGCATGATCCAGCTACCGGCCGGCATGTACGACGTGTCCTCCGACAAGACCATCGTGGGGGTCGGCGCGGGCTCCGGGATCTCCGGCGGCGGTCTGAACATCGGTCTTCCGGCGAGCGACACCGTCACCTCGCCCCCGGCGAACGCCGTGCACAACGTCATCATCCGCAACCTGACGTTCCGCAACGCCAGCGACGACTCCATCAACGTCCAGATGTTCTCCCACCACATCTGGATCGACCACAACGACCTGTCCGCCGGATACGACGGACTCATCGACATCAAGCGCGGCTCCAGCTACATCACCGTCTCCTGGAACCACACCCACCACCACACCAAGAACATGCTGCTGGGCCACTCCGACAAGAACGCCGCCCAGGACACCGGCCGGCTCAAGGTGACGTACCACCACAACTGGTACGACCGCACCCCCCAGCGCAACCCACGCACCCGCTTCGGCGACCCGGTGCACATCTACAACAACTACTTCTTCGACAACAGCGACACCGGCCCGGCCTGCAACGCGGACTCCGGCTGCTTCATCGAGGGCAACCACTTCGAAGAGGTCGAGGAGCCCATGACCAACAGCTACTCGGGGCCGGACGGCAGCATCGTCGAGCGCGACAACCTCTTCACTGGGGAGGAGGCCGGCGAACCGGTCGTCGGCGGCAGCGTCGACAACCCGGCCGACTACTACGACTACACGGTGGACGACCCCCGCACCGTCAAGGACATCGTGACGCGGGGCGCGGGGCCGGGCACGATCGGGCTGTGAGATCTCCGCACCGACCTGCCGCGCCCGACACCCTCGCCGTGGGGTCCGCCGGCACCCACCCGCGTGAACCGGCTCCCCCGAGCTGGCCTCCGCCACCGAGTGGGTGAAGCCCGCCCTGCGGGGTGCGGTGAGAGCCGCCTTGCACCCGGGGGGGGGCCGCGGTCAGCGCCGCACCTCGATCGGGCCGTCCCGCTCGTGGTGTGGCGGCCAGCGCACTTCCAGCGCTGGTACGTCCCCGCCACGCGGCGGGCTCCCGGCACGGTGCGGTTCGGCGGCCGTGGAGGTGACCGCCGCGGCGGGGTCGTCGCAACTGGGCTGACCGACGAGGGCACGGCCCTGTGACGGCGGGGACGGCGTGATTTCCGGCGTGAAACGGCCGGACCGGCTGGCGGCACCCAACCGGTACGGCCGACCTCATCGCGCGCCGCGCGGCGGCGTCCCGGAAACGGTCGACCGCAACTGCGCGTTGCGCAGGTCAGACGATGGGCTGCTGCGCGTTCCCGGGGCGGTCGAGTCCCATCAGCTGGCGGCCGAGGAACGGAGCCTTCCAGGAACTCGTGCCCCGGTAGAGGTAGTTGCCCTGGGGGCCGAAGGCGGCGAGGTCGTTCCGGCCGTCGCGGTCGGCGTCGCCGACGGCGACGAGATGGGTGTACGCGTTCCACCCGCCGCCGATCCGGGTGCGGGACGCGAAGGTGCCGTCGCCCTTGCCCAGGTAGAGCCAGAGCGCCCCGTCCTTGTCCCGGGCGATCAGGTCTCCGGCGGCAGCGCCGCCGATGTTCCCGACTGCTGTCAGGTCGTTGTAGACGCCCCAGCCACCGCCGACCTTCTTGCGCGCGGAGAACGGGGCGGTGGGGGTGCCGCTGCCGGAGTAGAGCCAGAGGACACCGGACCGGTCGGTCGCCAGGAGGTCGTTCCTGCCGTCCCCGGTCAGGTCGGAGCCGCCCGCGATCTTGTCGTAGATCTGCCAGCCGCCGCCGACCTTGATCCGGCCGGCGAAGCCGCCGCGGCCGTCGCCCTGGTACAACCACAGGACGCCGGACGTGTCGCGGGCTACCAGGTCGCCGACCGGTGATCCGCCGAGGTCGCCGGTGGCCTCGATACGGTCGTAGACGTTCCAGCCGCCGCCGACGAGGGTCTTGGCCTCGCCCTCGACGAGCTGCCCGGACGCGTTGACGCCCATGGCGAAGTAGGTGTCGTGGCGCCAGAGTTTGCCCGCGGAGTCGCGAGTGAGGATGTCGGGAGTGCCGTTGTCGTTGAAGTCGTGCGGCTGTCCCTCGCGGGTGACCGTGAAGGTGCCGTCGGCGGTGGTGGCCGGGCCGATGCCGTTGAGGGGCTCGGCCACGACCTGCCAGGTGTAGGCGCCGTTGGGGGCGGCCTCGAACCCGTCGCCGACGGTGCCGCTCCAGTTCAGCGTGACGGACGGGATGTGGGGATGCCGTTCGGCGGCGACGTGGGTCTTCCCGGTACGGATGTGGCGCAGCGTGATCCTCACGTCCACGGTGGTCCTGGAGAAGTCCCAGCGCAGGGAGGGCGATCCACCGTTCTCGTCGAGGTCGACGACCGCGGGGACGGTGTTGCCGGTGATCTCGACCTTCGTGGGTGCTCCGGCGTTCGCCACCTGGGTGACGACGGGAGCCCCGCCGTCACCGGCGGTGATCTTGAACAGGCCCTCGCCGTCGGTGACGGTGCCCCCGCGCACGTACAGGCCGTCGGGGGCGGCGGCGGACGAGGTCAGGTGGTCGAGCAGCTTCACCGAGGCACCGGTGGCCGGGTTGTACGCGGTGACGGCGTACAGGGGGTTCTCGTCGCCGGACGAGAGGCCTCCGGCCTCGCCGTACACGACCCAGCCGCCGACCAGGCCGACCTGGAGGTCACTGGCATGAACTTGGGCGACCGGGAGCTTGGCGATGACGTCCGACGCGCGGTCCAGGACGTACACCGAAGGGGTCGCGGTGCCGTCGCCCTCGGTCCAGACGACGTGGGTCTCGGAGACGGCGATGTCACCTCCGGTGGAACCGGGGGTCCGGTCATGGACCTCGTGGACCGAGCCGGTCGCGAGGTCGACCAGGGCCCACTTCTTCCGGCCACCGTCGGTGAAGGTGAGCAGGGCGTCCTCGGGAGTGCCGGGGGTGATCTCGATGTCCTGCGCGCCGGCCGGCAGGCCGGTGACGGTCTGCACGCCGTTGTCCTCGGTGTGCTGACGGAGCTTGAGGGTTCCGTCGGTCTCGACGGTCGTGAAGACCGCGTGCGCCGCCGAACCCGCGTAGCGCGGCTCACCGGCCAGATCCCCGACGAAGACGTCGAACGACGACAGGGTCTTGAGGTTGCGCTGATAGACACCCCAACGGCCCACGGAGACGAGGTAGTCCACCGTCCGTGTCGAGCGGAGGTAGGTCCGGTATCCGTAACCCCTCCCGGTGCCATCCGCGTACCGCGTGAAGCGCTTGTCGAGGGAGCCGTCGGCGAGGGTCACGAAGCCGGTCAGACCGGCGTCGACCAGCTTCGCGCCCTTGAGGAAGGGCATGAGAACGGGAGCGGAGGCCGCTGTGTCCGTCGCCACCGCCGCGTGGGCGGGCGAGGCCGGTGCGGACAGGACGCCCACGCCAGGAGTAACGGTGATGACGGTGGTGACGGCGACTACCAGCCGACGTCGGGTCGATCGGGCCAGGGGCACGTGAGATTCCTTCTGGATGCGTCAGGCGCACCGTGCGCCTCACTACCTGTGACTCACCAAGGGCCGAATGGTTGTACGCCCGCGCGGGCGTCGCGTACTCCACCGCGCGTACCTGGGCGGACGCCGTGTCGGTGCGACGGTCCTCACCCCGCCCGACCCGCTGCCGCGCCTGTACTTCGGGGTACCCTCGCCGGAGGCCGGGCCCGCCGCGGCCCGCCACACGGACTCCTACCCCACCCGGGGAGAACCGTCCGACCAGGTCGCCCGGAAGCTCTCCTGGATCCGCGAACTCGCCCCTCAGCGCGACCGGAAGGTGCGGTTCGGGATCCGCTTCCACGTCGTGACCCGCGAGACCAGCGCGGAAGCCTGGAGATCTACCCCAACGTCTGGGCCGGGGTGGGGCTGCTGCGCGGCGGCGCCGCAACGGCGCTGGTCGGCAGCCGCGCGGAGGTCGCCGACCGGGTCGCCGAGTACGCGGGCCTGGACATCGACGAGTTCATCCTGTCCGGCCTCACCGTACTGCTCGCCGTCGCCCGGGAGGCGCCGCGTGAGCGGCGAGCGGCACACCGTGCCGGTGGACGTGCACCTGCTCGCCGTCCGCGACCGCGAGGTATCCCGCCATGACGCTGCACGACATCCCATGGGGCGCTACCTTGCTGGTGAGATCGTCTCTGGGAGGGAAGAACGGGGATGCTGGAACAAGCGCTAACGGCACTGGCCGCAGCAGGCGGGACCGCGGTCGTACAGGCTGCGGGAACGGACGTGTGGAGCGGGTTGCGGCAGGCGGTGGCACGCTGGTTCGGCCGGGGAGACGCACAACGCGAGCGGGCGGAACTGGAGCGCTTGGAGCAGACCGCGGGCGAGTTGGAGACCGCAGAGGCGGCCGTGGCGGATCGGGTGCGCATCCGTCAGGAGGCGGCGTGGCAGACCCGTATCGAGGCCCTCCTCGAAAGCCTTGACGACCTCGAGCGTGCCCAGGCCGCTGAGGAACTGCGCGCTCTGCTGGCCCGGCACACCGACCGAAGCGGGGCCTCAGCCGGTCAAGGAGGGCTAGCCGCCAACGGTAACGTGAGCATCCGCGCCGAAGGCGGCTCGATCGCGGCTAACGTCATCCACGGAGGCGCGCACATCGGCCGCCCTCCCACGCCGGATCCGACCCAGGGCTGACCGGACCGGCCACTGCGAGCCCACTCCACTCCGAGCCACGCTCATCCCGGACTGGTGGTCCCCTCGTCCAGGCCGCTAACGGCGGCATCGCGTTCCTGCACGCAGATACCGTCACCATCGGGGCCAGCGCACGTGTGGCTGGGCTGAAGGACTACCTTGCGGCGGCCGCGCATGCTGCTCGAGAGCACCCTTATCCGGGGGTTGTGCCAGGTACGGCTCCGCCGCTGACGGCTGTCTATCTCCGCCAAACAGCCATTCGTTCACTCGATGCCAAGCCGGCTGAACATGACAGAACAAGTTCGCGGCGCTCGCAACTGCTGCCCGCTGATCGGATCCTGGGTCAGCACTATACGTGTGCGATTCTGGGTGCGCCGGGGAGCGGCAAGTCCAGCCTGTTGCGAACTCAACTCGCCGCTCTGGCTGTCCAATGGCAGCAGGGAGGGACTGCGGCCGCCGTGCCAGTTCTGGTCCCGGCGGCCGCATTGCCGGGGCGTCCGCTGCCCGAGGCCCTCGCACGTGCCGTCACCGCCGAGTTGAGCTCGTTTGGGTTGGTCCACGAGGTGCCAGCGGACTTTTTCGCCACTAAGCCGCACCCAGGTATCCCGTGGCTGGTGCTCGTGGACGGCCTCGATGAGATCACTGACCCAAACACCAGGTGCCAAATCTTGCGCAGCCTGGCTGCCATCTCCGCCGGCGACCACCAGTCAACGTATCGGTTCATCGTCGCCTCCCGCCCTCTCCCGCAGGTCGAACTTGATCTGTTGGGAGAGCAGGTTCCCCGCTATGAACTACAGCCTTTTGGCGCTGGCGACTTGCCCGCGTTCGCCCGCGGCTGGTTCCAGGCCCTTCGCCTGCCCGAAGTCGACGAGGTTACTAGGCGTTTCATTCGGTCCCTGGATCACACCGGACTTTCAGATCTGGCCCGCACGCCTCTGATGGCGACCATGCTCTGTCAGCTCTATGCTGCTCGCCCCGACGAACCTCTGCCCGGAAGCCGGGGCCAGCTCTACCGCAGGTTTGTCGAATTGCTCCACGAACGGCAGCACACCGCTGGCCTTACAGGTATCCGCCCTCAGACGCGCGCCGCTCTGGAACGCTATGGGGAAGGTGCCGTTACACGGGCCCACGACGTCCTTGACCGCTTGCCGGACCTGCTCGGCCAGCTCGCGGTCAAGCGGTCCACCGCCGACGACCAATCAGCACTGAGTTTCCTGGCCGAGCAGTCCCTTGCCCAAGGCCCCCCAGGAGTTCCGGACAATATATGGAAGTCGTTTCTGGAAGCGTGCCTACGCCGCAGCGGCCTGCTAACATTTCGGGCAGGCGATTTCGGCTTCCTGCACCAGACTCTCCTGGAATACCTTGCCGCCGTCCATGTCGCCCGGGATGCCGACGCCCATAAGAAGCTGCTTGAAATCGTCCTCAACGTACTCATGAGCGATGACGACATCTCAAGGTGGTGGCAGTTCGACAGCTCGCCGTGGTGGCAGTCCGACGGCATCGACACAGGAGACCGCAGCGGAATTCCGGTCCTCGGACTCAACGGTCAGCATATGCTCACAGCAACACTCTCCTTTGTCGGATTCCTCTTTGATTCCGGAGACGTGCCCTCGTCCGACGCCGTGGAAGTCCTTGAACGTCTCGCAACCCGTGGCGGGCTACGCGGTTGTCGCTTCATCGCAGCGCAAGCGCGGGTGGGGACCGGTCTTCCTCAATCGGTGGTACATGCGGCCGTGACGACGCTCGACCGCATGGCCCGCGATACCACCCTCAGCCCCGCTTCCCGGGCTGATGCGATGAGAGAACTGGCCAGGATCGGTGGTCCCCTTAGCAGGGATGCGCTCGATACCATGACTCGTGATGTCGCCCTCGGCGGTCAGCTTCGTTTGACGGCAGCCGGGCAACTCGACTTGGCCGGAGATCCTCGCGGCAAGGATCTGCTCGCCTTCCTCGCTCGCGATCCTTCTCTTGACGCCGGCACTCGAGTTCGAGCAGCTAGCTGGCTGGCAGATGACAAGGATCCCCTGGGAGCCGATCTGCTTGATGACCTCGCTCGCAGTCCCGACATCGACTCCGATAGTCAACACGAGGCAGCCCATCACCTGGCCATGCTCCGCGATAGTCGTAGCGTTCAGGTGCTCGACAGGATCGCCAACGACACTTCTCTCAACATCAGCCTCCGCAGAGAGGCAGCGTGTGACCTGGCAGGAATGACCGGAAACCGTGGTGTCTACCTCCTCTATGCCCTGGTACGCGACAGCAGCCTGCACACATTTGACCGGATACAAGCGGCCCATGACCTCGTCCGCCTGGAAAGTCCTCACGCCGCTACAGCGCTCACCACCCTTGCCTACGACACTACGCTTGGTCCGGGGAGCCGGGAGTACGTTGTGAGTGAACTCGCGACAGCGGTCCGCGAACCGCACGTAACCGACCTGCTTCGCAGCCTCGCCCACGACACTGCTCTCAACACCTTCGTACGGATACAGGCAGCCACGGAGCTAGCCGAACGCGGAGACAAACCCGGGGCCGACCTGCTCAACACTCTCGTATATGACGAGAACGTTGAGGGCTTGGCCCGAGCACAGGCGGCCTATGCCCTGAGCTCTGCTGGGGACTCCCGCGCCACCGATGCTCTCCACGCGATCGCCCAGGACACCACCCTCGAAGGCATGCTCCGGCTGCGGGCGGCCGCGCACCTAGTAGTGCTTGGTCATGTTGGTATGGGTTCTGGCATGTCGCGGTGACAGGTGGGGCAGGCGCCGGTCCAGACCGCGAGGAGTAGTTGTAGTTC
>NZ_JBFAWY010000071.1:0-11517 GCF_040680575.1 Streptomyces sp. NPDC052020
CTTTCCCTACTCCTCGCTCCTCCGATCTCCGGGCCGCGCCACGGGCGGAGCGGCGTCCGGCGGCCGGGCGTCCGCCGGTTCGTCCAGGACGGTGGCGAGGAGCAGCGGACCGCCCGCCTCACGGACCCGGAGGCGAATCCGCACCCGACCACTTCGACACCTGTAACTACTGGTATGTACAGTACGTCTATGAGCACCTCGGAACGACTGATCGAGTCCACCCGTGAGCTGCTGTGGGAGCGCGGTTACGTGGGCACCAGCCCGAAGGCGATCCTGGAGCGCTCGGGCGCCGGGCAGGGCAGCATGTACCACCACTTCAAGGGCAAGCCGGACCTCGCCCTGGCCGCGATCCGGCGCACCGCCGAGGAGATGCGGGCCGCCGCCGGCAGGGTGCTGGACGGTCCCGGGACCCCCTACCAGCGCATCGAAGCGTACCTGCGGCGCGAGCGGGACGTGCTGCGCGGCTGCCCGGTCGGCCGGCTGACCATGGACCCGGACGTCGTGGCCAGCGACGACCTGCGCGCTCCCGTCGACGAGACCCTCGACTGGCTGCGCGAACGCATCGCCGGGATCGTCGAGGAGGGCAAGGAACAGGGCGAGTTCGCGCCGGCCCTGGACGGCGAGGAGATCGCGTCGGCCGTCGTCGCCACCCTCCAGGGCGGCTACGTCCTCGCCCGTGCCTCCGGCTCCCCCGCCGCCTTCGACGCCGCTGTGCGGGGGCTGCTGTCCCTGCTCGCGCCCCGCGGCCACCGCGCCGCGTGAGGGAGTGCCGCGCACTTTTCCGACCCCTCGCGCGGTCGCCGAGACCGCCGGGGACGGCACGCCCCTCGCCCGGGGCAGCCGAGTTCCGGCGGCGACGCCACGACGCCTGAGGAGGCACCCGGTGCACGCGATGCAGTACGAGATCACCCTGCCCGCCGGCTACGACATGGGCGCCATCCGGGACCGGGTGGCCCGCCGCGGGCATCTGCTGGACGACTTCGAGGGCCTCGGGGTGAAGGCGTATCTGATGCGCGAGCGCGGGAGGGACGGCTCGCCGGTCAACCAGTACGCGCCGTTCTATCTGTGGCGCACCGTGGAGGGGATGAACTCCTTCCTGTGGGGCGGTGGTTTCCAGGGGCTCAGCGACGACTTCGGGCGGCCGCCGGCCCGGCAGTGGAGCGGCCTGGCGTACGAGGAGGGCAGCTCTGCCGCGGCTCCCG
This sequence comes from Streptomyces sp. NPDC052020, assembly GCF_040680575.1. Taxonomy (NCBI): domain Bacteria; kingdom Bacillati; phylum Actinomycetota; class Actinomycetes; order Kitasatosporales; family Streptomycetaceae; genus Streptomyces; species Streptomyces sp. NPDC052020. The sequence goes on from NZ_JBFAWY010000071.1 coordinate 1,203, forward strand.
CGCGGGTCGCGGTCCGGCGGCGGGAGCGGGTGCCGGACGGGATGCCCGCGGCCGAGGCCGCGGCGGACGCGGCCTCCCGGGCCGGGCGGCTGGCGGCACGGGACGGTGCCGTGCTCGCGGCGGCGGCCGTGGACACCGGCCGCTGGGAGACGGTGCTGTTCTCCCTCTGGGCCGGTGACGCGCCCACGGCGGCCGGAGGCGACGTCTTCCCCGTCCTGCGCGTCTCGGCACCCGGCCGGGACCGGCTGCCGCGGGGACGCCAGTGGTGAGCGCGGTCCGTACGGTGCTCAGCGACGTGGTCAGAAGGCCCCCACCTCTTCAAGCATCCGGCACGCGTGTGGCCAACGTCCCGGGACAGCACACCTAGCCGAGCACGGCCAGCGGGTCGTCCAGCACCGGCTGCCAGGCCAGTTCGGCGGCGCCGACCAGGCTGTTGTGGTCGAGCGTGCAGGGCAGGATCGGCACTCCCCCGCTCTGCCCCCACAGGCTGCGGTCGGCGACGACCGCGCGCAGCCGGTCCGGGTCGGCGCCGAGAAGGGTGCGGTGCAGTCCGCCGAGGATGATCCGGTCCGGGTTGAGGATGTTGACCAGGCCGGCCAGCCCGAGGCCGAGCCGGTCGATGAGGGCCTCGGTCGCGGTGCGGACGGCGGGGTCGGCGTAGTCGCCGCGGATCAGGTCGTTGGCCTGCTGAAGCAGCGACACCTCGGGGCCCGGCTCGCGTCCGGCGGCGGTGAGGAAGGCCAGCGGATCGGCCTCCACGTCCAGACAGCCCCGGCTGCCGCAGTGGCAGGGGCGGCCCTCGGGGTTGACGGTGAGGTGCCCGACCTCCAGGGCGAGGCCGGAGCTGCCCCGGTGCAGGCGGCCGTCGAGGACGAGGGCGCCGCCGACGCCCCGGTGACCCGTGGCCACGCACAGCAGATGGCGCGCGCCCCGGCCGGCGCCGTGCCGGTGCTCGGCGAGCGCGGCGAGGTTGACGTCGTTCGCCGTGAACACGGGACCGTCGATACCGGCGGAGCGCACCTGCTCGGCGAAGATCTCCCGTACCGGCGCGCCCGCGGGCCAGGCCAGGTGGAGCGGGTTCAGCGCCAGCCCGGCCGGTTCGGCCACCGCGGAGGGCACGGCGAGCCCGGCGCCCACACAGCGCCGCCCGGTGGCGCGCAGCAGGCCGGCGCCCGCCTCGACGACGGAACCGAGCACCTTCGCGGGGTCCGCGTCGACCACCTCGCAGCCGGGCGCGGTGGCGACGATCCGGCCCCCGAGCCCGACCAGCGCGGCCCGGAAACCGTCGGCGTGGATCTGGGCGGCGAGGGCGACGGGCCCGTCCTCGGCGACCGCGAGCCGGTGCGAGGGACGCCCCTGCGAACCGGCCGCCGCGCCCGGCCGGGCGTCGACCCGGATCAGGCCGAGCGCCTCCAGTTCGGCGGCGACGGCACCGGCCGTCGCCCGGGTCACGCCGAGCTCGGCGGTGAGGACGGCACGGGTGGGCGCGCGACCGGTGTGCACCAGCTCCAGCGCGGGCCCGAGCGCTCCCCGGCCCCGGTCCAGCCGTGTCCTGGTCGCGCTCGCCGGGATGCTCCCTTCCCCCGTGCTCCGGGGGTCCGCCTTGCCGCTCATGAAGGCGAGTCTCCCATGATCCGCGGACCCGGTGTGCTACGCGCCGGCCGGGAATCCGCTGACCCGGAGCGTGATGTTCAGCCGCCCGGCCAGCCGCAGTCCGGGGGGTGCCGTGCCCGCGCGCACCCGGGGGACGCCGTGGTACGCGAGCCGGGACGGTCCCCCGAACACGAACAGGTCGCCGCTGCGCAGCTCGACGTCGGTGTAGGGCCGGGTGCGGGTCTCGGTGTTGCCGAAGCGGAACACACAGGTGTCGCCGAGGCTCAGGGAGACCACCGGGGCGTGTGACGTCTCGTCGCCGTCGCGGTGCATGCCCATGCGGGCGTCGCCGTCGTAGAAGTTGATCAGCGCGATGTCGTAGGCCGCCGCTGCCGCCTCCTCCGGGCCGAGGGCGTCGGCCACCGCGCGGCGGCCCAGTTCGCCCAGCCAGGCGGGGAAGGGCTTCACCGGGGCGCCGTCGCCGTCGACGACGGTGCGGGCATAGCCGTACGGGTACCAGTGCCACCCGAGGCACACCTGCCGGGCCGTCATGGTGCCGCCGCCGGGGGTGCGCACGGTGCGCAGTCCCGCGGGCGGGCCGGCCCACTCCCGGCAGGCGTCCAGAAGCCTCCTCTGACGCGCGGCGTCCAGCCAGTCCGGCAGGTGCACCGCGCCGGGCGCGACCTCGGTCCGGGTCCGGGGGAACAGCTCGCCGTCCATGCCTCCCATCCTGCCCGAACGGGCCCGAGCCGCGGCTCGGCTAGCCTGGACGCACGATGAACGACCACAGCGACCGTAGTGACCGCATGCCGACGCCGTGGGGCGAGCGGGTGCTGACCCGGTTCCCCGAGGATGCGCGCGACAGGCTGCGCGCCTGGGACGCCTCCGACGAGTACCTCCTGCGCCACCTCGCCGAGCGGCAGCCGTCCCTGTCCGGCACGGTCGTGGTCGTCGGCGACCGCTGGGGCGCGCTGGTCACGGCGCTGGCCCGGCACCGGCCGGCGCAGATCACCGACTCCTGGCTCGGCCAGGAGGCGACCCGGGCCAACCTGGCGCGCAACGGCGTCGAGCCGGACGCGGTCCGGCTGCTCACCACGCGGGACGCGCCGCCGGAGCGGATCGACGTCCTGCTGGTGCGGGTGCCCAAGAGCCTGGCGCTGCTGGAGGACCAGTTGCTGCGGCTGGCTCCGGCGGTGCACGCGGGCACGCTCGTGGTCGGCGCGGGCATGGTCAAGGAGATCCACACCTCGACGCTGCGGCTGTTCGAACGGATCATCGGCCCGACCCGGACCTCGCTCGCGGAGAAGAAGGCCCGGCTGATCTTCTCCACACCGGACCCGGCCCTCGAACGGCCCGCCAATCCCTGGCCGCTCCGCTACACCCTGCCCGGCGGGATCGGGCCGGTCTCCGGCCGGACGGTGGTGAACCACGCGGGGGTCTTCTGCGCCGACCGGCTCGACATCGGCACCCGCTTCTTCCTCCAGCACCTGCCCGAGGCCCGCGGCCCCCGGAAGGCGGTGGACCTCGGATGTGGCAACGGTGTCGTCGGCACGGCGGTGGCGCTGGCCGGTCCGGGGGCCGAGGTGCTGTTCACCGACGAGTCGTTCCAGGCCGTGGCCTCGGCCGAGGCCACCTTCAAGGCGAACGGGGCGCCGGGGCGGGCGGAGTTCCGGGTCGGTGACGGGCTGTCCGGGGTGCCGGACGGCAGCGTCGACCTGGTGCTGAACAATCCGCCGTTCCACACCCACCAGGCGATGACCGACGCCACGGCGTGGCGGATGTTCAGCGGGGCGCGGCGCGCGCTGCGCCCCGGCGGCGAGCTGTGGGTGGTCGGCAACCGGCATCTGGGCTACCACGTCAAGCTGCGGCGCCTGTTCGGCAACAGCCGGGTGGTGGCCAGTGACCCGAAGTTCGTGGTGCTGAAGGCCGTCAGGCGGTAGGCCCGTCAGAGGGCGGGCCGCCGAGCGCGCGGACGATCTCCACGACCGTCCGGACCATGGCCTCCCGGCCCACCGTCAGATAGCCGCGCGAGTCGACGGCCTCGGGGCGGGCGGCGAGGTACTCCCGGATGGCGCCGGTCATGGCGATGTTCAGGGCGGTGCCGACGTTGACCTTGGTGATGCCGTGCGCGACGGCCGCGGCGAGTTCGCCGTCCGGGAGGCCGGAGGAGCCGTGCAGGACGAGCGGCACGTCCAGGGTGCCGGCCAGGCGTTTGACGAGGTCGTGGTCGAGGGTCGCGGTGCGTGTGGTCATCGCGTGCGCGCTGCCGACGGCGACCGCGAGGGCGTCCACCCCGGAGTCGGCGACGAAGGCGCGGGCCTCGGCGGGGTCGGTGCGGGCTCCGGGCGCGTGGGCGTCCAGCGGGGGTTGCCCGTTCTTGCCGCCCACCTGGCCCAGCTCGGCCTCGATCCACAGTCCCCGGGCGTGTGCCCAGTCGGCCGCCGCCCTGGTCGCGGCGAGGTTCTCGGCGTACGGCAGGCGGGAGGCGTCGTACATCACCGAGCTGAAACCGGCCTCCGGGGCCTGGCGCAGCAGGGTGTCGCTCTGGACGTGGTCCAGATGCAGGGCGACGGGCACGGCGGCGCGTTCGGCGGCGGCGACGGCGGCGCGGGCGAGGGGCAGCAGTCGCCCGTAGCGGTACTTCACCGCGTTCTCGCTGACCTGGAGGACGACAGGGGCGCCGGCGGTCTCGGCGCCGGCGACGACGGCTTCGACGTGCTCCAGGGTGATGATGTTGAAGGCGGCGACGGCACGGCGCGCGGCTGCGGCGCGGGTGACCAGGTCGCCGGTGGAGGCGAGGGGCACGGGCCTGTCCCTTTCCGGGGTTCGGGCTTCCTGGTCGTCAGGGCGCGAGGATCACCGAGCGGGTGAGGTGGCGCGGGCGGTCGGGGTCGAGGCCGCGGGCCGCCGCGACGGCGACGGCGAGCCGCTGGGCGCGGACCAGTTCGGCCAGCGGGTCGAGCTGGTCCTCGATCCACATGCCGCCGGTCTGCCGCACCTGACCGGCCAGGCCCTGGGGGGCTTCGCCCAGCATCCAGGTGGCCGTGCCGCGCGTGGTGACGCTGATGGGGCCGTGGCGGTACTCCATCGCCGGGTACGCCTCGGTCCAGGACAGGGATGCCTCGCGCATCTTCAGCGCGGCCTCGTTGGCCAGTCCGACCGTCCAGCCGCGTCCCAGGAAGGTGAACTGGGTGCACTCCACGAGCCCGGCGGGCAGCTCGGCCGCGAGGGCGGCCCGGGCGTCGGCGACGACGGCGTCGGTGTGCAGGCCGAAGTGGGCGCGGAGCAGGGTCAGCGCCGTGGTGGCGAAGCGGGTCTGCACCACGGACCGCTCGTCGGCGTAGTCCAGGACGACGACGTCGTCGGCGGCGGCCATGACGGGGGTGTCCGGGTCGGCGGTGACGGCGGTGGTGCGGGTACGGCCCCGCACCCGTCCCAGCAGGTGCAGGACTTCGGTGGTGGTGCCGGACCGGGTGAGGGCGACGATCCGGTCGTAGGCGCGGCCGGCGGGGAACTCGGAGGCGGCGAAGGCGTCGGTCTCGCCTTGGCCCGCGCCCTCGCGCAGCGCGGCGGCGGCCTGGGCCATGAAGTAGGAGGTGCCGCATCCGACGATCGCGACCCGCTCCCCGGGCGCCGGCAGCGCCGCCGCGTGCCGCGCCGCCTCGGACGCCGCGCGGGTCCAGCACTCGGGCTGGCCGGCCAGCTCTTGCGCGACATGGGTCATGCCGTACCCCTCCCCTGTAATGATTGTTGCTGCAACGTACAGCGGACTTTCGATCAGAATCAAGCATTTGGGGGGAGGCGGGGTGCGCTAGGGTCTCCAGGACGCACGGAGCATGGGGAACGGAGACGCGGATGTCGCGCGACGCCCGCTGGAAGGCGCTGCTGGAGCTGCTCGTCGAGCGCGGCCGGCTGGACGTCGAGGAGGCGGCGGCCGAGCTGGAGGTGTCGGCGGCGACGATCCGCCGCGACTTCGACCGGCTCGCCGAGCAGCAGATGCTCGTCCGCACCCGGGGCGGCGCGGTGGTGCACGGGGTGTCGTACGAACTGCCGCTGCGCTACAAGACGGCCCGCCGCGCCTCCGAGAAGCAGCGCATCGCCAAGGCGGTCGCCGCGCTCGTGGCGCCCGGCGAGGCGGTGGGGCTGACCGGCGGCACCACCACGACCGAAGTGGCCCGCGCCCTGGCCGAGCGTGGCGACCTCGCCTCCGGGACGCCCGCCCTGACCGTCGTCACCAACGCGCTCAACATCGCCAACGAGCTCGCCGTACGGCCCCAGTTCAAGATCGTGGTGACGGGCGGCGTCGCGCGAGCCCAGTCCTACGAGCTCATCGGGCCGCTGGCGGACGGGGTGCTGGGCCAGATCACGGTCGACGTGGCGGTGCTGGGGGTGGTCGCCTTCGACGTCGCGCACGGCGCCGCCGCCCATGACGAGGCGGAGGCCGCGATCAACCGGCTGCTGTGCGAGCGCGCCGGGCGGGTGGTGGTGGCCGCCGACTCCAGCAAGCTGGGCCGGCGGGCGTTCGCGCGGATCTGCGCGGCCGAGGCGGTGGACACGCTGGTGACGGACGCGGCGGCCGACGCGGAGACGGTGCGCCGGTTCGAGGAGGCCGGGATCGGCGTCGTGACGGCATGACGGCATGACGGCGGGGTCCCGGGGCGGTTTTCCCGTCCGGGGCCCCGGCACGGCGTTGGCTCGCGCCGCGGCCGTCAGCGCCCGTGGCCGTCGGAGTGCCCCTCGCCGGTGCCGGACGGCCGCTCCGCGGCGCCCGGCGCTCCCGCCCGGACCGTGAACGCCGCCGTGTGCACGCGCCCTTCGTGCCGGAAGTCCAGGAAGAGCCGGTAGGTCCCGGTGCTGGGCGCGGTGGCCGTGAAGGAGACGGCCGGGCCGGGCCTCGTCGCACCGTCGCCGGGCTCGCCCTCCGGGTGGACGTGGAGATAGGCGAGGTCTCCGGAGCGCAGGGCCACCAGATGGCCGTAGGCGCCGAGGTAGGGCTCCAGGTCGGTGACGGGCCTGCCGTCGCGGGAGACCCTCAGGGTCAGCCCGCTCGCCCGGCCGGGGCGCAGGGTGCCGGCCAGTTCGACCTCGTAGCCGCCGGCCCTGGCGGTGGCGGCCGGGGCGGGCAGCTCCCGCGGCTTGTAGCGGCCCGGGACGGCCAGGTCCGCGCCGAGGGTGAGGCCGCCGGCGCCCTCGCGCGCCGGGGTGAAGTCGGCGAAGACCCGGTAGCCGCCCGCCCGGGGCAGTTCGACGGGGGTGCTCCAGGTGCCGTCGGCGGCGCGTTCGGGGTGCACGTGGCGGTAGGTCGTCAGATCCCGTGAGACCAGGATCAGGTGGAGTTCCTCGCCGTGTTCGCGCCGGTAGGCGGTGACGGCGCGGTGGCCGGCGTCCCGGACGGTGAAGCGCAGGGTGGTGCGTTCGCCGGCGGGGACGCGCGGGGTGGCGAGATCGAGCGTGTAGCCGTTCTCGGAGATCTCCAGTCCGGCGGCCGGAGCGCTCGCGTGTGCCGTCTGTCCGCCGCCCTCCTCCGGCGCCGGCGAGGTCCGGCCGTGCGTGCCGTGGGCCGCGGGCGCGGCGTTCTCGACGACGGGGTCGATGCCCTTGCCCACGCCGTACGCGGTGCCGAACGCCGCGGCCAGCGCGGCGGCGAAGGCGGTGATCCTCACTCCGGTGTTCATGGCGGGGGTCTCCTTCCCAGAAATACGGCCTCCGTCCGGGGCGTGAGGCCTTCATGCAGCTCACCATACCCCCAGGGGGTACCAAGTCAACTGATGGCGAGACTTGCGCCCGGTACCCGGTGGGGGTATACATGGAGCCCGTTAGGCGGGTACCCCCTCCGGGTATCCGTACCGCATCCGCACAGCCTCCAGGAGGCCCGCATGTCCTCGTCCTGCTGCTCCCCCGACGGCCACTGCTCCACCGGTGCCACCGCCACCGCCACCGCGACGGCGGAGCCCGTCACCACGGCCTACGCCGTCTCCGGAATGAGCTGCGGCCACTGCAAGGCCACGCTCACCAAGGTGATCGGCGAGCTGGACGGCGTCACCGGTGTCGAGGTCGACGTCGCCGCCGGCCGGGTCACCGTCACCAGCGCCGCCGAGCCGGACGACGCCCTGATCGCCGAGGTCGTCGACGAGGCGGGCTACGAACTGACCGGCCGCGTCTGACCCCGCCGCACTCCCCCGCACGGCCGGGGCCCGGCGCCCCGGGTCCCGGCCGGTGCCCCGTACGACCCGTATGAGGAGCAGCCATGACCACCCGTACGACCGATGCCACAGCCGAGGTGGAGCTCGCCATCGGAGGCATGACCTGCGCCTCCTGCGCGGCACGCATCGAGAAGAAGCTCAACCGCATGGACGGCGTCACCGCCACCGTCAATTACGCGACGGAGAAGGCCAAGGTGAGCTACGGCGGCGAGGTGTCCGTCCGGGACCTCATCGCCACCGTGGAGGCGACCGGGTACACGGCGCGGGAGCCCGCACCGCCCGCCGAGGCCGCGCCCGCGGGCGGCGAGCCGGACGGCGAAGACGAGCTGCGGCCGCTGCGGCAGCGGCTGGTGACGGCCGTGGCGCTGGCCGTGCCCGTCATCGCGATGGCCATGGTCCCCGCCCTCCAGTTCGAGTACTGGCAGTGGCTGTCCCTGACCCTGGCGGCGCCCGTCGTGACGTACGCCGCCTGGCCCTTCCACCGGGCGGCGTTCACCAACGCGCGGCACGGCGCGGCCACCATGGACACGCTGATCTCGGTCGGCACGTCGGCCGCGTTCCTGTGGTCGCTGTGGGCCCTGTTCTTCGGGACCGCGGGCACGCCGGGCATGACCCACCCCTTCGAGCTGACCATCGCCCGCACCGACGGCGCCGGGAACATCTACCTGGAGGCCGCGGCCGGGGTGACCGCCTTCATCCTCGCCGGCCGTTACTTCGAGGCCCGTTCCAAGCGGAAGGCGGGCGCGGCGCTGCGGGCGCTGCTGGAGCTGGGCGCGAAGGACGTGACGCTGCTGGGGTCCGACGGCCGTGAACGGACCGTACCGGTGGCCGAGCTGAAGGCCGGCGACCGCTTCCTGGTGCGCCCCGGCGAGAAGATCGCGACCGACGGCGTGGTCGTCGAGGGGACGTCCGCCGTGGACGCGTCCATGCTGACCGGCGAGTCCGTGCCGGTGGAGGTCGCCGCCGGGGATCCGGTCACCGGCGCCACGGTCAACGCCGGCGGGCGGCTGGTGGTGGAGGCCACCCGGGTCGGGGCCGACACCCAGCTGGCCCGGATGGCCCGGATGGTGGAGGACGCGCAGAACGGCAAGGCCGCGGCGCAGCGGCTCGCGGACCGGATCTCGGCCGTCTTCGTGCCGGTGGTGATCGGCCTGGCGCTGGCCACGCTCGGCTTCTGGCTCGGCAACGGCGCGGGGGTCGCCGCCGCGTTCACCGCGGCCGTCGCGGTGCTGATCATCGCCTGCCCGTGCGCGCTGGGCCTGGCCACGCCGACCGCGCTCATGGTCGGCACCGGGCGCGGGGCGCAGCTCGGCATCCTCATCAAGGGCCCGGAGGTCCTGGAGTCCACGCGCCGCGTCGACACCGTCGTCCTGGACAAGACCGGCACCGTCACCACCGGCCGCATGACCCTGCTCGGCGTGCACACCGCGGACGGTGTCGACGAGTCGGACGTCCTGCGGCTGGCGGGCACGCTGGAGCACGCCTCCGAGCACCCGATCGCGCGGGCCGTCGCGGACGGGGCGCTGCGGAAGCTGGGCTCCCTGCCGGCGCCGGAGGACTTCGCGAACGTGCCCGGACTCGGTGTGCAGGGCGTCGTCGACGGCCACGCGGTGCTCGTGGGCCGGGAGCGGCTGCTGAAGGAGTGGGCCATGGAGCTGCCGGCCGGGCTGGCGCGGGTCAAGGACGCCGCGGAGGAGGCCGGGCGCACGGCGGTGACCGTCGCGTGGGACGGCGAGGCGCGGGCGGTCCTGGAGGTCGCCGACGCCGTGAAGGACACCAGCGCGGAGGCGATCCGGCGGCTGCGCGCCCTCGGTCTGACGCCGGTCCTGCTCACCGGTGACAACGAGGCGGTGGCCCGCTCGGTGGCCCGCGAGGTGGGCATCGCACCCGACGACGTGATCGCCGAGGTGCTGCCGCAGGACAAGGTCGACGTCGTCAAGCGGCTCCAGGGCGAGGGGCGCGCGGTGGCCATGGTCGGTGACGGCGTCAACGACGCGGCGGCGCTCGCCCAGGCGGACCTGGGGCTCGCGATGGGCACCGGCACGGACGCCGCGATCGAGGCGGGCGACCTGACCCTCGTACGAGGCGACCTGCGCTCGGCGGCGGACGCCATCCGGCTCGCCCGCCGCACGCTCGGCACCATCCGGTCCAACCTCTTCTGGGCCTTCGCCTACAACGTGGCCGCGCTGCCGCTCGCGGCGGCCGGCCTGCTCAATCCGATGATCGCCGGGGCGGCCATGGCCTTCTCCTCGGTCTTCGTGGTCGGCAACTCTCTGCGCCTGCGGTCCTTCCGGGCCGCGGACTGACCGCTACGCCGCCGTCCGCCCGGCGTCCGCCGTCACCCGGCGTCCGTGTCCCGGCCGCCGGGTGACGGCGCGTCACGGGCGGGTGCGGCGGGGGCGGCGGGCCCGGTCGGACGGACCGGTACGGCGGCGAGGCGTCCGCGGGCCGCTGGGCCAGGCGCCCCCGGCCGCCGCCCGGCGGCCCCGTCGCCCCCCCCCGGCCGCGCGGGGGGGGGC
>NZ_JBFAWY010000072.1:0-9927 GCF_040680575.1 Streptomyces sp. NPDC052020
GATATTTGAGCTAGTCTCTGGATCGCCTGAGTATCAAAGGAGGTCCTGTGACAGCCGATCCACCAGCACGCCGACGGCCCCGAGTCGTCCCTGACCCGCGGAGCGGGATACCGCGCGGCAAGCCGCGCGGTAGTTGCGGCTCCGCTGCGCTCCGCCTAATTCCCGCGCAAGCGCGGGAATTAGAATTCCGCAAGCGGAATTCTAAAAAACTGGGCAATTCGCGCAAGCGCGAATTGTGAGCACCCGCGCAAGCGCGGGTGCCAGGGCTGGCAGCAAGGGGAGGGTGCATCACGCGCAGGTCTGTGTAGGGCTTGAGGTTCCTGTCCAACACCCCGCAACTGAGGTGATGATCTGTTGGCCTGACGGGGCGTCGGGTCCACCGTGGTGACGGGTTCCGCTGCGCTCCACCCGAACCCCCTCCCCCACCCTCGAAACCACCCCGACACGCTCACCAATGCCCCACCACCATACATCGCAACCGGCCACTCGTGGGCGAAATCAAGTCGCGCATCACCCCGGGGGACGAAGTTTGACGCACGGGGTGATGCATCACAAGTCTGACTGTGTAAGTTCTGGGTCCAGACACCACATCCCCCAGCGCCGCACACCTCGCGCCGGGATTCCCTTTCTGCTGACGCACTGCATTCCACGAAAAAGAGCACACGAGGCATGGCTGTGAAACTGCGTGACCACCAAATCGAGGGCCGTTGCCGCCATTGTGCGCGGCTTCGATATCCCACCGGGCGGTATTCCCCGGAACGGTCTGCGTGGGCAGGTGCACGCCGCGTGCGGTGGCCTGCCCGGGGCGTCCGCCCGGCCACATCGGGGGCTATAGGTTCTGTCTCTTAGATGAGTATCGAATCCAGATGAGGTGTGAATCGTCGCGGTTAGCCCAGAAGGGGCCACGGGACGATCTTGAAGCCTTGAGTGCCCGTCTTGGCACCCGTTCATCTCGGTTTCCTTGATGTGATGTTGGACTTGCCGTCTGAGGCCGGGGCGTGTTTGTGGCCTCGGTCGAGCGGACCGCTTATCCGCGTTCCAGGTGGCGTAACGCCACAAACGCTGCGCTGTGATGTGCCCCCGCACGCCCCCCACGGCCGGGATTTGCCTGGCATCTGTCAAGGCAACTTACCCGTACAGAACGGCTCCGCACGGATACCCCGCGGAGGGGGAGGGCGGTGGCATGCCATGGGTGATGTTGTGCCGGTGATGGTGCGAGTGCTGCTGGGCATGTTGTTCATGGCTGCGGCCTGGACGAAGGCGGTCCGGCCGGTGATGGCGCAGAAGCGGTGGCTGGAGTCTGTGCCGGTGGTGCCCGCCTGGGCGCGGGCCCCGGTGGCGGTCGGGCTGCCTGCCGCCGAGAGCTTGGCGGGCGTAATGCTGCTGACCGGAGCGTTCGGCCTGGCGGGCGCGATGCCCGCCGGGGTCCTCCTGATGATGTTCACGGCGGTCGTGCTCGTGATGCTGGCCCGCGGGGACACGGCGGACTGCGGCTGCTTCGGCGGCGGCCAGACGGTCAGCTGGCGGATCGTGCTGCGCAACCTGCTGCTCATCAGTGCCTGGCTGCTGGTGATGCTGGGCCCGGCGCGCTGGGGCCTGGCCACCGCTGCCTGGCCGGTCGAAACCGCAGTACCCGTTGCCGCGACCGCATTCCTCCTGGCGGCCGCCCGCCGGCAGGGGCGCCGCAGAGCAGCGCCGGCAAAGGCCGACACCGCAGCCAGCGCCGTGCCTGTGCCCGATGAGCATCCCTCAGGCCCCTGACCTACCTCCCAGCCAGATGCCAAACCTCGTCGACAGAAAGGAGGTGAACCCCCATGACCAAGATCCGCACTGTCCTCGCAGCCTGGTTCCCCGAGCTGCGGTGCTGCCCCTGCCCGCCCCTCTGCGTTTGTTGGTGAGGTTTTGTGCTCCCGGCCTCGGCTGGGAGCACAAAAACCCAGCCGAGGCCCTCTCGCGATCCGGCCTGCCTGTTCATACCGGGCTTGGCCCAAGGGCCCTGACCAATCGTGCCCCGATCACCCTGCGGCATCGCACTGGGGTGCGTGTACGGGCTGGGATCCGATGCCACTCCCCCGGAGCTGTTGCCGACCATTCCCCCTTAAAATCGAACGCATGAACGATGAACCGTCGCGGCTCCAGCTGCTCCACTTCGCCCGCCGGGTGGTGGTACAGCAGGCGACGGCAGCCCTCGCCCAGATCGACGGCTGGATCGTGGCCGAGGAACGACGTCAGGCGGAACGGCGCCGCGGCGAGGATACGCGTCCGGCCCCGCCTGAGTGGCTGGTCCAGTACGGGCTGAACCGCGCCAACGTGGACGCCGTGCACACTGGCGGCTGCTGGGCGGCGGCCAAGAGCGGCCGGTGCCGCCCCGCCACCCGGCAGCAGGCGATCGACGCCCTGCGCCGGCAGGTACCGCCGTGCATCCACTGCCGGCCCGACACCGCCCTAGGCATCCTCGGCTAGCTCCGGACGGCGTCAGCCGACTGCCGGACTGAGCCCTGTTCGCCGCGCCTGTGGTGGTTCGGCGTGGAAGGCATCACGCCATGACGTGGTCCTTACCGGAACCGATGCTGACCGTGCCTGTGGACAACCCCGCCTTGCCCCCTGGGTGGGCCGCCGAGCCGAAGTGGGACGGCTACCGCGCCCAGCTCGCCGTGTACGCGGACGGACGGGTGTTGCTGCGCTCCCGGCAGGGGACGGACATGACCGGCTCGTTCCCCGAAATCCGGGAGGCGGCCCTCGCGCAGCTGCCCGCGGACACCGGCCTGGACGGTGAGCTGGTGGTGTGGGAGTCCGGCCGACTGGTACTCGATCGCCTGCAGCAGCGCCTCGCCCGCCGCGGAGCCGGCGCGGCCGAGGCGGCGCGCCAGTGGCCGGCGCACTACGTCGTCTTCGACCTGCTCCGCGAAGGCGGGGACCTGGCCGGCTGGCCGTACCAGCGGCGGCGCGCGGCGCTGGAGTCGCTGTTCGCCGACCACGGCTTTCAGGCGCCGCTGACGCTGTGCCCGTCGACGACCGACCCGGCGACGGCACGCGGATGGCTGGAGTGGACGGCGGCCGGGATGGAAGGGCTGTGCTTCAAGCGGCTGGACGAGCCCTACGTCCGGGGCGCTCGATCGTGGCGGAAGTACAAGGTGCGGGCCACCACCGAAGCAGTGGTCGGTGCCGTCACCGGTTCCCTCACGGCGCCCCGGACGCTGCTGCTGGGCCGCTACGACGCTGCGGGCCGCCTGCAGTACACCGGGCCGCAGCACCACGCTCTCCCAGGCCGCCGGCCGCGCCCTGGCCGATCTGTTGGTCTCGCCGACGGGAGCGCATCCGTGGCAGGGGTGGACGTTCTCGGCAGGGTGGGGAACACAGCGCGCTCTTGATGTCCTCCTGGTGGAGCCCGACGTGGTGATGGAGGTGGCCGTCGACGTCGCCCGGGACAGCGCCGGAAGGTGGAGGCACCCCGTCCGGCCACACCGCATCCGCACGGACGTCGACGTGGCGCAGGTACCCCTGTTCGGCGAGGACACCGCCTCGCCCTCAGCCTTCTCAGGGCCAGGTCGGCTTCGTGGACGGGCCGTCCACGCCTGGCCGCCGGCGTTCGACTCGCTAGAACACCCGAGAAGCAAGGCCCGGGCCAGGCGCCTGGGCCTTCGTCATGCCCCGGAGATTCCCCTCCCGGCCGTTGCTGTCCGGGTCCGGGCTTGTGGCCCTACGGGGTGAAGAAGCCGTGCCCGGATGGACGAGACGCAAGCACCACGGACCTGTCACTGTCCCCGCCCGTCACATCGAACTCCGCTTGGAGGCAGTACCCGTGACCAGCCGCCAGACGCCCAGGGCAACACCCACGCCGATCACCGCTACGCTGAACACGCCCACCCTGGGCCGGGCCGAAAACCCACAGGGACGCTCTCGGGCAGAGAGCCGCCGCAGGACCGCCGACCGCGAGGCGCGCACCACCCCCACGCGGACGACACCACCACAGGTGTCCGCCGTCTCTGTTCCTCCGCCTCGCAGGAGACTCCCGATGTCTCGGGACCCGCACCCGCGCTCCCCCATACCCACCCGCCCCGAACCGCCCGCCCCGGCCGGCGCAGGGACTCCGTCGGAGACCCCGCTGCTGTCGGTGCACGCCGCCGTGGTGTTCCTGGCGGCCGTCATCATCGGCCTCGTCATGGGTGGCCTCATGTTCCTCCACGACAAGTCCGTGCCCACAGCCGTCGCCGCGGGCTTGGGTTCCTTCAAACTCAGCGTCCCCGTGCTGCACAAGCTGATTGGCTGACCGGCAGCGGCCGGGCGCAGCATGTGCACCCGACCCACCGCCTCCGTCAGGCGGTGCGGAACTGGTGGGCGTGGCCGCCACGCCACTCCACCCACTGCGGGTCGTCCCAGATGGCCTCGGGTTCGACGACACCGGTGCCCTCGTGGAACACGACCAGGTCGAGGTCGCTGTAGGGGGTGCCGAGGATCTCGTCCCGACCGCCGCTGTGCACGGTGACCGGCCGCCCGGACGGCAGGGCCGGTGCACGACGATCGGCCCGCGCTGCTCACGCCTCCCAGCGTGCCCCGGGCCGAGGCTGGGCAAGTCGGCCCAGGGGCGTGGGCAGGGTGTTCCTGTCCGGCCCCGCTGTCGTCGGGTCAGCCGAAGTCGAACGTGTCCTGGGCGAAGTCGGCCGGGGCCGGGGTGGGCGGGGGCGTCGGCGGTCCGTCCGCGCGGGCGGCCTGCCAGCGTTCGGCCAGCTCGTCCTTCCCCCTTCGGCAGGGGCCACGCCTGACCATCAGACCCACCTGAGCAAGGACACGACATCACGAGTTCAACCTCAGTAGCCACGGAGCGGGTCAGCCATTCAGCTGACTTTTTAACGCGGACGCACCAAGCCGCCAT
Organism: Streptomyces sp. NPDC052020; assembly: GCF_040680575.1. NCBI lineage: Bacteria > Bacillati > Actinomycetota > Actinomycetes > Kitasatosporales > Streptomycetaceae > Streptomyces > Streptomyces sp. NPDC052020. The sequence continues at coordinate 4,874 of NZ_JBFAWY010000072.1, forward strand.
CGGGCCAGATGTCACTTCGGATGGCACATGCCATTGTGGCTCTTAAGTGATCGGACCGAGTTCTAGGTGGTGCGCCAGATGGACCTGCGAAAAATCGAAGCCGAAGTCACAGGAACGGCAGACTTGAGCAACACCATGCACCTTGGGGAGCTGATCAGCCAATTGCAAGAGAGGGCGAAGCATTTTGGTGACGACTGCCCCGTTCTGCTTTGCGCGCAAGACGAGCACAAGGTGAATCTCACGAACGTCGCATGGCTCGCCGAAACTACCGGCGACAACGTTCCCGATCGGAACATCACCATTGTAGGGAACGATTGGTCATAGGAGGTTCATAAGTAACCACAGCCGTCAATCGAGCGAGTGCGAAGAATCGCCCGCCATGCTGGTTGCGATGTCTCGCCCTCATGTCAGTGAACCTCTTTCATCCTGAATAGTTGCAGGTCAACAGTGTGTGGACGGCCTGGACGATGGTGCTGATACGGCGGGTGGAGTATCTGGCTCGCCGTAGTAGCCGCCAGGCCTTCAACTGGACGAAGGCGCGTTCGCCGGGGGCTCGGAGTCTGGCGTGGTCCGGTTGAACTGCTGGTAGTGCTCGGGTTGTTCATTGTGGTGGTAGTAGGGGGTGCGGAAGGTGGCGCCGGCGCCCTGGTAGGCGCGGTCTGCGAGGACGAGGATCTGTCGGGTGAGGCAGGCTTGGACGATGCCGTGGGCGCGGGCCGTGGTCAGGTCGTGGGTGCGGCCCGGGGTTGCGCGGGAGAACCAGAGCGGGGTGCCATCGGGGCGGGCGATGACCTGCACGTTCATGCCGTGCTTGCGGTGCTTCATCGAGTAGTACGGCTCGTCCGCGCGGATGCGGTCGGTGGGGATCAGGGTGCCGTCAACGATGACGTGGTCGCCTTCACCGAGGCCGGTGAGGGCTTCGTGGAGGCCGGGTGCCCAGCCGGCCAGGACCTCCAGCGTCTCGTCGACGTACCGCCAGGCGGTAGCCTGCGATATTCCGAACCCGACTCCGAGCTGCGAGAACGTCTCGTTCTTCCGTAGATGGACCAGCGTGAGCAACGCCTGATTGAAGCAGCCGAGCTTGCGCCAGCGGGTGTTGCGGACCCGGCGGTGCTCGTACAGCAGCCAGGCGACATGTTCAACAAGCTCGCGCGGGACGTCGAGCGTGGCAGGATACGGAACCAACAGGGCCCCTTCGGTCGCCAGCGGGTTGAGTGGAATCACCACGCCAACGACGGGGGCCCTGCCTCGTCACCGCCCCCGCTGACCAGCCTCTTTCACCCTCCAGCACAGGATGAAAGAGGCTCAGTGAGCGTTTTCAGCGCTGACGCTCCAGGGTGAGGATGGCTGCGGCGATTGACGACAGGCGGTTCGGACTGCAGCGTGCCCTGCGGAAGATCCGCCAGGACTTCAGCCTTGCGACACCCCGTTCGACCGGTGCTCGTGCCGCTGACAGCGCTCGGTCCGGCGTGCGCTGAGTCGGTGTGATTCTCGGTGGGGCGGGCGTCGGACCGGTGTGGTTGCCCAGGGGCCGGCGCCGATGTAGGCGCGGTCGGCGAGGACGGGGACGCCCTGGCGTTCGCAGATCCGGATGATCTTGTGGGTGCGGGCCGCGGTGAGGTCGTGTGTGCGGCCGGGCAGCGCGGGTGAGATCCACAGCAGTCTGCCCGTGGGATCGGTCACGACCTGCACGTTCACGCCGTGGCGTCGGTGCTTGTGGGAGCAGTCGGCCCGGCTGTCGCCGACCCGGTCGCACTCGGCGAGCGTTCCGTCGAGCAGGACGTGCCTGGGACCGCTTGCATCGCGCGCAAGGGCACGGAAGTCTTGCAGCGCCGGGGCCGTCACCTGAGCCATCGAGCGTTCTGCGCACTGGCTCGCCCGACAACCGCACTCAGGAAGGTCGGAAATGACTGAGCCTACGAACTTCAGTGGTCAACATGCGGTGCAGGTGCCGCCAGTGCTCCGTTCCCGTCAGGAACTGATCGAGAAGGGAGTGACCTTCCCCGAAGCCGATGTCGTGCCCATCGCGCTACCCATCACATCAAGCGGCGCCACCTATCAGATGGCGCAGTCCCTGGCGTGGCTGGACGACCACCACTTTTTGGTAGGCCGGTGGGACGGTTCGATCAGTGTGTTCGCGTACACGGAGACGCAGCCGTTCGACGGGCCGTTGATCACCAAGGCCGCAAACAGCCCGGCGTTCCAGGGCGTGCGCATGGTGGTGCCCGTGGCACGCCGGTCGTTCATCACCTCGAACGACGACCGGACCATCGCGCTGTGGAACTCGCGCGAGGGCGACTGGTCGGACCTGCGGCTGAGCGGGACGTTTGCGTACGCTCCGTCCCTCGGGGTCGCGACCGCCGGGCGCGTGGGTATCGACGGAAAGACGGTCGTGATCGGCCACACGAGCGGTCACCTGTCCATCTGGAATCTCCTCTCTGGACCGCCACGACTCACGTTCGTCCGTTCGGTAGACCTGCGCAATCCCAATCCCGTGAACCCTTGGGGTCTGCACGACATCCATGCGGTCGAGGTACTGGACGCCTCGGACGGGACCCAGCGGGTCATCTCGGGCTCGGAGGACGGCTACCTCTGCATCGTCGAGGTTCCGTCGGGCGAGATCCTGTCCCAGATGGTCTACAACCCCACCGCGCAGCGCGGCATCAACGATGTCAATGTGCGGGGAGAGTCCATCCTGGTGGCCAACTGCTCAGTAGGTGCTGCCGATCGAAACCTCTGGTACTACACCATCGATCGAAGCACGTGGGCAGTCGTCTTGCGGGACAGCGCCAATCTCATTGCCGACACCAGCCGCCCCCAGGTTTTCAACTTCAACACCATCTGGGGGGCCTACTCGGGTGGCCCCTGCTGGTTTGCCTCCACCGAAGAGGGAGCCCTGTGGATGGGCACAGCGGAGACCGGGATCGATGTCATCGGCTATCAGGCAGTGACGAGCCCACTGGGGTCAGCACTCGGCTGGAGGGCACCTGGCAGGCTGGTCATGGTGGCCTACGACCTCTACGAGTTCAACACTTGATAGGACTTTTTTGACGGGGGCTCGTGCACCCAAGTACTCGGTCACGAGGTGATGGCTTTCCTCCGTGGCGAACCGCCAATAATTGCGCCACCCTTGACCAGGAGGCGCGGCAGGCCAATGCGACGAGCGCGACACCCTCTTCGGAATCCGGAGTTGAGGACGCGCTGCGTCTGCTCGACGCCGGCCCCCGTACGCTGAGCTCGGGCACGATACCCGAGTATCTCTGCGAGCGCATCGGCCGAGTCGCAGGCCTGCTCGAACGGCTCATCGAGGACGGCTGCCGCGAAGCCATCGACTGCGGGCTGGAATCCCTGGACGAAGGTCTGCTGGACTCCGGCACCATCAACTTGAAGCACGCCACTGATCGTGCCCTGGACGCCGGTGAAGTCCCTGCCGTCATATCGCCTCGGCGGCCCGCGGGCCGTCGACGACGCAATACGGTCCTTGACGATCACGGCCCGGTCGGAGCCGTCGGATGACCGCGCCCTTGTCATGGAGCCTGGACCCGCTGCCCGGAGAATCTCCGACCGGGTTCCCGCTCCGACCCAGCTTCCGGCTCGGCCTGTCCCCGCCGCATTGTCCAGCGGGGCAATGACGTTGCCGAGCGCCAACCCCCGGCCCTTGACTTCCCCGCCCCGGTCCTCGGCACAAGAACAGGCCATCGACTCCGTCAGCGGACGTCATAAAACGGCGGGTTACTGAGGTTGAACTCGCGTTGTCGTAGAGACTGACGGGCCGCTGTCCCCTGCGGTATCACCGGGACATGCGGTATCCACAGGGTGGCGGGCTGACCGCCGAACGGCAGCAGTTCCGTGAGGACTTACGCCTCCAGGCGGCCGAGCGGTTCGCCAGGGGCGATGCGAGCTTGTTGATCGCCAAAGACCTGAGCGTCAGTGTCCGATCGGTGCAGCGATGGCGGCAGGCGTGGGCGGAGGGCGGTCCGCGTGCTCTGCGGTCGCAGGGGCCGGCGTCGTTGCCGAGGCTGACCGAGAAGCAGTTCGCGCAGTTGGAGGGAGAGCTGGCCAAGGGGCCGGCCGCACACGGCTGGGAGGACCAGCGGTGGACCCTGGCGCGGATCAAGACCGTGATCGGCCGGCGCTTCCACCTGACCTACACCATCCAGGGCGTGCGGAAGTTGCTGGTCCGCAACGGCTGGTCCTGCCAGGTCCCGGCCCGACGCGCCATCGAGCGGGATGACGAAGCTGTGGCCGGCTGGGTGAAGGAGACCTGGCCCTGCGCGGAAGACTCGCGGCGGCCCGTGGAGCCTGGCTCGTCTTCGAAGACGAAGCCGGCTTCTCCATGACGCCGCCGCACGCGAAGACCTGGTCACAACGTGGCCGCACCCCGGTGGTACAGGTCCGCGGCCGCTCCCGCAGACGCATCTCTATCGCCGCCCTGACCTGCTACAAACCCGGCCAACGCTGGAGGCTGATCTTCCGGCCGCGTCGGGACGACGGCCGACGCGACGGACGTAAGAGTTTCTCCTGGCGTGACTACCGGGACCTGCTGATCGCCGCACACCAGCAGCTCGGCGGCCCGATCGTGCTTATCTGGGACAATCTCAACGTCCACAAGGCCGCCGACTTACAGAAGTTCGCCGCCTCCAGGGACTGGCTGACCATCTACTACCTGCCGCCTTACGCACCCGACCTCAACCCCGTCGAAGGCATCTGGTCGCTCCTGCGACGCGGCTGGCTGTCCAACGTCGCTTTCAGCACTCCCGAACACCTCATCCAGTGCATCCGACGCGGCCTGCGGCACATCCAGTACCGCAGCCACCTCATAGACGGCTGCCTCGCCGAGACCGGCCTGACCATCAGACCCGCCTGACCAGAACCCGGGGACGCGGTTGTGCACGCTGTGCGGGTGTGCTCAGGAGCTGACGCCGATGCTGAGCGGGTTTGACCACATCGCCGGCTCCCGACCCGCCGTGGTACGGAACGCCGGTCATCTCCGGGGCCTGGGGGCGCCCCCCGGCAGGCCCGTCGTGCTCGCGGCGGCCAGAAGGCGCCCGGTC
>NZ_JBFAWY010000073.1:0-9776 GCF_040680575.1 Streptomyces sp. NPDC052020
GTAATGGTTCCCGCTCCGCGGGAACCATTCCGCTGCGCGGAATGCAACGACGGGATTCGCTGCGCGAATCCATAAACGCAGTGAAAAAGCCGCTGCGCGGCTTTTGGTAAACCGCTGCGCGGTTTACTATTCGCGCTTTGCGCGAATCAAAGAATTCCGCAAGCGGAATTCTTTGTACCGCCCTTCGTGCTGCGCACTCCCGGGCGGCCGGCGGGTCGGGGGCTCCGCTGCGCTCCGCCCCTCGCGGCCCAGGGCGCACCTGCGGCCCGTAGGGGTCCTGTGAGCCCGCTTCGCGGGCTGCTAGCAGCAGAGGGGGAGCTGTCGCGTGAGGCTGTCGTGCCGCCTCCTGTCGCGTGCTGTGAGCTGCGCGGACACCCCTGACCCCCCGGACATGAGGCCAGCGCGACACGCGACAGGGGGCGGCGCTCCGCTCCTGTGCCCTCTGGCCCCGTTTGCCCTCTGCCGAAGTGATGCACATGTACCTTTGGCAGATCCGGGCCACTCCCCCGGGATGCTTCAAAGCAGAGGGCTAGACCGATTCTGGAACCATGGCCTAGCCCTGCTGCATCACCTGCTTGCCTGTGTAGCGCTTGGGATCCTGGCTCACCACCCCCTCAGAATCCTTCATCGAACGCTGAATAGTCATGCGGGATAGCCCGCTTCTGACGTTCTTCAGGTCGGTCTACTGGTAGCTCTTTCGGTCCTCGTGCCGGGTATAAACGCGGTCAAGGATGTTACGGGTGATCGCCCAAACGAATGCCGTCATGGCGCATGTGAATGCCACGTCGGCGTAGAGGGGTTGGCGTCCTCCGCCGATTACCAGTACTGGAACCATGACGCCGACGGCGGCCACTAGCGGCCACCATTTGGATTGAGGCCCACACCAGAGGCACGAGCATTTCGACATGGGTGAAACCCTTTCTCGCGGTCGGTAGGTTCAAATGGATCGGCCGACTCGTTCCTTAGACGCGGAGGGCACAGGCCATAGGGAGCGAAACGGCTGGTGGGTCAACGCACTGCATGTCATCATCCGCAGTGCACGGGGCCGGACAAGCTTCTTCGGGATTCAGTTTCCCGATCATCTCGGTGCGTTGGTATTCGCTCACAGCTTGAAGGCTATAAGAGGGAGTGCCTTTTGAGGGTGGAACGCAGAGATTCCCATCCGCCGGATGATCCGCCAGAGATCCGCTACAGGTCCGCTGGGATCCGCCGGGAGGGCCGCGTACGGCAGATGCCGGCGGACCTCCAGCGGATCGTCCGGCGGATGCCAGGCAGTCACTCTGTGTGCTGCTCTTACTGGGTAGTGGGTACTGGGTAGTGGGTACTGGGGGCCGGTTGTAGAGGGGTTTCGGGGGCGGCCGGGGCAGTAGGTGGGGTGTACCGGGTAGTGGGGGAGGGGTCCCACTACCCACTACCCGGTAGCTGTGCGTGGTCAGGCGTAGTCGCGGTGGACGTAGCAGGAGTGGGGCCCACGGTCGCGGTACACCAGTTCCTCACAGGCGCGCAGTGCGGTGCGGACGGTTTTCCGGTCGAGGCCGACGATTTCCGCGATTGCGCCGACCTTCATGCCATCGGCACCGCTTTCCCGGATGGCCTGGATAGCCTGAGGGAGCCAGACGGGCCCGGCCTGCTTCTTCGGCTTCTCCGGGGCCGGTTCGGTGGCTTCAGGCAGTCTTGCCAGGTCCGACAAGAGCTTGGCCAGGTCGGCGTCTGTGAGCGGCTGGCTTTCCTTCGGGCGCGGCGTCTCTTCCTGCTTGGATTCCTTGGGAGAATCGCTGTCGGATGCCCGTGAGGGAAGGTCGAGAGTACGCCGGTATTCGATTTTGCCTTGCCGTGTTTTGGTGCCCGCGGGTGTGCTTTCGCTTTCCGTCGCACCGAAGAGACGGTCGAGATTTCCCGGAGACCACCTTTCGGCATAGGCATTTCCGGCCGCCTCTGCTGCTGCCTTTTCCAGAGCCGGGCGGAAATGACGTGTGCGGATAGCCATCTCTCGGTGCAGAGTGGCGTCTGTGAGGAAAGTCCGCATAGCCGTGGGATAGATTTCCGTCTCTGGGTCTCCGGTGACGGCTCCGATGACTCCGGAGCCCTTGGAGCGGAGCTGCCGAATGTCGATCCCTTTCACTCGGCCAAAGAGTTTTGCCACGCTGGCGCCCTCCGCATCGGTCGCCGTGAGGGCGACGCGGACGGGCGAGTACTTGCGGACCGCGCTGTCACCGAGCGACGAGACGTTGCCGTCCGTGGCGGTGAGGATCAGCCGGATGCCCATAGCGCGCAGGGTCCGGATGACCTGCACGATCTTGGTGCGGACGCGGCTTTTGAGCGGGTCCCGCCCCTCGTAGTTGAGCATCTCGACGCCTTCATCGATGATGCAGAAGATCATCGGCTGCTGACTGGTGACCTCCAGCAGCTTGGTACTCCGGGTAGTGGTCAGCCGCTGCTCGCCGATGGCCAGCATGGCGTCCAGCATCTCTTCCGCCTCAACCAGGGTCGTGGCCATCCAGTCGATGACCGGCTGGGTGTCCTCGGGGGGTCGCGGGGTGCCCGCCGGAGGGTCGACGCGGCCCTGGGCCTCCAGCCACGGGCGGTTCCAGTGCTTGAAGTCGGCGCACTGCTTGCCGATGTCCATAGCCCAGACCAGCACGTCAGGGCACCGAGAGAACGACGCGACGATGCCTTCAAGCAAGGTGGTCTTGGCGCTGCCGGGCGGACCGATGATCAGCGCGCACGCCTCCCTCAGATGCAGCTCGACGCGGTGGCCGGACCGGTCGACGGCCCACGGCACACGCCCGTTGATCGTCAGCGGGACCTCGGCCTCCTCCACCGGGTAGCGGGTGCTGAGCGCCGCCATGTCCTGGGTGTCCACGTCGAGGATGAGGTGCCCCTGGCGGCCGGCACGCTCGATCCGGACCAGGCAGCCGCTCGGCAGGCGCGCGGCCTCCGCGAGCGTCTGGGCGTAGCTGGCGATGCGGTCGGAGCTGACACCCACCGGGAGACTGATCTCCAGCGCGAAACCGCTGCCGTTGGGGCGCCGGGTGAACCCGCCGCCGAACTCGACGGGCACGCGGCTCACCTGCCGGATAAGCGCCATCCAGGCGTCGATGGTCGCCCAGTCCTCGCGCGCCACCTCGGCCTCAGCCATGGCGGCCTGGAGGGCGCGGCGGGCATCGTCGACGGCCTCTTCATGGACCTCGGCCGCGTAGGCAGCGCCGCCCACGCCGATGGTGATGGCGGCGAGCGCGGCAAGGGCGGTCCAGGTGTCCTTGCCGCTCCAGGTGGTGGGATCGGTCGCGATGACGGCGGAGGTCCAGCCGGAGGACAGCAGCCATCCAGCGGCGCGGGTGGCCAGGCTGGGGCGGCTGAGCCGCTTGCGCAGACCGGCGCCGATGCCGTGTGCGGCGGCACCGATGGCACCGATGGCCAGCGGCCAGCCGGACGGCATGCCAGCGAGTGCGCCGGTGCTGGCCACGGCCATGGAGGTGGTGGCCATGGCCAGCGGGCCGGATACGGGCCCGTGGCGGGCCGCCCAGTCCAGGGCGAGGTGGGCGCGGTGGTCAGCGGCGGTGGTCTTTCGTGCGGCCATGGAATGCTCCTCGGTGGTCTCGAAGGGGCGGGCGGGCGCGCCCGAGCGCGCCCGCCGGGGTGGGGCGTCAGTCCTCGGTCTGGCGGCTGACGTCCCACATCTCTTCGGCCGTCCGGCCGTCCGTGTGCCGGGCGATGTCGGCTTCGTGGTGGGTGTGGAAGAGCTGCCCGACCGCTTCGGCGGCGTCCACGCATCCGACGAGCTGCTTGTGCAGGTCGGCCAGCGCGTCGGTCACCTCGGGGGCGAGCGGCATGTTCTCCGGGGAGCAGGTGGCGGCGACCGTGGCGAAGGTCTCGGCGATGGCCGCCATGGCCTCCGGCAGGGTCTCGATGTGGGCGAGGACCTGCATCATGCCGCCGGGCTCAGCGTTCTGGGCCTGGGTCAGCATGTCCTCGGCGACGGAACGGAAGTCGAAGCCGGTCATCTCGTACTCCTTGGTTTGGGTGGTGGGTTCGGCCGCGCCGGCATGGCGCGGCCAGTCGACGTCACCGGGGCGGGGCCGCTGCTGGCGTGCCCGCTCGGCCTCGTCCTGGTCGTGCTCCTGGTAGGCGGCGATGTCCCGCGCCAGGCGCTCTTCCTGCGCGGCCTTGCGGAGCTTGTGCAGCACCTTCCGGCCCCACCGGGGCGGCTGGATGCGCAGCAGCTTCGCCACCGGCCACAGGGCCAGCGACAGCGCGCCAAGCGGGGTGGCGACGAGCGCCGCCAGGACGCGGCGCCCGTGGTGGCGGGCCGCCGAGCGGCGCAGCGCGGTGCGGAGAGCACGGGTGCGGGCGCGCTTCTCGATCCGGGCGCGCTTCTCCGCGCGCCACCGGTCCCGGATCCGGTCCCGGGCGGCGCGGTAGGCGGCGCGGCGGGCGGCGCGGAATCCGCGGGGCCTGCCCTGACTGCCGCCTTGGGCCTGGCTCTTGTCCTTGGGGGTGGTGCCGGTCTCGCCGGTGCTGCGCCGCCGGGCACGGGCGAGCGTCTGCGTCGCCGCGCCGCGTCCGGCCCGCCACAGCCGCCCGGCCATGCCGCCCCGGCCAGCAGTGCCGCTCTGGGCACCTCCACGGCCTGTCTGGGGCCGCGTCCCGCCGCTCTTGGGCGCGTCCTTGGACAGCCGCACACGGCCTTGTGTGGCGCCTGCACGGGCGCCGGGGGCGGGTGCCGGGGAGCGGCGGCGCTGCTGGCGCTCGGCCCGCCGGGCGTCGGCGAGCTGGCGGCGCGCGCGGGTGGTGTCCGCCGCTGCGGCGGTGCGTCCCTTGCGTGCCGCGTCGGCGGCAGACGCGCGGCGGGCCTGCCGGACCGCCGCCGCGTGTTGGAGGGCGCGGGCGCCCATCCCGCCGCCGCGCCGGGCACCGCCGCCACCGCTGCCGCTTCCGGGGCCCGCGCCGCCGCGCCGGGCCCCGAAGGTCCCGAGCGAGCGCGTCGCAGACCGCTGCGGCGGGACACCGCCGGAGCGTTGAGCACCGGCCCCGGGCATGCGCGCGGGACCGCGCCGGGACGTGCCGGCTGCTGCGGCCCGTGCCGCGACCGCCACCATGGGGACCAGGACCAGCGCCCCGGCCGTGAGCAGTGCCGCCGGGCCTCCGGCGGCGAGACCGGTAGCCGACACAGCGGCGATCGAGCTGCTGGTGCCCACGGTCACCGCCGGGACCACCGGCAGGCCGCCCGGCGTACTCACCTCGGTCTCGGCCGTCTTGGCGCCCTCGGTGTCGGGTGCGGGCGCTTCCGGCGCGGGCGGTGCGGCGGGCCCGTCCACCAGATCGGGGGTCGTGGCCGGTTCGGAGTCCGGTGTGGCCAGGCCCGATTGTGCAGATGATGAGCTGTTCGTCATGCTGTGCCTACCTCCTGACGGGATGTCATCCGGGAGGGGAGACCTCCCGGCGGGGATGCGTCCCGCCGGGAGGTCGTCATGGGGTGATCACGAGCGGTGATCGTTCGAGCGTAGGCGGCTGGTCTGACAGCCGTCACGCCCTTTCACAAGGCCCTGGGATTCGGGCAGTTCAGGCGTATCCGCCCCTCATCGGCCCGCCGGGCTCAGTCCCGGGCTCAGTGGGCCCCTTGGCGCTCGACCCCCTGGCCTCCCGGAGATAGCGCTCCATCGAGTCGCGGCTGACGGGCTTGCCCAGCACGGCCTTTACGTGCCGCTCCACCGTGTCCGGGTCGGTCACGCCGAGGGCTACCAGGCGGTGCACCGTGGAGCGCAGGGACAGGGCCGGGGCCGCGTCCTGCGCGGAGACCCGCTCCTTCTCCGGGCGGAGGTCTCCGCCCGTCTCCGCGCTGGTCAGGGGCGTGTCCGGCGGAGTCTCCGGGCGCCTCCGGGCGGAGGCGGAGAGGATCTCCGACGTCGGGATCCCGGCGTCCGCCGCCGCCTCCAGCGAGGTACGCGCCCGCTGCTGGTCCACGATGGCGCGCTCGCGCAGCTCGGCCGCGCGGGAGTGCACCGGCTCCGGCTCATCCGCCCGCTCGATCCACGCGGCGCCCCGCGCCGTAGGCGGCTCCAGGTCGCCATAGCGGGCCTCCAGCGCCGCCCGTACCTGCGCCGCCCGGCCACGCGACCGCAGCACCTCGGCGGCCGTCTCGGCGATGGCCAGCTCGGCGTACGCCTCGTCACGCTCCGCCGCCAGCCACGCGGCGGCGTCCGCCGACAGCGGGCGGCTCATGCTCGTGAGCACCGTGTGCCAGAGCAGCTTTGCCACCAGCGAGACGGCCGGACCGCCCACCGCCTGGCCCCAGTCCTCGACGCGGATGCCGTGCGCGATCAGGACCGCCATGGACACCGCCAGCAGCGCCCACCCGGCGATGTCCGCCGCCCGGCGCTGGTCGGGGTCGTGGCGGTGGACGACGGCCAGCAGCAGCGTCACCAGCCATGCCGCGTCGAAGACCGAGCCACCGGCGTAGCCCCACCAGCCGCCCAGCAGCTCGGCGATGGACATGGTGCTGTAGACCACGGTCGCCACCGTGATGGCCCCAGCCACCACCAGCGCCGCCACCAGGGCCCGCGCCCGCCAGTCGGCCGGGAGCTTGGGCAGCGCGGCCGGCACTTCCCGCGTGCGTCCGGCCACCGTCACCTTGCGTGTGCGGTCACCGCCGCCCGCCCGCCTCACTGGGCGCCTCCGCCCTGAGCCTGCGCGCGCAGCCGCTCGGCGGCCTCCCGGGCGGCCTCCGCCGCCAGCGCCGCCGCCTCCGCCGCCGCGATCCTCGCCTGAGCCTCGGCGTCAGCCGCCGCCTGCTCCTCGATACGATCCGTCACAGGACCGCACCTCCTGCTCTCATCAGGGGTGTCGTCTCAGGTGGCCGGGGTGTTCCCGCACTCCGGCCACCGTCGGGAGTCGTCTGTACGGCTCCCCGACCCGCCCGCCCTCGCCGAGGGCGGGCGGATCAGGCACCGCGACAGCTCAGACGGTCAGGCTGCCGAGAATCCGCGCGTGATCGAAAGCGAGCTGCGGCAGGTCGTCCAGGGGCCACCAGCGGGCGGCGCGGGCATCGTCACCGGCTGTCGGGAGCACCGGGTCCGGCAGGGTCGCGACGTAGGCCACGGTCACGTACCGGCCGCGCGGATCGCGGCCTGGGTCGTCGAAGGCGCCCACCTGCCGCAGATCACTGGCCGAGACGGTGATGCCGGTCTCCTCCTCCAGCTCGCGCACGGCGGCCTCACGACTGCTCTCGCCTGCATCGACGTGCCCTCCGGGCAGCGCCCACATGCCCTCGTACGGGGGCCAGTCCCGCTGGATCAGCAGGACGCGGTTCCCCGCCAGCAGGACCACGTCGGCGGTGTATCGGATCTCTTCGGTCTGGGTCATGCCGTCTCCATCCCTGAGATTTGCGCTGGTCAGCACACGGTGGCGCCGCCCGCCGTGGTGGCCGGGTGCCTTCCGTGCTCTCACCATAGCGCACCACTTCTCAGAGAACAACACTGCTTCTCGGAGAAGTAGTGCGCTATGCTGACCTGCATGGAGATCCCCGAGAAGGCGCAGGCAGAGGCGCTACAGAGGCTGGCCGACCTCGGCCGAAGGCGGGCGGACCTGCTGCAAGAAGCCAAGGAGCTACTGCCCCAGATCAAGGAAGCGGCCCTGGAAGCGGACCGGCTGGGCGCCTCACGGTCCCGGGCCCAGCAGCTCAGCCGCATCAGCAGCAGCACCTTCTACAAGTGGCTCCCCGCCGAGCAGTCGTCAGGGAATCGCCGCTCCAAGGCGTAGGCTCCCCGTCACACACAGGCATCGCCTCGCACACACGGAAGCCCCCCGGGGGTTAGTACCCGACGCGCCAACGTCGGGACCCGGAGGGCTCCGCTCGATTCGCTGGCGAGTGTACGGGCCCAGGGTCGGGCCCCGCACCCGCAGCAGGTCAGAAAGGCCCGAAATGGCTACCCGGAGCACGACGCACGCGGCCCGCCCGCCCGCGTCCTGCGGTACCTGCACCAAGATCCACACCGTGCTGCTCCAGCGGCGCGCACTCGGCCAGCCGGTCACCGGCGCCGCCATCGCCGCCGCCGCCGGAGTCAGCCGTCAGGTGGCCTTGATCCACATCCGCTACCTCGTGGAATGCGGATGGGTCGCCGCCGACCGGCGCACGGCCATCCCGCAGACCGCCCCCGCCCCGCCGCCGCCCGCCCGGTCAGGCACGCCCCTCACCTGGGCGACCGACGCGGCCCTGTCCTGCCGCACCTGCGGGCGCATCCTGCTCATCCTCGCCACAGCGGCCGGGGGCGAGTGGTCCGTGGTCATGCCTGAGCACGACCTGGCCGACGCGCTCGGCGTCACCGGCCGGACCGTGCGCACCCACCTCGCCGCCCTCACCGGCCGCCGTCCCCACGCCCATCACACGCAGGCCGGGCCCCTGCTGCGCGGCGAGCTGGTGCCCGAGACCGGCGGACGCGGCGGGCGCCGCTTCACCTTCCTCGACGGTCAAGTCCGCCCCGGCTCCAGCGCTGAGACCTACACGGCGGAGGAGTACAGCGCGCTCCGGGTCCAGGCGCTCGACGTCCTCGCCCAGGTCCCGCTGCTCACCCAGCATCTGACCGCCCGTGAGCGCACCCGCGCCGCTGAGCTGCTGGTTATCCCCCGGCTCCACATCGGCTACCCGCCCGCCGCCATCGCCGAAGCGCTGGTGGACCCGACGGACCTTCAGCTCAAGGTGCACACCAGCGCCTACGGGCTGATCAAGTGGCGGCTGGAGCATCGCGCGCCGCTGTCCGGCTACGTGGCCCCAGCCAAGGAGACCTACGACCCGACCCCGCGCGTCCATGACTGCGCCGACTGCGGACTGCCCATCAACGCACCCGTGAGCGTGCTCTACTGCCGCACCTGCAAGCAGCGCCGCGCCGCCGGGATCTCCATCGAGGTGGCGGAGGCGCACCCAATCCGGGCCTGAGCCCACCACCGCCGGAGCCGCCCCGACGCCACCGGGGCGGCTCCGACCTGCCTACTGGCCCCGGTGCCCGAGCGGCCGGCGGCCTGTGGTGGTCCGGGGGCGCGGCGGTTCGGGGTCGGCGACCCACTCCCCGGCTGCTGCCCGCTCGGCAGCAGTCGGCGACGGCAGCGTGCTTGACGGCGTGCTGGTGGCACTCGGTCCAGTGCCGAGCGGGCGACGCGTAGGACTCATGCGAGCGATTCTCCCCCACACGGCCAGGAAGCGGCCTCAATCGCTCTCTCCCGCCCGATGACCCGTCCCCCGGCCCATGACCCCGGCGGCAGCAAGAAAGGCCCGGAGATAGCCACACAGCCGGTCCGCGGTTCCCTGAGCCGGACCCGGGTCCCCGGACAGGGTGTAAGGCTCGATTTCCGGGGTGCCTTACACCCTCTGACCAGGGAAAATCCGCGTTCCTCCACAGGGGGCGACACCGGGTTACCCACAAGCCGGACTCCCGGTGTCCACACCCGCCTTACACCCTCTGACCTGCGGAAACAGCGTCTTTTCCCCAGCAGGTGTAAGGCTCAGTTTCCGCCCTCCTAGGGATATAGAGCCACCGGCCTACCGGGGGGCGCAGCCCCCCGGACCCCCGGCGAGCCCGCTTGCGGGCTCGCACAAGATCGCGCAGCGAAGCGGAGCGATCTTGCAAGCGGGCCGCGCAGCGGCCCGCCGCGCGGAGCGAAGCGGAGCGCACTGGTATGCGCGGCAGCGCATACCTACCCGCTCCGCGGGTGTCGGGTGCAGGTGGTCGTGATCATCCGGGCCGAAGGCCGTTGTCACGACTGGATGGGTGTTGGTCCAGGCC
>NZ_JBFAWY010000074.1:0-9574 GCF_040680575.1 Streptomyces sp. NPDC052020
GCCGCCACCAGGGCCGCCGCGTCGGCGAGGGAGAACACCCCGGCCGCGCAGGCGGCGCCGATCTCGCCGATGGAGTGCCCGGCCAGCACGTCCGGACGCACGCCCCAGGACTCCACCAGCCGGAACAGCGCCACCTCGACGGCGAACAGGGCGGGCTGGGCGTACTCGGTACGGTCCAGCAGCGCCGCCTCCGCCGTGCCCTCCGCCGCGAACAGTACGTCCTTCAGCGGGCGCGGCAGCAGCGGGTCGAGGTGGGCGCACACCTCGTCCAGGGCCTGCGCGAACACCGGGAACGCCTCGGCGAGTCCGGCGCCCATGCCGAGACGCTGGGCCCCCTGGCCCGTGAACAGGAACGCCAGCCGGCCGCCCGCCACCGTGCCTTCGACCACGCCCGGGGCGCTGTCGCCCGAGGCCACCGACCGCAGCCCCGCGAGCAGTTCCTCGCGGGCCGTGCCCACGACCACCGCGCGGCGCTCCAGCTGGGCCCGCGTGGTCGCCAGCGCCACGGCCACGTCACCGAGGTGGGGAGCGTCCTCCCCGTCCAGCAGTTCCAGCAGGTGCTCGGCCTGGGCGCGCAGGGCCGCCGGGCTCGCGGCGGACACCGGGTAGAGCGTCGGGCCCGCGGGCTCGGGGCGCTCGGCGGTGTCCTGGGCGGGCTCCTCCTCGGGTGCCTGCTCGATGATGACGTGGGCGTTGGTGCCGCTGATGCCGAAGGAGGAGACACCCGCGCGGCGCGTCCGGCCGGCGTCCCAGGGGACTTCCTCGGTCAGCAGCCGGACGTGTCCCGCGGTCCAGTCCACCTTGGTCGAGGGCTGGTCCGCGTGCAGGGTCCTGGGCAGGACGCCGTGGCGCATGGCCATGACCATCTTGATGACGCCGGCGACACCGGCGGCGGCCTGGGTGTGGCCCAGGTTCGACTTGACCGAGCCGAGCCACAGCGGCCGGTCGGCCGCGCGGTCGCGGCCGTAGGTGGCCAGCAGGGCCTGGGCCTCGATCGGGTCACCGAGGACGGTGCCGGTGCCGTGCGCCTCGACCACGTCCACCTGGTCGGCGGAGAGCTGTGCGCTGGCCAGGGCGTCCCAGATGACGCGCTGCTGGGAGGGGCCGTTGGGCGCGGTGAGGCCGTTGCTGGCGCCGTCCTGGTTGACGGCGGAGCCGCGGACCACCGCGAGGACGGGGTGCCCGTTGCGCCGGGCGTCGGAGAGCCGCTCCACCAGGAGCATGCCGACACCCTCGGACCAGCCGGTGCCGTCCGCGGCCTCGGAGAACGCCTTGCAGCGGCCGTCGGCGGCGAGCCCGCGCTGCTTGCTGAAGGCGACGTAGGGGTCCGGGGTGGCCATCACGGTGGCGCCGCCCGCGAGCGCGAGGGTGCACTCGCCCTTGCGCAGGGCCTGCATGGCGAGGTGCAGCGCCACCAGCGACGAGGAGCAGGCGGTGTCGACCGTGACCGAGGGGCCTTCGAGGCCCAGGACGTAGGAGATGCGGCCGGAGAGCACGGCGGCGTTGCTGCCGGTGGACAGGTATGCCTCGGCCTCCTCGGGCAGCTTCAGCTCGAAGTAGGTCTGGCCGTTGGTACCGGCGAAGACGCCGACGCGGCCGCCGCGCAGCGAGTCCGGCGCGATGCCGCCGCGCTCGAACGCCTCCCAGGCGGTCTCCAGCAGCAAGCGCTGCTGGGGGTCCATGGCCAGCGCCTCGCGGGGCGAGATGCCGAAGAAGGCGGGGTCGAACTGCCCGGCGTCGTAGAGGAAGCCGCCCTTGCGGGCGTAGTCCGTGCCGTCGCCCAAGTCCCCGGCCGCGGCGATCCCGGTCTCCCAGCCCCGGTCCTCGGGGAAGTCCCCGATGGCGTCCCCGCCCGCGGCGAGCAGCCGCCACAGCTCCTCGGGTGTCCGTACGCCGCCGGGGAGACGGCAGCTCATCGCGACGATGGCGATGGGCTCCTGCCCGGCGTTCTCCACCTCCCGCAGTCGCTGCTTGGTGGCATGCAGGTCCGCGGTCGTCCGCTTGAGGTAGTCGAGGAGCTTCGCTTCGTTCACGTTCGCCATCGGGGCCTCGCCATGTGTCATCTCCCGGGCGCGGCGGCGCGGGGAGGTTCGGGAAGAATGGGGGTGGGGCTGGGGGCTGGGCAGCGGGTCAGGAGAGCCCGAGCTCCTTGTCGAGGAAGTCGAAGACGTCCTCGGCCGACGCGGTGTCGAGGCGGTCGGCGACCGTGGTCGGGTCCGCCCCCGCGGTGCGGCCCGGACCCGCGGCCTCGCCGGCGCGGGCGTTGAGGCCGTCGACCAGTTCCTGGAGCCGGTGGCTGATGCGGCTGCGCTCGATCTCCTCGGCGGAGAGGGCGGCGGCCACCAACTCGATGCGCTCCAGCTCCGCGAGCACGGGCACGGCGGGGCCGGCCCCGCTCGGGCACAGCTCGCCGTGCAGGTGTGCGGCCAGGACCTCCGGGCTCGCGTAGTCGAAGAGCAGGGTGGCCGGGAGCTTCAGCCCGGTCACGGTGCTCAGGCGGTTGCGGAACTCGACGGCGGTGAGCGAGTCGAAGCCGAGTTCGCTGAAGGCGCGGCTCGACTGCACCGCGCCGGGGCTGTCGTAGGCGAGGACGAGCGCGACCTGTCCGCGCACCAGGTCGAGCACTTCGCGGCGCTGTTCGCTCTCGGGCAGCGCCGCCAGCCTGTCCACCAGGCCGGAGGCGGCCTCCGCGGTCCCGGCGGCGGTGCCGGGGCCGGCCGCGGTGGCGGCGGCGCGGACCTCGGGGAGGCCGGCGAGGAGCGCGCTCGGCCGGCTCGCGGTGAAGCCCGCCGCGAGCTGCGGCCAGTCGGCGTCGAGCACGCCGACGCAGGGGGCCGGCCCGTCGAGGGCGCGCTGGAGCGCGGTGAGGCACAGGCCGGCGTCCATCGGGGCGAGGCCGCGCCACCAGGAGCGGTCCTGGGACGCCTCCTCGCCCGCCATGCCACCGCCGTCCCAGGGGCCCCAGGCCACCGAGGTGGCGGCGAGGCCGAGGGCCCGGCGGTGGTGGGCGAGGGCGTCGAGGTAGGCGTTGGCGGCGGCGTAGCTGCCCTGTCCGGCGCTGCCGAGCAGTCCGGCGACGGAGGAGAAGGTGACGAACGCGGTCAGGTCCCTGTCCTTGGTGAGGTCGTGCAGGTGGCGTGCCGCCTCCGCCTTCGGGCGGCGCACGCCGTCGAGCCGCTCGGGGGTGATGGACTCCAGCACGCCGTCGTCCAGGACGCCCGCCGTGTGGATGACGGCGGTGAGCGGGTGTTCGGCGGGCAGGGTGCCGAGGAGTGCCGCGAGCTGGGAGCGGTCGGCGGCGTCGCAGGCGGCGATGGTGACGCGGGTGCCGAGCGCGGTCAGTTCGGCGGACAGTTCCCCGGCTCCGGGCGCCTCGGGGCCGCGGCGGCTGGTGAGGACGAGGTGGTCGGCGCCGCGCCGGGCCAGCCAGCGGGCGACGTGGGCGCCGAGGGCGCCGGTGCCGCCGGTGACCAGGACGGTGCCGTGCGGGGTCCAGCCCGTGCCGGCGCCCGCGATGCTGGTGTCGGCGGGGATGTGGGCGAGGCGGCGCCCGAAGGTGCCGGAGGCGCGGATCGCGACCTGGTCCTCGGGCTCGGTGTCCGTCTGCCCGGCCGCGAGGGTGGAGACCAGGCGGGCCGCGGTGCGCTCGTCGGGGGCCGGCGGCAGGTCCACCAGGCCGCCCCAGCGCTGGGGGTGTTCCAGGGCGATGACCCGGCCGAGCCCCCACACCTGGGCCTGCTCCGGGTGGGGCAGTTCCTCGGCGCCGCTGACGGCGACGGCTCCGCTGGTCAGGCACCACAGGGGGGTGTCGGCGGCGCTGTCGCCCAGCGTCTGGGCGAGGGAGACGGTGGCGGTGAGGCCGTGCGCGCCGGTGGTGAGGGCGAGCAGTGAGACCACGGCGCGCACCGGCTCGCCGTCGTCGTGCGCGGCGCGCAGCCGGTCCCCGAGCGCGCGGCGGGCGTCGTCGGTGGCGGCCGGTTCCCCGGTGCCGCCGAGGCGGGCCAGTTCGCCGGTGTCGACGGTGACGCGGCGGGCCGTCGCGCCGCGGGCGGCCAGGGCCTCGCCGAGCGCGGTGGCCCAGCGGTCGGCGGCGGGCTCGTCGGGGGTGACGACGAGCCAGGTCCCGGCGGTGTCGGCGGTGTCGGCGGCGGGCTCGCCGAGGGCCTGCCAGTCGACGCGGTAGCTCCAGGCGTCGGCGGTGGCCTCCCGCACGCGGCGGGAACGCCAGGACGCGAGCAGGGGCAGTACGGCGTTCAGCGCGTCGCGCTCGGCGTCGCCCGCCCGCAACGCGTCGCCGAGGGTGCCGCCGTCGGTGTGCTCCACGGCGTGCCAGAAGGCGCTGTCGGCCGCGCCGCCCGGCGCGGAGCCGTCCCCGGCGCCGGGGGTGGCGGCGTCCTCGTCCCACCAGTAGCGCTGCCGCTGGAAGGGGTAGGTGGGCAGGTCCACCCGCCGCCCGCCCCAGTGTCCGGCCACGGCCGGCCAGGTGATCGGCGTGCCGCCCACGTGGAGTTCGGCGAGCGCGGTGAACAGGGCGGCCGGCTCGGGGCGGTCGGCGCGCAACAGGGGGACGAAGGCGGTGTCCGGCCGGTCGGCGTCGGGGGTGACGCACTGCCGGGCGAGGGCGGTGAGGGTGGCGCCGGGGCCGAGTTCGACGAAGGTGCCGGTGCCGTGTTCGAGGAGGGTGGCGACGCCGTCGGCGAAGCGGACCGTCTCGCGCACGTGCCGCACCCAGTACTCGGCGGTGGTCAGGTCGTCCCCGGTGGCGAGCTTTCCGGTGAGGTTGGAGACGACCGGCAGGCGGGGCGCGGTCATCGGGATTGCCTCGACGACCTTGCGGAAGTCCCCGAGCATCGGTTCCATGCGCGGCGAGTGGAAGGCGTGGCTGACGCGCAGCGGGGTGGTCTTGCGGCCCCGTTCGCGCAGTTGCTCGGCGGCGGCGAGAACGGCGTCCTCGGTGCCGGAGAGGACCACGGCCGAGGGGCCGTTGACGGCGGCCACGCCGAGTCCGTCGCCCAGCAGCGGGAGCACTTCCTCCTCGGTCGCCTCGACGGCCACCATGGCACCGCCGGGGGGCAGTTCCTGCATGAGCCGGCCGCGGGCGGCCACCAGGGCGCAGGCGTCGGGCAGGGTGAACACCCCGGCGGCATGGGCCGCGGCGATCTCCCCGATGGAGTGGCCGATCAGCAGGTCCGGGCGGACGCCCCAGCTCTCCAGCAGGCCGTAGAGGGCGACCTCGACGGCGAACAGGGCGGCCTGGGCGTGACCGGTGCGGTTCAGCTCGGCCGCGTTCCGCTCCGACTCGGCCGCCCACATCACGTCGCGGACGGGCGTGTCGAGTCGGGGGTCGAGCTCGGCGGCGACGGCGTCGAAGGCGGCCGCGAACGCGGGCTGGGACGCGTACAGGTCCCGTCCCATGCCGAGGCGCTGGGCGCCCTGGCCGGCGAACATGAAGGCGGTGCGGTTGCCGGGGCCCTGGGGGGTGCCGCGCACGACGCCGGTGCTCTCCTCGCCCGCGGCCAGCGCGTCGAGGCGGCGCAGCAGGCTGTCGCGGTCGTCCGCGACGACGACGGCCCGCCGGTCGAAGGCGGCCCGGGTGGTGGCCAGGGAGAAGGCGACATCGGCCGCCGTGTCGTCCGCGCTCACGGTGAGCCGGGTGCGCAGCCGGGCCGCGGTGGCGCGCAGCGCGCGCTCGTCGCGCGCCGAGAGCAGGTAGGGCAGCGGGCCCGAGGCGGCGGACGGGGCGGGTGCCCCGGCCGGCTCCGGCGGCGTCTCGGCGGGCGCCTCCTCGATGATGACGTGCGCGTTCGTGCCGCTCAGGCCGAAGGAGGAGACGCCCGCCCGGCGCGGTGCCTCGCCGTCCCAGGCGACCGGCTCGGTCAGCAGCCGGACGTGGCCCGCGCTCCAGTCGACCTGCGGCGTCGGCTCGTCCACGTGCAGGGTGCGCGGGAGCCTGCGGTGCCTGATGGCCTCGACCATCTTGATGACGCCGCCGACGCCGGCGGCGGCCTGCGCGTGCCCCATGTTCGACTTGACGGAACCGAGCCACAGGGGGCGGTCCGCGGGCCGGTCCTGGCCGTAGGTGGCGATGAGGGCCTGCGCCTCGATGGGGTCGCCGAGCACGGTGCCGGTGCCGTGCGCCTCCACCACGTCGACGTCCTTCGTGGCGAGCTGGGCGTTGTGCAGGGCCTGGCGGATCACGCGCTGCTGGGCGGGGCCGTTGGGGGCGGTGAGGCCGTTGCTGGCGCCGTCCTGGTTGACGGCCGAGCCGCGGACCACCGCGAGGACGGGGTGCCCGTTGCGCCGGGCGTCGGAGAGCCGCTCCACCAGCAGGACGCCCACGCCCTCGGCCCAGCCCGCGCCGTCCGCGGCACCGGCGAAGGACTTGCAGCGGCCGTCGGGGGCGAGCCCGCGCTGCTTGCTGAACTCCACGAACATGCCCGGGCCCGCCATGACGGTCACCCCGCCGGCGAGGGCGAGCGAGCACTCGCCGTCGCGCAGCGCCTGGGCCGCCAGGTGCAGCGCCACCAGCGACGACGAGCACGCCGTGTCCACCGTCACCGCCGGGCCCTCGAAGCCGAAGGTGTAGGCGACCCGCCCCGACACCAGGCTGCCCGCGGTGCTGCCGCCGGCGTAGTCGTGGTACATCAGCCCGGCGAACACGCCGGTCCTGCTGCCCCTGAGGGAGGCCGGGTCGATGCCCGCCCGCTCGAAGGTCTCCCAGGTGGTCTCCAGGAGCAGCCGCTGCTGGGGGTCGGTCTCCGGGGCCTCCCGGGGGCTCAGGCCGAAGAACGCCGGGTCGAAGTCGGCCGCGTCGTACAGGAAGCCGCCCTCGCGGACGTAGCTGCGGTCCGCGCGTCCGGGCACCGGGTCGTAGAGGGTGTCCATGTCCCAGCCGCGGTCGGCGGGGAACTGCCCGACCACGTCGATGCCCTCGTCGACGACGCGCCACAGGTCCTCGGGGGAGGTCACTCCGCCCGGGTAGCGGCAGCCCATCGCGACGATGGCGATCGGCTCGTGCCGGCCGTCCTCCACCTCGCGCAGCCGGCGGCGGGTCTCGTGCAGGTCCGCCGTCGCGCGCCGCAGGTACTCACGCAGTTTCTGGTCGTTCGCCATCGTGTCTGAACCAATCTGGGGTCAGGTCGGAGCCGGAGAGGGCTGCGGGCGGGAGGTCCGGAGGGGACAGGAGTGCGGGGGCAGGGGAGGCCGGGGGCGGGCGCCGCGGTGTCGTGGGCCGGGAGGGGCCGTGCGCCCGGGCCGGGCCCGGCTCACCCCTCACGGCCCGTCTTCCGCTAGGGCAGTCCGACCTCGCCGTCCAGCGCGGCGAACAGCTCGTCGTCGGTGGCCGACTCGAAGTCGGGGCGGACCCCGGCGCCCAGCGCCGGGCCGTGCCGGTCCCGCCACTTGCGCAGCAGCGTCTCCAGGCGGGCCGTGACCTCCGCGTAGTCCGGCTCGTGGCCGCCGTCGCCCGGTGGCGAGGCGAGCAGCGCCGACTCCAGACGGTCGATCTCGGCGAACAGCGGCTGCCCCTGGGACAGCGCGGGCGCCAGCTCGGTCGCCAGGTGCGCGGCCAGCGCGGCCGGGGTCGGGAAGTCGAAGACCAGGGTCGCGGGCAGCCGCAGACCGGTGGCCGCGTTGAGCAGGTTGCGCAGGTCGACGGCGGCCAGCGAGTCGAAGCCGACGTCCTTGAACGGCCTGCCCGGTTCGATGAGTTCACCGCTGTAGTGGCCGAGCACCGCCGCCGCGTTCTCCCGTACGAGGTCGAGGAGGTGCAGGTTGCGGTCGGCGGCCTCCATCATGGACAGCGCCTCCGCGGCGGCCGCGGGCGCCTGGACCGGGGCCGAGGCGGCCCGCCGCACCGGGGTGCGCACCAGCGTCCGCAGCAGCGGGGGCACCGGGCCGCCCGGCGAGCCGATCACCGTCATGTCCACTCCGACCGGCACCAGCACCGGGGCGTCCACCGCCAGCGACGCGTCCAGCAGGCCGAGCGCGGAGCCGGTGGCGAGCGGCCGCAGGCCCATGCGCCGCATCCGCCGCAGGTCGGCCTCGCCCAGCTCACCCGCCATGCCCGAGGCTTCGGACCACAGGCCCCAGGCGAGCGAGAGGCCCGGCAGTCCCTCGGCCCTGCGGTGGCGGGCGAGGGCGTCGAGGAAGACGTTGGCGGCGCTGTAGTTGGCCTGCCCCGCGCCGAGGAAGTGACCCGCCGCCGAGGAGAACAGCACGAAGGCCGCCAGTCGGTGGTGCCGCGTCAGTTCGTGCAGGTGCCAGGCGGCGTCGGCCTTGGGCCGCAGGACCGTGTCCAGACTCCGCGCGGTCTGCGTTCCGATCAGGCCGTTGTCGGCGACGCCGGCCGTGTGGACGACGGCGGTGAGCGGATGGTCGGCCGGGATCTCGCCGAGCAGCTTCTCCACCGCGGCACGGTCCGCCACGTCGCAGGCCGCGAGGCGCGCCTGGGCGCCCGAGGCGGCCAGTTCGGAGCGGAGTTCCGCCGCGCCGGGCGCGTCCTCGCCGCGGCGGCTGACCAGCAGCAGGTGGCGGACGCCGTGGCGGTCGGCCAGGTGCCGGGCGACCGCGGCGCCGAGGCCGCCCGTGCCGCCCGTGATGAGCACGGTGCCCCGCGGGTCCAGGCGCGCCGCGTGCAGCGAGCCGGCCGGGGCCTGCTGCTCCCTGACCAGCCGGGGCTCCCACAGGACGCCGTCGCGCAGGGCGAGTTCGGCGCCGGCGGCGGTGGCGGCCGCGCGCAGCCGCTCCTGGGACGAGGCGGTGCCGTCCCAGTCGAGGAGCAGGATGCGGGCCTCGAGCCGCTCGCCCTGCGCCGAGCGCACCAGGCCCGCGAGCGGGGCGCCGGCCAGGTCCACGACGGCGCCGCGCACCGGCTCCGGCCCGGTGACCCCGCTGGTGAGGACGGTGAGGCGGGAGTCGGCGAACCTTGGGTCCGCGAGCCAGCCCTGCACGGTCTCCAGCACCCGGGTGGTCGCGGCGCGCATCCGGTCGAGCAGCCCGTCCGTCCCGTCGCCCGCCGAGCTGGCGGAGCAGACGAGGACCACGTGCTCCGGTGCGGGGCCCGCGCCGGCGCCGAGCGCCGCCAGATCGGCGTAGACCGGGACGTTGTCGCCGAAGGCCGCGGCGATCCCCGCGTCGGCTGCCGTGCCGATCACCGCCCAGTCGCCGGCCGACTCCTCGGCCGCTGGCCACTCGGCCCGTTCGCTCCAGGTGGGCCGCAGGAGCGCGTCGGCCCCGTCCCCGGCGCCGCCCGCCGTCAGCTGCTCGGCGCCGACGGCCCGCGCGGCCAGCGAGCGGATCGATATCACCGGGGCGCCGGTCGCGTCCGCGGCGAGCACCGACGCCTCGTCGAGGCCGTGGGAGGTCACCCGTACCCGCAGCGCGGTGGCACCCGCCGCGTGCACCGTCACACCGCTCCAGGCGAACGGCAGCCGCGGTCCCGCGGCCTCCTCCTGGCTGCCGCCCTCGGCGAAGAGGTTGGCGTGGAGGGCGGCGTCGAGGAGGGCGGGGTGGATGCCGAAGGCGTCGGTGTCGGGGTGGGCGTCGTCGGGGAGGGTGACTTCGGCGTAGACGT
>NZ_JBFAWY010000075.1:0-9283 GCF_040680575.1 Streptomyces sp. NPDC052020
CACGGCGACGTCGGACAGGCCTCGGGCGTCGAGCTGCCGACGCAGGAAGTGAACGATCCGCCGCTGAGTGGGTCGGCTCATGTGGCAGCCCTCGGTGTGCCCGGTGGCCACCCACCAGTCCGCCGTCGGCTCGTTGAAGGGCTCGACCGAGCGGAAACGGATCCCCCAGTGATCCCTCGCCCGCCTGGCGACGATCGCGAGGTAGCGGGCGTGCTGCTCGTGGTTCCAGCTCTGCAGGTTCTCGCCGCCGTCTCGCGCGCCGCAGGGGTTGTGGTTCTTGCACATCCACCAGATCGGCGACAGGGAGAACATCTGCAGCACGTTCGCCCCGCGCGCCTTCGCCTTGAGCAGCATGGCCCGCTGTTCGGCGTCGTTGTCCCAGTTCCAGCTGCTGCTGTCCGGGTTCGTGCTGCGCCAGTTGACCCAGAAGCCCTCCACCTTCCGGTAGGCCGGCATCGTGGGCGAGTGGACCATGCGCGGCCCGCCCGGCCACGCGGGCTGGAACATGCACGAGCCGAGCTCGTAGCGCGCCACGTTCAGGCCCAGCCCCGGCAGGGTGCGCCCGAGCACCGACACCCAGCGCCGCGTGAAGAACAGGTCCGCCAGCGTGTCGTTCCGCCCGAAGACGTTCGCCCAGAAGGCCAGGGACGCCCCCCACCCCTCCCACGTGCCGTACCTACGGTAGGGGTCGATCCGGGTGGTGTAGTTCGCCCAGGCCGATGACGCGGGCAGCAGGCTCACCACGCCCCCCGCGGCCGTCGCCGCTCCCGCCTCCAGCAGTCGGCGCCGTGTCGTCATTGCTGCCTCCTCCGCGTCGCACGGGCGAGCGCGGTGTCCGGCCGCCATCAGGGACCGGACGCAGCCCGCCGAGCAGCCACCGTAGAGGCGCCCGCACAGACAACCACATCACTCGAACGGGTGAGAGGGAGAGCGCACGTAGCGCGCGTGCACGCGTGGCCTGCCTCGGGTGCCGGTCGAGGTCGGCCATCCGGCCACTGCAGCGGTGCCAGGGCTGGGTCGACGCGGAAGCGGTCGAAATTGAGGCCACCGTCCTAGCGGTGTGCCTTCAGCGGGCTGAGGCCGCTGAGCTTCATGCAACCAGGCGTACAGGAAATTCCAGGCGGCTTTCCGCTGCTGTGGTCGCCCTCCCTCAGGAGCATGGTGTGGTCGCAGGGTCATGGGACCGCAGGTCCGCAGGGTGTCGCCCAGGCCGGGGGGCGTTCAGCACGGTGTAAGTGTCGCTCACCGGTGCATCACCGCGTCGTCCTGGTCGTGGTCGCTTGGGCGGTCGTCCGGGTCGACCTGGGCGAGAAACCGGGCGTAGCTGCGGTCCGCGCGGGCCAGCAGGGCCGGGGAGGGCCGGCCGAAGGGAGAACAGGACCCGGGCGGCGGATGCTCCTCGCGGGCGTACACGCTGTCATATCCGTCCTCAGAGGGTGTGCGGCGAAACAGCACGCGCTGTGGGGTGCTCCGACACGCCCCGCACGACCAGGATTCGCCTGTCACCTGCCTAGGCAGGCTTGCCCGGAGCACACAAGCAAACCCCGCCATGGGGTATCACGTGGAGGTCTTCCCATGAGCTGTATCCGCAAAATCGCCACCGCGCTCGGGTGTGTCACCCTGGCTGCTTCGGGCATTTTCCTCACCGCCCCCGCCGCCCAGGCCGACGTCGGTCGGTTCATCCTGCTCGGCGAGTTCACCTTCGCCACCCCGCCGAACGGTTCGTGACGGAGACGAACCCCGAGGTTGGTTGCCGCCCATGACAATGGATGAGCTCCGATGTCCGGTTGCCGACTCCACATGGCGCTCGTACCTCCCAGGGCCAGACGCCGCGCCCGGTGGCCAGGTGGAGCGCACCATCCTGTGGGGCCAGGCGGACATCGACGCCTGGCTGGCCCGCCAGTAGTAGCCCGCCCCCATTCCGTAGGCCCCCGCGAGCACCTCCGCTCGCGGGGGCCTACGTCGTGCTTCAGGCGCTCACACCCGGACCTCACACGGGGGCGACGAACCGGACCCAGGCACCTCAGACGATGTCCGATTCCTGGAACCGCCGCAGATCAGCGGGCATCCACCATCGTCGGCCGCCCAGCAGCCGGCTCCGGGCATCCGGCCCGCAGACGGCTCGCGCGCAGGACTCGGCATCCTGGTCCTGGTCCTTGATGACGGCCCGCTCGGCGGACAGGAGTCGCCCTCGCGGCGCTGAGGCGGGCGCGGGGGGCCGGGACGGACGTGGGGGCGGGACCGGTGCCCAGGGGGGCGGCGTGTGCTCATATGCGGAGTGCGCATGGTCGGGGCCGAGCGCAGGGTGGCGGTTAGCTTGATCTTTAACGTGCGCCGTCGAACGGTGCGTCGTACTTGATCACTCGGTTCGGTGTCCGCCGTACACGGAAGCGGCCTTCGTCTGAACATGTGCTCCGACCAAGGAACACACACGTCCAGCACGAAGGCCGTGAGGATGAGTCTGCTGCATCACGATGTCCGGCGAGAGCCGCCAGCCGAACTGTCACGCTTCCGGGGCGAGTTCTACTCCTGTCTCACCGCTCGTTCGGATGCGCTGTTCGAGCTGGCGGATGCGGCTCTGTGCGGTGATGGGCCGGTGAGATCCCTGGCCGAGCTGTCGCTGGTGGGCGAACACCGTCGTGGGCACGGAGCACTCTACGCCGCTGTCTCAAAGGGCCGGGTCGATGCGGATCGGATGCGGCAGGCCCTGGCCTCGGTGTCCCTGCCGCGAGCGGACGACGGCCGACTGGTCCTGGCCGTCGACATCACCTGCTGACTGCGGCCGGACGCCCACACCTCACCACAGCGGATCCTGTGTCACACCTACGGCCGGGGCAAGGACCAGCACATCCCCGTCCCCGGGTGGCCGTACTCGGTCGTCTGCGCGCTCGAGCCGGGCCGCAGCTCCTGGACCGCTCCGCTGGACGCTCTGCGTCTGGCGCCTGGGGACGACAGCGCCACCGTCACCGCCCGGCAGTTGCGCGAACTGGTCGAGCGGCTGATCACCGCAGGCCAATGGCAGGTCGGCGATCGGGATGTCCTCGTCATCGCGGACGCTGGATACGACGCGCCACGCCTGGCCCACCTTCTGCCGGATCTGCCGGTGAAAGTCCTGGCCAGGATGCGGTCGGACCGCGTCCTGCGCGGGCCAGCCCCGCCGCGGCAGCCTCACACCATGGGCCGGCCGCCCCGGCACGGCGGCGAGTTCGTCTTCGGGCAGCCTGACACTGGGGCACCCCGGACACTCACACGGTCACCGAGACGCGCCTCTACGGCACCGCCGTGGCCCGGTCCTGGGACCGGCTCCATCCCAAGCTCACCCACCGTTCGTCCTGGGCCGCGGCCGAGAGAAGTCGACTACTCCCCGCCCCCGCCGCACAGGTTAAAGATCAAGCTAGCCGATCGCCCGTCAGTCCGGCATCCAGCGATCCCCTCCACCCTCCCTCTGAGGAGATCCGGTCATGTCACCGTGCCCCACACCGACCACCGTGACCAGCAGACCGCCGACCTGCGCGCCGCCCTCCCAGCGCACCATCCCCCTACTCGGTTTCTCCGCCGGACGGGAGGCGGCCACCGACCCGAAGTACGCCACCCTGCTACTCGCGGCCGCCGACGACCTGACCGGCACCCTGGACCGCACCGCCCCCTGAGCACCCGGCCCCCGAAATGGCGGCAGTACCGGCCACCACCACCGGTTGCGGTACCGGAACCAGCACCGGGGGCGCCGGGTGGAAGGGATCACCCGTGACGTGAGCGTTGCCAGAGCCGATACTGAGCGTGTCCGTGCCGGTTCCGGAGCTGCGGCGGGGCCGGGCGGAGGAGCCGGAGTGGGGCGGCTTCCGAGCGGCCGTCCTGGGCGACGCGGGCCGGGTGGCGCTGCGCTCCAGGCGGTTCCGTGATGACGCCGACTTTCCGGAGATCGTGCCGGT
Organism: Streptomyces sp. NPDC052020; assembly: GCF_040680575.1. NCBI lineage: Bacteria > Bacillati > Actinomycetota > Actinomycetes > Kitasatosporales > Streptomycetaceae > Streptomyces > Streptomyces sp. NPDC052020. The sequence continues at coordinate 3,930 of NZ_JBFAWY010000075.1, forward strand.
GCGGCACACCTTCCGGATGTGACCGCGTTGGACGTTGAGTTGATCGTGTGGGACGACGCGGGGCGGCTTGCCTTCAAGCGGTTGCAGGGCTGGCTCGCGCGGCGCCTGCACGGCCCGGGCAGCGGGCGAGTGCCACTTCGTTGCGTTTGATCTGCTGCGGCTGTCGGGGCCGGACACCACCGGCTGGCCCTACCGGCGACGCAGGGCAGCCTTGGCGTTTGTGCGCGCCGCGCGGCGGCTGTCGGCGCCATGGGTGCTGTGCCCGTCGACCACCGAGGCGGCCACGGTGCGCGAGTGGCTGTCATGGCGTCGGTCGGGATGGAAGGCGTGGTCTTCAAGCGGCTGGACGATCCCTACCGCCCTTCGGTGAGGGATTGGCAGAAGTACAAGACACGCAAGACGACGGAGGCCATCGTCGGCACGGTCACCGGCCCTCTGGCTGCTCCCCGGACGCTGCTGCTGGGCCGGTACGACGACGAGGGGCGCCTTCAATACGCTGGCCGGACCGCCGCCCTCGGCCAGGCAGCCGGTACGACGGTCGTCGGGATACTCCACCAGGCCGCGAGCGCGGGTTGTGTGCTACCGCGGGGCTCGTCCGGTGAGGTAGTCGTCGAGGGTGTCGCGGTGGCGTTGGATGGGCGGGTGGTCGGCAGGGAGGGTGCAGGCGACGGCACCCCGCGAGTCAGGCCATCGTGCGTTCGATGGTCCAGCGGTGCCGGCCGAGCCGCTGGCTGGAGTCCGTACCCTTGCGGGCGATGCGGGATGTGATGCCGCAGCCGAGCGACCGGCGCCGCAGTGGTCGCCGACGGTGCCTACGACTGCCCGGCTGGACGGGCCGGTGCTTCCGTAGCCGCCGAGCGGCTGCCGGCCGACTCGGAGCCGATGCCGCCACAGTGGTGGTAGAGGAGGGCGTAAGCGGCCTGGGCGAACCTTCTGTTGGTGGGAGCGCCGGAGTTGGTGAGGGCGGTCAGGGTGACTTGCTGGTGCGGGAGGAGGCCGATGAAGGCGGTGTGGCCGCGTGTGCCGCCGGCGTGGAAGTACAGGGGGTATCCGTGCGCGGTGCGTCGGAACCAGACGAGTGGTTCTTGCCCCGGTCCAGGGTGGAGCACGGTGCGCAGGCCGGTGGCGAGGGATGCGGGAGCGGCGGTGGAGGGGTCCAGCAGCCGGCACAGGTAGTGGAGGAGGTCGTGGGTGCTGGAGCGCAGGGCGCCTGCGGCGGGCAGGGCGGGGATGAGCCAGGGAGGGCAGGGCCGGCCGCGGTAGTGGCCTGTCGCCTGCTCTCGGGGTTGGTCGTCGGTCTGCGTCAGGCCCAGCGGGCGAAGGACCCGTTGGTGCAGGAGGGTGGGGTAGGGGACGCCCGTGATGTGGGTGAGGTAGTGGCCGAGGAGCCCCACGCCGAGGTTCGAATAGCGGGTGCGGCGGCCGGGCGGGTGGCGCAGGCGGGTGCGGGGCAGGAGCGTGGCCAGGTGGTCGGGTGTGTAGCTCTGGTAGGGGTTGGTGTACCAGTGCGGCAGGGCCCGCCGCAGCAGTCCTGGCGGCAGGCGGGGCAGGCCGGAGGTGTGGATGGCCAGGTGCCGGGCGGTGATGCGGCGGGCGTGGGGCTCCTTGGGCAGGAGAGCGGGGATGTGGTCGGCCAGGGGCCGGTCGAGGTCGATGGTTCCGTCGGCGGCCAGGGTGGCGGCCAGCAGGGCGGTGAAGGTCTTGGTGACGGAGCCGATCTCGAAGCGGGTGTGTGCGGTGACCGGGGTGTGGCGCGTGCGGTCGGTGTGGCCGAGGCACAGGGTCGTGGTGGTGCCCTGACAGGTGAGGGCGATGGCGGCGCCCGGCCCGCGGGAAGCCTCGGCCACTGCGCGCAGGCGCTCGCGGACCGTTTGGGTGTCACTGCCTGCGACGGGCATCTTCGCTCCGGGTGAGCGCGAGGGCCGCGGACATGACTGTGACCGCGGTGGTGTGCTGGTGGTCGGTGAACGCCTCCTGGGCGTCCTCGGAGACGGGTCGTGTGTCGCGGGGCACCATGCCGTCGGGGAGCTGGGCGTCGGCGATGAGCTGGAACATGTCGCGTGGGAACTGGGGGTGGGGCAGGCAGGCGTCGACCAGGAGCAGTTCGCCGAGCAGGTCCCAGTCACCCACCTCCGCCCACACCCGCATCCAGGCGGGCAGCCATCGGGTGAGGTAGTCGCTCACGGGTACGGGCAGGGCATGAGGTCGCCGGCCCCAGTCGGTGACGTGGTACACGGTGTGGGTCATCGCGTAGGCCGTCGTCCAGTCGATCAGCCATGGGTCGGGGAGCTGCCCCAGCCAGGTGGCCGCCACCAGTGGCCGCCAGTCCTCGGGATGCGAAAAGCCGGCCAGGCGGGCGGCGTTGACGACGGCCAGGCGGCGGTTGGGCAGCATCTCCACGGCCCACCAGGAGGTGGAAGTGGTCAGATGGGTCAGGAGGGAGTCCAGTCGGTGGTGCCGGTAGCCGGCCGGAACGAAGTGTGCGTAGCACTCGAGCGGATCGGTCGCCAGCTGGTGGCGCACCTGGCGCTCGTAGAGCAGGTCACCGTGGCGCATCTGCTCCCAGCCGTGCTCCAGCAACTCCTTGGCCTGCGCCTGTACATCGGCGAGCGGCCCGGGTGCCCGAAGGACGAAGACCGCCGTCAAAGAGCTTTCTCCCAGCGGTTTGTAGACCTTGTTGGGGTCACCGAGATCGGCTGTGGTCTCGGCGGGAAAGGCCCCGCGGTGCCGGTTGCGGTACAGCCACCGCACACCCCTGGTGGCCACCTCGTGAGCGAGCCGCTGCCACGCGGCAGGTGTGTTCACCGCTGTGCCTGCCGCCCCGCCAGGAGGCGCCGGGCGATTGCGGCGTCCAGCAGGACGCGCGCCGCGCCGCCTGCCATCTCGGTCACATGCCGCAGCAACGGCTCCAGGTCCAGGCCGCCTGCGCCGCCGGGGGCCTGTGTCAGGGCTGCCCAGCGGGCCAGGCGGGCGGCGCTGGCGTAGTCTCGGCGCAGCATCGCGCGTGTCAGTCCCCGCTCCACATCCGCCTCCCGTTTGCGGGCCATGTCCGCGACCGGTCCGGGAAGGGCCGGCCAGGCCAGTGGTGAAAGCCGCGCCATGTGCTGGGCCCAGGCACACCAGTCCGCCTCCGCCGTGCTCTGGACAACGAAGGCACGTTGAGCGGCGTCGCCCGCCTCCACAGCGCCCACGGCGTCGCTCCCGCATCCTTGTGCCGCCTGCTGTTGTGCGTGCGCCAGGCACGCTGCTTCGACCGGGTCCCCCGCCGCGAGGGGAAAGACCAGCAGCACCTCGTCCAAGACCTCGCGGTCATGCGGGTGCGGGCGGACGCCGGCCAGCAGTGCGGACGCCAGAGCGTCGGGCCCCAGCACCCGCACCGCAGCCAGTACTTCCTCCTGCTCCTGGCCGGCCTGCCGTACCGACGCAGCCAGCACCGGGTCGCTATGACGCCCCTCGTCCAGGGCCTGGTGCAGTCGACCGGCCAGATCCTGCACCGCCGCGGCGTACGCCGCGGTCCTCGATCCGTTGACGGGCGCCATCACCAGATGCCCTTTCTCCGCCGGGAAGGCCAGACCGGGACGCCTCAGCGCCCCTTCGGGGCCTTCGGGTCCTTCGGGACCTTCGGGGAGATCAGGAAGTACGCATGGTGGACGCACTGGGGGGCGTAGGCCGGGGCGTCGCTGACAGGCGCCTCCGGCTCGGTGATCAGCGCGATCACGGCGGCACGCTCAAGCGTGCCCGCCGTGGTGGGGCGCGAGGTGAGAAGGGCACTCATTTCTGTTCTCCTGACTGGTGGCCGGGCAGGCGCCGACCGCCTTTTGATGCCGCGGCAGGCCACGGCGGCGTGGGCTGGAACAGCCTCTCAGCCCAAAGGAATTCACCGGCATGCGGGACCACACCGGAATTCGTTAGCCGATATGCAACACCGCCGATCCGTTGATCGGAAGGTGCCCCGGCAGGGCGTGAAGAGTGCACAGGTAGTTAACGCCGCACCGGTTCGACGACTTCACGCTGGGCGGCGCCCCCATTGAAGAACCGGATACCACTCCGCAGCATCGACAGCGCCGCTGGTACGTCCAGCCGAACACCGGCATGGAGCCAGCCGCCGCCATGCACGGCATCACCCCCTGGACCGCCGACTGGCTGCTGCGCTGGCGCACCCCGACCTCCCTATGGCCGGCGGTGATCGGATTCCAGTGGGTGTTCCAGTGATGTCAACACCTGGCCGATGAGGCTGTGCCGTTCAGCTCGGCGGGAACGTTACCGCGCGTGGACGGTCCCACAAGGTTCGGCCCTCCCGGCCGCATTGTCGCTCCCGCCACAGGAAACCGCCTCAGCGGTTGGGCTACTGCAGTTGTCCCGGGCGACGAGGCTGCTGACCAAGCTGCCTGCTCTCGGTGCCACGGACGAACCAGCCCGCCGGGCCACCCTGCTCACGTCCACCGTCGAGGACGGCAACTGCCAGCCGTCGCTTCGGCCGACCGCCTCACGGCAGAGGCCGGCCAGGCCGTCATCGCAGAACGACCTACGTCGCCGAGGACAGCCGGCTCGCCCAGTCACCCGGCGTCGGGGGCTTGTCGCACAGGGGCGGCAGGCCGGGAAGCTGGAAGGAGTGCCCGCCGAGCACGTTGATGTGGTGGCGCACGAACGGGGAGGGCCGGGCGACGACCTCGTCGCGCACCTCGAAGCCGCCGCCACACCGCCGCGTCCGCGCCGTGCTCCTTGGAGTTGCTCCAGACGACGGGCACCGCCTGGCTGTAGTCCCTGGCCGTGATCTCCTGACGGTAGTAGGTCTCGTACCGGCGCGGTGCCCAGTAGCGGCGGCCGGCTCCCTTGAGGACCTGCACGGTGTTGCCGACCTTGGCCTTGAGGGTGTCGGCGAGCACGAAGGCGACCGGCGGCAGACCCTCCCAGCGGGTCGGCGGGCAGACCCGGCGCCACAGCCGCTTGTCGTGGCCGACGTCCCCGATCGCGTCCGGCCGGGAGCGGACCGGGTTCTGTCTCCTTGGTCAGCGTCGGATCCAGATGAGGATGCCCGCGAGGTGGAGTGCCCCGGTGCACCCCTGCTGGGCGCATCTGGAGCTCACGGCCTCGGAGGGGCGTCGCAGCGCATTCGGCCTGGGGGCGCCGTACCTGATTCCGAGCGGTACCGCACTACGTGAAGCTGTCCACCATCACGACCACCCACATGGTCCGCTCGCACTGCACCACTGTCGGGGGAATGAGGCTCAGCGAACGGCCAGCATGCCGTACAAAAGGGGGATCCGCGGCTCGGGCAGCCGCCACCAGCCAGACTCCGTACGGACCATCCGCGGCCAGCGCGGCCAGGGGAGCTCGTCGCTCTCCCGCAGTCG
>NZ_JBFAWY010000076.1:0-8901 GCF_040680575.1 Streptomyces sp. NPDC052020
CGTCCCTTCCCGCCGTGGGCGGCCGCGGCTCCGTCCAACGGGGAGGCCGCCCAGCCCCGGGCAGTCGTGCCGCTGGTGGGCGCCGGGTCCGGAGGGACCCCGCGGGCGGGTTACGCTTGATGGTCACCCCTGTCAGCTCACGAAGGTTCCGCGAGATGCCTGCCGATGCCGCCGAGTCTGTGTTTCCGCAGCTCGAAGCTCTGCTCCCGCATGTGCAGAAGCCGATCCAGTACGTCGGCGGAGAGCTCAACTCCACGGTCAAGGACTGGGACTCCTGCGACGTCCGCTGGGCGCTGATGTACCCCGACGCCTACGAGGTCGGGCTGCCCAACCAGGGCGTCATGATCCTGTACGAGGTCCTCAACGAGCAGGAGGGCGTCCTCGCCGAGCGCACCTACAGCGTGTGGCCGGACCTGGAGGCGCTGATGCGGGAGCACGGCGTCCCGCAGTTCACGGTGGACAGCCACCGGCCGGTGCGCGCCTTCGACGTGTTCGGCCTGTCGTTCTCCACGGAGCTGGGGTACACGAACATGCTGGCCGCCCTGGAGCTGGCCGGCATTCCGCTGGAGGCCCGGGACCGGGGGCTGGACGACCCGATCGTGATGGCCGGCGGGCACGCCGCGTTCAACCCCGAGCCCATCGCCGACTTCATCGACTGCGCGATCATCGGCGACGGTGAGCAGGCCGTGCTGGAGGTCACCGCGATCATCCGCGCCTGGAAGGCGGAGGGCCGCCCCGGCGGCCGCGAGGAGCTGCTGCTGCGCCTGGCGAAGACGGGCGGGGTGTACGTCCCCGGCTTCTACGACGTCGAGTACCTGCCCGACGGCCGTATCGCCCGCGTCGTGCCCAACCGGTCGGGTGTGCCGTGGCGTGTGTCCAAGCACACGGTGATGGATCTGGACGAGTGGCCGTACCCCAAGCAGCCGCTGGTGCCGCTGGCGGAGACGGTCCACGAGCGGATGTCGGTGGAGATCTTCCGCGGCTGCACCCGCGGCTGCCGCTTCTGCCAGGCCGGCATGATCACCCGCCCGGTGCGCGAGCGCTCGATCACCGGCATCGGCGAGATGGTGGAGAAGGGGCTGAACGCCACCGGCTTCGAGGAGGTCGGCCTGCTGTCGCTGTCCAGCGCCGACCACTCCGAGATCGGTGACATCGCCAAGGGGCTGGCGGACCGCTACGAGGACGACAAGATCGGCCTGTCGCTGCCGTCGACCCGCGTCGACGCCTTCAACATCGACCTGGCGAACGAGCTGACCAGGAACGGCCGCCGGTCCGGTCTGACCTTCGCCCCCGAGGGCGGCAGCGAGCGCATCCGCAAGGTCATCAACAAGATGGTCTCCGAGGAAGACCTCATCCGGACGGTCGCCACGGCCTATGGGAACGGCTGGCGGCAGGTGAAGCTGTACTTCATGTGCGGCCTGCCGACCGAGACCGACGAGGACGTCCTGCAGATCGCCGACATGGCCACCCGCGTGATCCAGAAGGGCCGCGAGGTGTCGGGCTCCAACGACATCCGCTGCACCGTCTCCATCGGCGGTTTCGTCCCCAAGCCCCACACCCCCTTTCAGTGGGCGCCGCAGCTGTCGGCGGAGGAGACGGACGCCCGGCTGGCCAAGCTGCGCGACAAGATCCGCGGTGACAAGAAGTACGGCCGCTCCATCGGCTTCCGGTACCACGACGGCAAGCCCGGCATCGTCGAGGGCCTGCTGTCGCGCGGCGACCGCCGGATCGGCGCGGTCATCCGGGCCGTGTACGAGGACGGCGGCCGGTTCGACGGCTGGCGCGAGCACTTCTCGTACGACCGCTGGATGAAGTGCGCGGAGAAGGCGCTGGCGCCGTACGGCGTGGACGTCGACTGGTACACCACCCGTGAGCGCGGCTACGAGGAGGTCCTGCCCTGGGACCACCTCGACTCCGGTCTGGACAAGGACTGGCTCTGGGAGGACTGGCAGGACGCCCTCGACGAGACGGAGGTCGAGGACTGCCGCTGGACACCGTGCTTCGACTGCGGCGTCTGCCCGCAGATGGACACCCACATCCAGATCGGCCCGACGGGCAAGAAGCTGCTGCCGCTGACGGTCAAGAACGCCGCGCCCAGCGCCGGCTGAGGCCGCGCCGTCACGTCGTCTGCCCCGCCCGGATTTCCGCCGGGCGGGGCAGACGTGCGTTCGGGGGACGGGGCGGGCGCATCCGGACGGGGCGTTGGTGCGTCTACACCGGTATGGAACTGCGGAAAGAGCCCTCGGCCGGCCCCGCGCCGTCCGATGAGCCCGTGCGCCCCGCGCACGGTGAGCGGCAGCCGGCGCGGGGCGAGGGGTGTCTCGTCGTCGCGATCCGGATTCCGGTGCGGATCGTGACACTGGTGCTGGTCGTGCCGGTGCGGATGGTGTGGGACGTGCTGGTCGTCGGGGCGCGGTTCCTGAACGACACGGTGCTGCGGCCGGTCGGGCGGGCCCTGCTGTGGCTGGGGCGCGCGGTGTTCGTCTGGCCCTTCGTGGGGCTGTGGCGGTACGTCGTCGTGCCCGTGGGGAAGGGGCTGGCCTGGCTGGGGAAGGTCTGTGTCGTCGTCCCGGCGGTATGGGTGTACCGGTGGGTGCTGACACCGCTCGGGCACGGGTTCGGGTGGGCGTACAGGCGTGTCCTCACTCCGGCCGGGCACGCGGTGCTGTGGGTGCTCCGGGGCGTGGGCGCCCAGATCGCCGCCGCCGCGGGCGCCGTGTGCGCGGTGCTGGGCGTGCTCGCGCGCTACCTCGTCGCCGTCCCCGCGCTGTGGCTGTACCGGTGGGTGCTGACGCCCCTCGGGCACGCCCTCGCCTGGTGCGGCAGGGGCCTGGCATGGTGTGCGCGGATGGTCGTGACCGGTGTCGGCGCCGCGCTGTACTGGACCGGCCGCGTGCTCTTCGTGCTGCCCGCCCTCGGTCTGTGGCGGTGGGTGCTGGTGCCCGTCGGGCGGGTGCTCGCCGTCGTCGGGGCGGAGCTGTGGGCGGCGCTCGCGCACGCCTGGCGGGTGGCGGGGCACATCTCCCTCGCCGTCGGGCGGGCCCTGGGCCGGCTGTTGCGGCGGATCTTCGTGGAGCCGGTGCGGTGGGTGTACCGCGGTGTGCTGACGCCCGTCGGCCACGCCGTGCGGGACACGGTGCTCAGGCCCGCCGCCGAGGCCGCGCGCGGGGCCGGCCGGGCGGTGCGGCAGGCGCTCGGTTCCGCCCGGGCGTCCGCCCGGCAGGCCCGTGCCGACGTGCGGCGGATGCTGCTCGGGGAGCGGGTGCCGGCCCGGGCCGTGGACCGGCGGGAACCTTCGGGCGCGGAGGGACGTACTCTTGGTGGCAGTACGACCGCTCTCACGAAGGACTGAACGACACTGGGCAAGCGACAGCCCGAAGGCCCGCCGCCGGTACCCGCGGTGCAGCGCATCCGTCTGCGGTACACCAAACGCGGCCGCCTCCGGTTCACCAGCCACCGTGACTTCCAGCGTGCCTTCGAGCGTGCGCTGCGCCGCGCCGAGGTGCCGATGGCCTACTCGGCGGGGTTCACGCCGCACCCGAAGGTGTCGTATGCCAATGCCGCACCCACCGGTACGGGCAGCGAGGCGGAGTACCTGGAGATCGCGCTCACCGAGCCGCGCGACCCCGAGCAGCTGAGAGCCCTCCTCGACCAGTCGCTGCCCGCCGGGCTCGACGTCGTCGAGGCGGTGCAGGCCCGGACCTCCGGGCTCGCCGACCGGCTGACGGCCTCCGTGTGGGAGCTGCGGCTGGACGGGGTGGAGCCCGCGGAGGCCGCGCGCGCCGTGCGGGCGTTCAACGAGGCCGGGGCCGTCGAGGTGCAGCGCCTCACCAAGAACGGCGTGCGCACCTTCGACGCCCGGCCGGCCGTCGCGAGCCTGGAGAGCGTGGAAACGCACGGTTCGCCGGCTGATAGGCCGAGCGACCGGCCCTGTGCGATACTGCGGCTGGTTGTTCGGCACGTGACGCCTGCCGTACGACCCGACGACGTCCTGTCCGGTCTCCGCGCCGTGGCCGACCTGGCGCCGCCGGTCCCCGCAGCGGTGACCAGGCTGGCGCAGGGGCTGTTCGATGAAGAGACCGGCACGGTGACCGACCCGCTCGCGCCCGACCGCGAGGCAGCAGCGAACGAGCCCCAGACGGCCGACGCGACTGCCGCCGCGAAGGCGTCGGCGTAAGGAAGGTCCCGCGCAGGGACGTACGTCGAAGCGCCGCCCTGGAACTCGGGAGCCACCTGGGTCGGGCAGCGCACCGACCAGAAGACTTTCGCCAGGCCGTGCACAACAAGGGGTACGGAACCGGCGAGACAGGACACAGAGAGCTTCCGAGCGGCGCCCGCGCCCCGGACGGCGGCGACCGCGCACCGCGCGAGCCGCGGACGTCAACGGTGATCGACGTGGTCGACACCGGACCAGGCGCGGCGCCCGGGAGCCTGACGGGAGATACGCCCGCATGCTCGAACCGACCGAGCCCACTCAGGGTTCCGAACCGAACACTCCGAGCGACACCCTGCCGCCGCGTCGTCGGCGCAGGGCCGCTTCCCGGCCGGCGGGTCCGCCGGTCACCTCCTCCGACACGCCGGTGGAGACGGTGACGCCGGCCATACCGGCCGCCGAGAGCGACGAGATCGCTCAGGCCCAGGTCACCGCGGACGCCGACGCCGTCGGCGCCGAGGAGCCCGCGGCGCAGGAGGCCGCGGCACCCGCCGCCGAGGAGCCCGCGCCCGCCGGACGCCCGCGCCGCCGCGTCGTACGGCGCGCCTCCGCGCCCGCCGGCGCCCCGGCGTCGGCGGAGGCGGCCGAGACCGTTCTCCCGGCCGCATCCGCCGTTGAGGTGAGCGAAACCGCCGAGGCCCCCGAAGCCACCCAGGCGCCCGAGGCGGCCGAGAGTGCCGCTCCGCGGCGCACCCGGCGCCGTGCGACGCGCACGGTGACCTCGCCCGCCGCGACCGAGCAGCCGGCCCCGTCCGCCGAGGCCGAGGCCCCCGTGCAGGCCGAGGCCGCCGCCGCGGCCTCTGAGGCGCCGGTCGTCGAGGGTGCCGAGGACGAGGGTGCCGCTCCGCGCCGGGCCCGGCGCCGTGCGACGCGCCGGGTGTCCGCTCCCGCCGGGACGCCGGAGACCGCCGCGTCCGCCGAGACGCCCGCGCGGGACGAAGCCCCCGCGCGGGACGAAGCCCCCGCGCAGGCCGAGGCCTCCGTGCAGGCCGAGGCCGCAGCGGGTGACGGCCGCAAGGACACCGCCGTGCCCCAGGCCGAGGCCCCTGAGGCCCCCGCCGCCGAGGCCGCGCCGGCCGAGGAGGCCGCCCCGCGTCGTGCCCGGCGCCGGGCCGTGCGCAAGGCGGCCACCGGTTTCGCCGAGCCCGCCCGGTCCGCCGGGGCGTCCGGCGCCGAGGCCGACGCGCCGCGCCGCCCGGCGCGTCCCGCCGTCGCCGTGTTCCAGCCCCCGGTGTTCGCCGAGCCGAAGTTCCAGACGCCGGAGCGGGCCGCCGCGGAGGCGGCGGCCGTCGCCGCCGGAGCCGAGCGCGTCGAGGAGACCGAGGAGCCGGAGGAGACCGAGGCGACCGAGGAGTTCCCGCAGGAGCAGGCCGCCGGCTCGCGCCGCCGTCGCCGGCGCAGGGGCGCCGCCGACGAGCGCCCGGACCCCGTGGCCGAGGAGGAGCCCGAGGAGGAGGAGTCCGAGCCCCAGGACTCCGAGGAGTCGTACGAGGGCGAGGAGGCCGAGGGCACCGAGGAGACCGGCTCGCGCCGCCGTCGCCGCCGGGGCGGCCGTCGCCGCCGCCGGGGCGAGGGCGCGGACGCCGAGTCCGAGGAGCTCGCCACCGAGCAGGCCGCCCAGGACGCCGAGGACACCGCCGAGCAGGTCGAGGAGGACACCGAGGAGGCCGCGGAGGACGAGACCGCCGACGAGCACGCGCACGCCGGGAACGGCACCAGCAGCAGCCGTCGCCGCCGTCGCCGTCGCCGCCGCGCCGGGGACACCTCCCTCGACGCCGAGCCCTCCGCCGACGACCCCGAGCGCACCGTCGTCAAGGTCCGCGAGCCGCGCAAGCCCGCCGAGCCGTCCGACGAGGTCCAGTCCATCAAGGGCTCGACCCGCCTGGAGGCGAAGAAGCAGCGCCGCCGCGAGGGCCGCGAGCAGGGCCGCCGGCGCGTGCCGATCATCACCGAGGCCGAGTTCCTGGCCCGCCGCGAGGCCGTCGAGCGCGTCATGGTCGTCCGCCAGCACGGCGACCGCACGCAGATCGGCGTCCTGGAGGACGGCGTGCTCGTCGAGCACTACGTCAACAAGGAGCAGTCGACCTCGTACGTCGGCAACGTCTACCTCGGCAAGGTGCAGAACGTCCTGCCGTCGATGGAGGCGGCCTTCATCGACATCGGCAAGGGCCGCAACGCCGTGCTCTACGCCGGCGAGGTCAACTTCGAGGCGCTCGGCATGGCGGGCGGGCCGCGCCGTATCGAGTCCGCCCTGAAGTCCGGGCAGTCCGTGCTCGTCCAGGTGACGAAGGACCCCATCGGTCACAAGGGCGCCCGTCTGACCAGCCAGGTCTCCCTCCCGGGCCGCTACCTCGTGTACGTCCCCGAGGGCTCGATGACCGGCATCAGCCGCAAGCTGCCCGACACCGAGCGGGCCCGGCTGAAGACCATCCTCAAGAAGATCGTCCCCGAGGACGCGGGCGTCATCGTGCGCACCGCCGCCGAGGGCGCGAGCGAGGACGAGCTGCGCCGGGACGTCGAGCGTCTCCAGGCGCAGTGGGAGGACATCCAGAAGAAGGCCAAGAACGGCAACGCGCCGACGCTGCTGTACGGCGAGCCGGACATGACCGTCCGGGTCGTGCGCGACATCTTCAACGAGGACTTCTCCAAGGTCATCGTCAGCGGCGACGAGGCGTGGCAGACCATCCACGGGTACGTCTCGCACGTCGCGCCGGACCTCGCCGAGCGGCTCCAGCGGTGGACCTCCGAGGTCGACGTCTTCGCCACGTACCGGATCGACGAGCAGCTCGCCAAGGCGCTGGACCGCAAGGTCTGGCTGCCCAGCGGCGGTTCGCTGGTGATCGACCGGACCGAGGCGATGGTCGTCATCGACGTCAACACCGGCAAGTTCACCGGCCAGGGCGGCAACCTGGAGGAGACGGTCACCAGGAACAACCTGGAGGCGGCCGAGGAGATCGTGCGCCAGCTCCGGCTGCGCGACCTCGGCGGCATCATCGTCATCGACTTCATCGACATGGTGCTGGAGTCCAACCGGGACCTGGTGCTGCGCCGCCTGCTGGAGTGCCTGGGCCGCGACCGTACGAAGCACCAGGTCGCCGAGGTGACCTCGCTGGGGCTCGTGCAGATGACCCGCAAGCGGGTCGGCCAGGGCCTGCTGGAGTCGTTCTCGGAGACCTGCGTCCACTGCAACGGGCGCGGGGTCATCGTCCACCTGGACCAGCCGTCCGCCGCCCAGGGCGGCGGCAAGCGCCGCAAGCGGGCCCGGGCCGGTGCCGCCGAGCAGCCGCACGAGCACGAGGCCGTGGCCGCCGCCGTCGAGACCGCCGAGACGGCGGAGCAGGAGGCGGAGGCCGAGTCCGAGGCCGAGGTGGCCGCCGAGGCCGCCGAGCCGGCCGCCCTCCCGGCGCCCGACTTCGCGCCGGACGAGGAGCTGTACAGCAGCGTCGCCGAGGCGGAGGCCGCGGCGGGCCGCGGGCGTACGCGGCGCCGGACGAGCCGGCGGGCGTCGGCTCCGGCGGGCGCGCCCCGCGAGGCCGAGCAGGCCGCCGGCAAGGGCCGGGCGGCCAGGCCGCGCAAGGCCGAGGCCGGGCAGCCGCAGGACGAGCGGGCCGCGGCGGCCGAGGTGCCCACGGCCCAGGACGTCACGGCCGAGCAGGAGGCCGTGCGTCCGGTGCGGCAGGAGCCGGCCGCCGAGGCGCTGGCCGAGCCCGCCGCCGTCGAGGACGCGGTCGTCGCGGCACCGGCCGCCGAGACGCCGGCCGCCGAGGAGGAGGCCGCGCCCAAGGGCCGTACCCGTCGCCGGGCGACCCGCAGGGTGTCCGCGCCCGCCGGGTCCCCGGCCGGGGCCGAGGCGGCCGTGGTGACGGTCCCCGAGTCGGCACCGGTGGCGCCCGAGGCGGCGCCGGCCGAGGAGGCCGCCCCGGCGGAGCAGCCGGAGCAGCCGGAGGCCGCCGCCGAGCCGGCCGCCCCGGCCCGTCCGCGGCGCCGCGCCGTGCGGAAGGCGGCCGCGCCCACCGCGCCCGCGGAAGCCGCCGTCGTGGTCCTCCCGTCGGCCACCGAGCCGGAAGCCCCGGTTCAGGAGGCCGCCGTTCCGGAGGCCCCGGCTGAGGAGGCCCCCGCCGCCGAGCCGGCCGTCGCGGGCCCGGAGGCGGCCGAGGCCGCCGAAGAGGCCGTCGCGGCCAAGAAGACGGCGCGCAAGACGGCCAAGAAGGCCACGGCGAAGAAGGCGGCCACGAAGAAGACCGCGGCCACCAAGAAGACCGCGGCCACCAAGGCGGCGACGGCCAAGAAGACGGCCGCGAAGAAGACGACCGCGAAGAAGACGACCGCCACCAAGACGGCCGCCAAGAAGACGGCCACCAAGGCGGCGGCCAAGAAGACGGCTTCGAAGAAGACCGCGGCGGCCGAGCAGACGGCCTCGTCCGTCTCGGCCGCCACCGACGAAGTCTGACCCGACCAGGGTCCATACGACGTGGGGTCCTGCCCGGAGGCGGGCAGGACCCCACGTCGTCTCATCCGCCCGGAGTTCCGCCGCCGGAACGCCGCTGACGGCCCGCAAGCAAGGAGAGAAACACGATGATTGGCCTCATACTCGCGGCCGGTGCCGGACGGCGCCTGCGCCCCTACACCGACACCCTGCCCAAGGCGCTGGTGCCGGTGGGGCCCGAGGGCGCCGAGGACAGCCTGAC
>NZ_JBFAWY010000077.1:0-8276 GCF_040680575.1 Streptomyces sp. NPDC052020
CGGCCCACTCCGGGATCAGCGGCGTGGTGCCGCCGCCGAGAACGACCCCAACCCGATCAAGACCTACCTGACCGCCGTGGCCCGCCGCACGCGGGGCCGAGCGCGTCTGCGGCCGGACGCCGCACCGCGCACCACCGCGAGGGTCTATCGTGTCCGCATGTCGGTCCCCGGAATCATCCGCATCGTCTCCCGCGACTCCCCCATGGCACTCGCCCAGGTCGAACGCGTCCGCGCCGAGCTGGCGGCTCTCCACCCGGGCGTGCGCACCGAGGTCGTCCCCGTGCGCACCACCGGCGACAAGTGGCTGGGCGATCTGTCGAAGGTCGAGGGCAAGGGCGCCTTCACCAAGGAGGTCGACGCCGCGCTGCTGGCGGGCGAGGCCGATCTCGCGGTGCACTGCGTCAAGGACGTGCCCGCCGACCGGCCGCTGCCGGCGGGCACGGTGTTCGCCGCGTTCCTCAAGCGCGACGACATCCGCGACGCCCTGGTCCACCCGGGCGGACTGACCCTGGACGAGCTGCCGGCCGGAACCCGGATCGGCACGTCCTCGGTGCGTCGCGTCGCCCAACTCGCCGCCAGCCACCCGCATCTGACCTGTGTTCCGTTCCGGGGGAACGCCAACCGGCGCCTGGAGAAGCTCGCCGCCGGCGAGGCGGACGCCCTGCTGCTGGCCGTCTCCGGCCTGGAGCGCATCGGCCGCCGGGACGTGATCAGCGAGGTGCTCTCCCCGGAGACGATGATGCCGCCGATCGGCGCGGGCATCCTCGCGCTGCAATGCCGGGAGGGGGACAGCGGGCTCATCGAGGCGGTCGGCGGCCTGGGCGACCCCGCCACCCACCGGGAGGCGACGGCGGAGCGCATGTTCCTGCATGTCCTTCAGGGCCACTGCAACAGCCCGATCGCCGGGTACGCGCAGGTGGACCGCGGTGGCGAACTGTCCCTGCGGGCCTGCGTGTTCACACCGGACGGCAAGACGCGGCTCAACGCGCACGAGTGGGCGGGCCGACTGGACGCCGCCACTCTCGGCACCTCGGTCGCCGTGGCGCTGCTGCGTCAGGGCGCCCGCGAGCTCATCGACGGCATCCCGCACTGACCGCCGTCAGGCGGTGTCCGGTTCGGCCTGCTCCCGCAGGAAGTTGCTGACCTGGTGCACGAGACCCTCGCGCCCCGCGGCGCAGGGCGTGCCCGGCGCGGACTCCCCCGGGGCCTGGCCGATCCGGCCCGACCACAGCCGGCGGTCGGTCCACTCCTCGTCGACGCGCAGTTGCACCTGCACGTCGACCTGGGTCAGGGCCGCCTCGGGACCGGCCGCGTACAGCACGGCGGTGACCCGGCGCAGCGGGTAGACGTCGAAGCCCTCGACGAACTGGGAGTTGCGCCAGTCGACGAACGCGCCCTCCCCGTCGGGACCGATGCGCACGTCGATCTGGCCGTCCTCCAGGTGGATGCCGAAACACCTGCTGCCGCGATTCTCGACGGTCACCCGCACCCGGAAGTACGTCAGCCCCTCGGCGGCCTCGTCCCGCCCGCGGGGCGGTTCGGCGGCCTCGAGACGGTGGACGCGGACCCGCAGACCGGCGTGTTCGTCGTACTCCTGCCAGTCCCCGACCACGTTCGGCTCGTACACACTGCACCTCTCGACCTCTTGAAGCTGCTTCCTATCGAGGGCCGAAGCGCACTGTCAAATGAGGGCAACGCACCGTGGCCGAGCGCTCCGCCGCCGCTGATCGACGATCAAGCTCTGCCCAGCGGGAACTGCCGGACGGGCCGCCGAAGCACCGCCCCGGGCGTGCCGCACATCACGTTCCGGGCGCCCGGTTTCCCCCGGATGTCCACCATCCCGACATAGGGTAATTTGTTTGGAAATCGGCACTATCGGGAATGGCCTGTGTGTGCTTCGGACTGGAGGCACCTCCGTGGGAGCGGCCTGCCGCGCGACCGGCGGGCACCCGACCACGGCTTCGCCGCAAAGGTCCGAAGCAGTCCCGCCTCCCATGGTGTCCGTCCACCCAGCACCCCTGCTGAGGGAGGTGCGCAGCATGCGTATCGCCGGCCGAACCACGCCGCATCCGCACGACGACGCCCCCGACACGGCCGCGGCCTTCGAACGGCTCGCCCGGCTGCCCGAGGGCCCGGAACGCAAGGTTCTGCGGGACGAGCTGATCCAGGCGTGGCTGCCCATGGCCGAGCGGATCGCCGTCCGTTTCCGCGGGCGCGGCGAGAGCCTGGAGGACCTGTACCAGGTGGCGGCCCTCGGGCTGGTCAAGGCCGTCGACCACTACGACCCGGCCCGCGGCCACGCCTTCGAGGCGTACGCCGTGCCGACCGTCACCGGCGAGATCAAGCGGCACTTCCGCGACCACATGTGGACCCTGCACGTACCGCGCCGGGTCCAGGACCTGCGCAACCGGGTACGGCGCGCGGTGAAGGAGCTGGCGCAGACCACTCCGGGACGCGCCCCGACGATCGAGGAGATCGCCGCGCACGCGCAGCTGACGGCCGCGGAGGTGCGTACCGGCATGGAGGCCCTGGAGTGCTTCTCCGCGCTGTCGCTGGAGGCGGACATGCCCGGCACCGACGGGTACGCCCTCGGGGACGCGCTGGGCGGCCCGGACCCGGCCTTCGACACCGTGGTGGACCGGGTGGCCGTCCGGCCCTGTCTCCAGGCGCTGCCCGAGCGTGAGCGCACCATCCTCTACCTGCGGTTCTTCGGGGGCATGACGCAGAGCCGCATAGCGCAGCAGCTCGGCATCTCCCAGATGCACGTCTCCCGCCTGCTCAGCGGCTGCTTCGCCCAGCTCAGGGAGGAGATCCTCCAGGAGGCCGGGTGAGCCCCAGGAGGCCGGGTGAGCCGGGGCACCGGCACCACGCGGCCCGGGCCGGGCTCACCACTCCCGCGGCGCGCCCGGGATCTGCGTCGGACCATGACGGTCGAGGGCGTCCTCCAGCTCGGCCCGGATCCGCGCGGGCATCTCCCCGGTACGTCCCCAGACCAGGATCATCTCCGCCACGTTGCGCAACTTGATGTTGGTGTGCTGGGAGACCTCCTTCAGCACGGCCCATCCCTGGTCCGGCGCGAGCCGGCCGAGCGCCACGATCATCCCGATCGCCTGGTCGACGACGGCGTGCGAGACCACCGCCTCCTTCAGCTGCCGGACCTGTTCCTGTAGCTCGAGGATCTGCTCGGAACCCCCGTCCGTGGGCATGGTCACCTCCCGGTCCGGTGCGTCGGCGCCGCCTGTGCCGCGCGGGGCCGCCTGTCGTGGTACTGCTTCTCCTGGTACTGCGCCTCGTGGTACTTCTCCGACGCATCCATCGTCGTCACTCGTCCCACCCCGTGCCACCGGGCCGCAGGGGGCCCGCCCGCCGTTTCGGGGCCGCCGCCGGGGTACTCGGCAGGCACCGCAGCCGTTCCGGCCGGACACTGGTGTGGAACCGGTGGCTGCCGGTGGACGAGACCAGGACGTTACCGCCATGAACCACGACATGACCTCCCCCACCGGCCCCACCGGCGCGAAGAACCTCGTCTCCACGCACTCCGTCTTCGGGGCCCCCTGCTGGGTGAGTCTGACCAGCCGGGACCTGAAGGCCACCGAGGAGTTCTACTCCGCCGTGCTGGGCTGGCAGTGGCGCCCGGCCCGGCTCGGCGACCGGTTCCGGATCGCGCTGGCGAACGGCGCGCCGGTGGCCGGCATCGCCGCGGTCGCCGCCATGTGGCAGATGGCGGTCGCCTGGACGCCGTACTTCGCCGTGCCGAGCGCGAACGAGGCCGCGTCCCGGGTGCAGGAACGAGGCGGCACGGTCGCGGTCGGGCCGATCTCCCTGCCGCCGGGGCGGGCGGCGCTGCTGGCCGACCGGGAGGGCGCGACCTTCGGGGTCTGGGAGGGCGAGCTGTTCAGCGACTGGGAGACCTGGCGCAACGCCCGGCCGGCGTTCATCCGCCTCCACACGCGCGACGCCTTCGACTCCGCCATCTTCTACGGCGAGATCTTCGACTGGGCCTCGGAGCGTCCGGGCTGCTGCGAGGTCGAGTACAACGGTGACGAGGTGATCCTGCGCAGCCAGGGCGACGTGGTGGCGCGCATCGAGTCGGGGGCGCTGGAGGCGGCGCCCGACCCGACGATCCGGCCGCACTGGCAGGTCCACTTCGCCGTCGACGACGTGCCGGCCTGCGCCCGGGCCGCGGAACTGCACGGCGGCAGCGTCCTGGCGGAGGACGCGGAGGAGGCCGTGCTGCGGGACGCCGACGGCGCGCAGTTCACGGTGACCGCGCGCCACCGCGCCCGCTGACCGCACGGCCGCTCACCGGGCGGAGCGCGAGGGCCGGGACAGCAGGACCAGACTGCGGGGCCCGACGGTCAGCGACGTGCCCGCCTTGTGCTCCGCCTCGTCGGGGACGCCGTCGGGGTCGGCGGTGTCGATCAGCGTCGACCAGCGCTCCCCGTAGGCGGCGCCGGGGAGCCGGAAGCCGGCCGGCTCCCAGTGGCTGTTGAACAGCACCAGGAAGGAGTCGTCGACCACCCGCCTGCCGCACGGGTCCGGTTCGGCGATGGCGTCGCCGTTGAGGAAGACGCCGACGGCGTGGGCGTCGGGACGCAGCCAGTCGTCGTCGTTCATCTCGCGCGCGTCGGGCCGCAGCCACACCAGATCGGGCAGCGGCTGGTCCTGGTGGGTGGCCGTCTCGCCGCGGAAGTAGCGGCGCCGGCGCAGCACGGGGTGGGCGGCGCGCAGGGCGATGAGGTACCGGGTGAAGTCCAGCAGGCCGCGCTGCTCGCCGGTCAGCCGCCAGTCGATCCAGGAGACGTCGTTGTCCTGGCAGTAGGCGTTGTTGTTGCCCCGCTGGGTGCGGCCCAGTTCGTCGCCGTGGCAGAGCATCGGGATCCCTTGGGACAGCACGAGGGTCGC
This sequence comes from Streptomyces sp. NPDC052020, assembly GCF_040680575.1. Classification (NCBI taxonomy): domain Bacteria; kingdom Bacillati; phylum Actinomycetota; class Actinomycetes; order Kitasatosporales; family Streptomycetaceae; genus Streptomyces; species Streptomyces sp. NPDC052020. Next base: position 4,906 of record NZ_JBFAWY010000077.1, read on the forward strand.
CAGGAAGTTGCGCTGCTGGCGGGCGCGCAGCTCCAGCACGGCGGGGTCGTCGGTCTCGCCCTCGGCGCCGCAGTTCCAGGACCGGTTGTGGCTCTCGCCGTCCCGGTTGCCCTCGCCGTTGGCCTCGTTGTGCTTGTCGTTGTACGACACGAGGTCGCGCAGGGTGAACCCGTCGTGCGCGGTGACGAAGTTGACGCTGGCGCGGGGGCGGCGCCGGCTGTGCTGGTAGAGGTCGGAGGAACCGGTCAGCCGGGAGGCGAACTCCCCGAGGGTGTGGTCCTGGCCGCGCCAGAAGTCCCGTACGACGTCCCGGTACTTGCCGTTCCACTCCGACCACAGCGGCGGGAAGTTGCCCACCTGGTAGCCGCCCTCGCCCACGTCCCAGGGCTCGGCGATCAGCTTGACGCGGCTGATGACCGGGTCCTGCTGGATGAGGTCGAAGAACGCCGAGAGCCGGTCCACCTCGTGGAACTGCCGGGCCAGCGTGGCCGCGAGGTCGAAGCGGAAGCCGTCGACGTGCATCTCGGTGACCCAGTACCGCAGCGAGTCCATGATCAGCTGAAGTACGTAGGGGTGCCGCATCAGCAGGCTGTTGCCGGTGCCGGTGGTGTCGTAGTAGTGCTCCCAGTCGCCGTCGACCAGGCGGTAGTAGGAGGCGTTGTCGATGCCGCGGAAGGAGAGGGTCGGGCCCATGTGGTTGCCCTCGGCGGTGTGGTTGTAGACCACGTCGAGGATCACTTCGAGTCCGGCCTCGTGCAGCGTCTTGACCATCGCCTTGAACTCGGTGACCTGCTGGCCGCGGGTGCCGTGGGCGGCGTAGCCGTTGTGCGGGGCGAAGTAGCCGATGGTGTTGTAGCCCCAGTAGTTGGACAGGCCGCGGTCCTGGAGCACGCCGTCGTGCACGAACTGGTGCACCGGCATCAGCTCCACCGCGGTGACGCCGAGGGAGGTCAGGTGCTCCACGACGGCCGGGTGCGCGAGACCCGCGTAGGTGCCGCGGAGTTCGGGCGGCACGTCGGGGTGGGTGCGGGTCAGGCCCTTGACGTGCGCCTCGTAGATCACGGTGTCGGCGTACGCGCGCCGGGGCGGGCGGTCGTCGCCCCAGTCGAAGAACGGGTCGGTGACCACGCCCAGCATGGTGTGCCCGGCGCTGTCGGCCGGGTCGGGCCGGCCCGGGGCGCGCTCGAAGAGGGAGGGATGGTTGTCGACCTGTCCGTCCACCGCGCGGGTGTACGGGTCGAGGAGCAGCTTGGCCGGGTTGCACCGGTGGCCCACGGCCGGGGCCCACGGCCCGTGCACCCGGTAGCCGTAGCGCTGCCCCGGCCCGACGCCGGGCAGGTAGCAGTGCCACACGAAGCCGTCGACCTCGGTCATCCGGACACTGCCGTGGGAGCCGTCGTCGGCGACGAGGATCAGGTCGACGCGTTCGGCGACCTCGCTGAAGAGCGCGAAGTTGGTGCCCTGGCCGTCGTACGTGGCCCCGAGGGGGTAGGGGTGCCCGCTCCAGACGGGCACCCCTGCCCGGGCAGGCCCGGCGCCGGTCACCGGGCCTCCTCCAGCACGCCGCCCGACGTGCCCGGCTCGCTCGGCGTGCTCGCCGGGTGCGCCAGCCGGGCCATGACGGGCGACTCGCGCGGCAGTTCCAGGCCCTCGCTGGTATCGGGCATGGGCAGGGTCGGCACCAGCGGGACGCGTTCGCCGGCGCGGGCCCGCTGGGAGAACCAGATGACCTTGGCTCCGGTGTCGGTGGCGCAGCAGCCCCAGCCGTCGCTGGTCGCGGCCAGGTGCTGGAGGCAGGTGCGCAGGTCCTGGTCCGGGCGGAGCGCGTGGTCGTTGCCCCCTACGGCCGTGATGAGGTGCTGGCCGTTCCACCACATCTCGATCGACGTGTTCTTGTCGCTGGCGTGCTCGTCGATCGCCCGCAGCAGCATCTCCGCGCCGCGGCACACCGGTTCGACGAGATTCTCCAGGTCCCAGAACCTGAGGTGAGCGGCCAGGATGCGCCTGACCTGTCCGACCCGTTCCGGGCTGACTTCCACGTCGAGGTGGTAGTAGCAGGGCACTGCGGTCTTCATCGTCGTTGGCTCCTCACCGCGAGGCTCTCGCTCTTTCCCGTCCCTGCGGGACGAGCTCCCCGAACACGAAGCGTGAGCACATAGCGCTTCTGAGTCACTCCAGCGTGAGAGCAGTAGCCCGTTCGCGCAACACGAGCAGGCGGCGGCGGGTTTTCCCGGATGGTTGAAGGTCCAACAAGACGCTGGGTCGTCACCCGTGCACCATGTGTGAAGAACTCGATCGCCCGTAAACGGAGCCGTGTCCTCGACACACGGCCGCCGCCCGACCGTCGGGGACGTGCCATCGGGTCCCGGAAGGTGAACGGCACCATGCTGCTACCCGCGAAATCCGAGGTCGCCCGGGAGCTGCGGCGTTACCGGGCGTGGGAACGGATGATGCTGGCGTCCCCCGCCGACCGGGCGGTGCGGGCCACCTTCGAGGACTCGGGTCACGCCCTGTGCGCGCTCATGGGGAAGCGGTGCGCCCGGGAGGCCGCGGACGCCGCCGAACGGTATCTGCGGGCGAGCCTGGTCACCTATGCGGAGGAACAGAAGAAGCGGCCTCGCACGGCGACTGCCGCCAGACGGGGACCGCCGGCGGCGGGCCGGCCTTCCCCGGCGGGGAGCGGGAGCCCCTCCGGCGCAGCTTGACCATCTGGCCCGGCGCGAAGAAGCCCGGCCGCGAGCACGGCGGAGGTGAGAACCGATGAGACCGACGAGTACGGCGCGGGAGACGGGCCGCATCCCGGTGCGGGACGTCCAGCCGGTCGTGGAGTACGGCAGGCGCCCGGCGAAGGCGGTGGCGCGAGAGACGTTCGAGGTCACTGCCACCGTGTTCCGCGAGGGCCACGACGCGGTCGCCGCCAACGTCGTGCTGGAGGACCCGGAGGGCCGCCCCGGCCCGTGGACGCCGATGCGGGAACTGGCGCCGGGCACCGACCGGTGGAGCGCGGAGGTCACCCCGTCGGCCGAAGGCCACTGGACCTTCCGGGTGGAGGCGTGGGGCGACCCGGTCACCACCTGGCGCCGCCACGCGCGGATCAAGATCCCGGCCGGCATCGACACCGGCCTCGTCCTGGAGGAGGGCGCCGCGCTGTACGAGCGGGCCGCCGCGGGCGTCCCGGACGGCGCGGGGCGTGCCGTGGTACGGGCCGCGGCGGCGGCGCTGCGCGACGACAGCCTGCCGGCCGCGTCACGGCTTGCGGCGGCGCTGACGCCGGAAGTGGACGCGGTCCTGGCCCGCCACCCGCTGCGGGAACTGGTCACCACCACCGAGCCGCTGCCCCTGCTCGTGGAGCGCGAACGCGCCCTGTACGG
>NZ_JBFAWY010000078.1:0-5623 GCF_040680575.1 Streptomyces sp. NPDC052020
ACCCCCCAGGCCCGCACCACATGCCGGGCCACCACAGCACCCAGCACACCGGTACCACCCGTCACCAGCACCGATCCCTCCGGATCCCACCCCGAGGGAACAGCGTCCGACGCCGCCTCACCGGAGGCCGCCACCGTTTCCGGCTCATGGTGGACGGACGCCAGCCTGGCCACTCGGGCCCTGCCGTCGTGCAGGGCGACCTGCGGCTCGTCGTACAGGCCGGGGTCGGACAGCACCCCTGGCAGCGCCTGGTAGGACGAGGCGTCCTCCGCGAGGTCGAGCAGAGCGAACCGGCCGGGATTCTCGGTCTGCGCCGACCGTACGAGACCCCAGGCCGCCGCGTGCGGCAGATTCACGGTGCCCTCGTCGGTGCCGCGGCCGTCCGGCTCCCGCACCGCGCCCTGGGTGACCACGACCAGCCGGCTGGCGGTGAGGCGCTCGTCGGCGAGCCACGCCTGGAGCAGCTCCAGCGTGTGGGCCACGGACCTCCGTACGCCCTGCGGCCCGCCGTCCGTGGGCAGCCCGGCCGGCAGCGGCGCCAGCACCGTACGGGGCAGCGGTACGCCGGCTTCGACGGCCCGGACCAGTGCGGCCAGGTCCGGGTACGTGGCGGGCCGGACGCCACCGGATTCCAGCCCGGCGGCGATCTTCAGCTCGTCGCGGCCCAGGACGGCCGTGCCCGTGAGTACGTCGGTGAGCGCGCCCGGTCCGCCCTCGCCGGGCACGGGGCCATGCTCCCGCCAGGCCACGCGGTGCATCAGTCCGGCACCACGGCTGCGTGCCACCTGACCGGCGTTCACCGGGCGCAGCGCCAGGCGATCGACGGTGATCAGCGGCCGTCCGCCGGTGTCCGTCAGGGACAGGGAGACCGCGTCCTTCCCGGCGGACTTCAGCTGGACCCGGGCAGCCGCGGCACCGACCGCGTGGACGGTGATCCCGTTCCAGTGGAACGGGACCAGGACGCGCTCCGGGTCGTCGACGAGGCCGCCGACCGCAATGGCGTGCAGCGCCGAGTCGAGCAGTGCCGGGTGGATCCCGTAACGGGCGGGATCGGCCGGACCGCCGAGAGCGGTGGCGGGGATCGTGTCCGGGCCGTCGGAGGTCCCGGCGCTCTCGTACCCCGGCAGAGCGATGTCGGCGAACACGTCGTCGCCGCGCCGCCACACCGCGCGCAGCCCCCGGAAAAGCGGGCCGAACCCGAGACCGTTGTCCGCCAGCCGCTCGTACAGGCCGCCGAGGGGAAGCTGCTCGGCACCGGGCGGCGGCCACGCCCCGGTGTTCCCCGGTGTTGCGGCCGCGGATCCGGTGGACACGGCCAGCAGTCCCGTCGCGTGACAGGTCCACGGTGTGCCGTCGGCCGCGCCGTCCGCCCGGGAGTGGAGGGTGATGGTCCTGGTCCCGTCCTCCGCCGGCTCTCCGACGGTGACGCGCAGGGCGACGCCGTCACGCTCCGGCAGGATGAGCGGCTCCCGCAGGGTCAGTTCCCGTATCTCCCGGCAGCCTGCGGACTCCGCCGCGTGGGCGGCGAGTTCGACAAGGGCGGTGCCGGGCAGCAGGACGGTGCCCAGGACGGCGTGGTCACCCAGCCACGGGTGCGTGCGCAGCGAAAGACGACCGGTCAGCAGGAGTCCGTCCCGGTCGGGAAGGGTGACCAGGGCGCCGAGCAGCGGATGCCCGCTGTCGCCGAGGCCGAGCCCGGCCGTGTCCGCCGCCGGTCCGCCCGCCGGGGCGTCCAGCCAGTAACGCTCCCGCTGGAAGGGATAGGTGGGCAGGTCCACGCGGCGCGCCCCGCGCCCGGCGAAGAAGGCGTGCCAGTCGGGCCCGGCGCCCTGCACATGGGCCTGGCCGAGCGCATTCGCCAGCGTCTCGGACTCCGGCTTGTTGCGGCGCAGCAGCGGTACGAGCAGCGGCCGGTGCGGGGCGGCGGGCGCGGCGGTCCCGGAGGCGCCGGTGGCCTCGGAGGCCGTCGCGGGGTTCTCGTCGGCATCCGCGGGCACGTCCGCGAGGCAGTCAGCGGCCATGGCGGTGAGCACCCCGTCCGGGCCCAGCTCCAGGTAGGTGTGAACGCCCAGCTCCCGCAGGCTGCGGACGCCGTCGGAGAACAGGACGGTGCCGCGGACCTGGCGCACCCAGTACTCGGGGTCACACAGCTCTCCCGGCGCGGCCGGACGGCCGGTGACGTTCGAGACCACGGGAATGCCCGGGTCCCGGAACTCGACCTTCTCCAGGACGGCACGGAACTCCGCCAGCATTCCGTCCATGTGCGCGGAGTGGAACGCATGGCTCACCCGCAGTTCACGGGTCTTGCGGCCGAGACCGGCCCAGTGTGCCTCCGCCTCCCGTACCGCCTCCTCGTCCCCGGAGAGCACGGTCGCGGCGGGGCCGTTGACGGCGGCGACGTCCAGTCCCCCGGACGCGAGGCCGGCGAGCCAGGACCGTACCTCCGGCTCCGCCGCCTGAACGGCGAGCATCGCGCCGCCCTCGGGCAGGGCCTGCATCAGGCGGCCGCGGGCGGTCACCAGCAGCGCGGCGTCGGCGAGCCCGAACACCCCGGCGACATGCGCTGCGGCGATCTCTCCGATCGAATGGCCGAGCAGCGCGGCGGGCCGCAGCCCCCATCCCTCGAGCAGCCGGAACAGGGCGACCTCCAGAGCGAACAGGGCGCACTGGGTGTACTCGGTCCGGTCGAGCAGCGCGGCCTCCTCGCTGTCCGGGAGGGCGAACATCACGTCGCGCAGCGGCTGTTCGAGGTGCCGGTCGAAGTGTGCGCAGATCTCGTCCAGCGTCTGGGCGAACGTGGGGTACCGGTCGTACAGCTCGCGGCCCGCGCCGGGCCGCTGGCTGCCCTGGCCGGTGAAGAGGAAGGCGAGGGCGCCCTCCCGGGCCGTGCCCCGGTGACAGCGGGCGGAACCGGCGCCCTCGGCCAGCGTCTCCAGTTCGGCCAGGAAACCGTCCAGGTCCGCCGCGACCACGGAAGCCCGGTGCGGGAAGGCCGTGCGGCCGGTGGCGAGCGAATACCCGATGTCCCACAGGTCGGCCGGGCCGCCGGGGCCGGTCGTGTCCGCCTTCCCCTTCAGGGCTTCGGCACGTTGGGTCAGCCAGTCGCCCAGGGCGGCGGCCTGGGCACGCAGCGCCCGGTCGTCCTTGGCGGCCAGCACCCAGGGAAGGTGGCCGGGCCGGGCCGAGGCCCTCGCGGAGTCGCCGGATCCCATGGCCCCCTCCGCCCCGGGTTCCCGCACGGTCGCGTCCGCGTCCACCGGGGCCTGCTCCAGCACCACGTGCGCGTTCGTGCCGCTGATGCCGAAGGAGGAGACCGCGGCGCGGCGCGGACCGCTGGTGGCCGGCCAGTCCGTCTGCTCGTTGACGAGCGCGAGGCCGCTGTTCGCCCAGTCCACGTGCGGGCTCGGTTCCTCGGCGTGCAGGGTCTTCGGCAGGGTGCCGTGGCGCATGGCCATCACCATCTTGATGACGCCCGCCACACCGGCGGCGGCCTGGGTGTGGCCGATGTTGGACTTCACCGAGCCGATGGCCAGCGGGCGGCCGGCGGGCCGAGACCTTCCGTACGTGGCCTGAAGGCCCTGCGCCTCGATGGGGTCGCCGAGCGCGGTGCCGGTGCCGTGCGTCTCGACCGCGTCGACGTCCTCCGGCGCCAGGCGTGCGTCGGCGAGGGCCTGACGGATGACACGCTGCTGGGAGGGGCCGTTCGGGGCGGTGAGGCCGTTGCTGGCACCGTCCTGGTTGACGGCGGTGCCGCGGACCACGGCCAGTACCGGGTGCCCGTTGCGGCGGGCGTCCGACAGTCGTTCCACGAGCAGCAGTCCGACGCCTTCCGCCGCGCCGAACCCGTCTGCGTGCGCGGAGAACGCCTTGCTCCGGCCGTCCCCGGCCAGCGCCCGCTGCCTGCTGAACTCCACGAACATGTGCGGGGTGGACATCATCGCCACACCGCCGGCGAGCGCCAGCTCGCACTCGCCGTTCCGCAGTGCCCGCACCGCCAGGTGCAGTGCGGTCAACGAGGACGAGCAGGCGGTGTCGACGGTGGTCGCGGGACCTTCGAGCCCGAAGGTGTACGCGATGCGGCCCGAGGCGACACTCGCCGTGTTCCCGGTCAGCAGGTACCCCTCCACCCCGCGCGGGGCGTTCGGGACCCTGGCCGCGTAGTCCTGGTAGGTCAGGCCGATGAAGACCCCGGTGCCGCTGCCGCGCAGGTCGGCCGGTTTCAGACCGGCCCGCTCGAACGCCTCCCACGACGTTTCGAGCAGCAGTCTCTGCTGGGGGTCCATCGCCAGCGCCTCACGCGGCGAGATCCCGAAGAACGCCGCGTCGAAATCCGCCGCGTCGTGCAGGAACCCGCCCTGCCGTACGTAGGTCTTGCCGAGCGCGTCCGGATCCGGGTCGTACAGCGCGTCCAGGTCCCAGCCCCGGTCGGTGGGGAACGGACTGATGCCTTCACCGCCCTCGGAGAGCATCCTCCACAGGTCTTCCGGAGTGCGGACGCCGCCGGGGTAGCGGCAGCTCATCGCGACGATCGCGATCGGCTCGGTGTCGGTCGCGACGACTTCGCGGCCGATGGCCGCGGGTGCCTCCAGAGCCTCCTCGTCCCCGAGCAGCTCCGTACGGAGCAGCGTCGAGAGGGCCAGCGGTGTGGGGTAGTCGAAGACGACCGTGGGGGGCAGCGACAGTCCGGTCACCCGGGACAGCCGGTTGCGCAGTTCGACTCCCGCGAGCGAGTCGAAACCGATCTCCTTGAAGGCACGCCCGCTCTCTACGTCCGCCGCCGAGCGCATCCGCAGGACGGCCGCGGCCTGCGTCCGTACCAGATCGAGCAGGATGGGCAGCCGTTTCTCCTCGGGCGCGGCGACGAGCTGGGCGACGAGCGGGTTCTCTCCGTCGGGGACGCCGTCTTCTCCCTGTCGGCCGGACGCGCTCTCGCGTGCTTCCAGGATGCGCCGCACCTCGGGAAGCTCCTCGACCAGGGGCTGCGGCCGGCTCGCGGAGTAGGCGAGGTAGAAACGGTCCCAGTCGATGTGCGCGACGGTGATCTCGGTCTCGTCGTGGTCCAGTACGGATGCCAGGGCGGCCAGGGCGAGTTCCGGATCCATCCCGGGCACACCGTGCTGGCTCAGCCGCTCGGCGACGCCGTCCTGGGCGGCCATACCGCTGTCCCTCCAGGGGCCCCAGGCAATCGAGGTGCCGGCAAGCCCACGGGCCCGGCGATCGGCGGCGAGGGCGTCGAGGAAAGCGTTGTGCGGGGCGTAGTTGCCCTGCCCCGGGATGCCCAGGGTGCTGGAGACAGAGGAGAAGAGGACGAAGGCCGAGAGGTCGATGTCGCGCGTGAGCTCGTCGAGCACGGTCGCGCCGATCGCCTTCACCCGGTGGGCCCGCTCGACCTGGTCGGGCGTCAACGTCTCGACCAGGCCGTCGTCGAGCACACCGGCGGCGTGTATGACGGTGGTGAGGGGGGCGTCCTCGGGTATGTCCGCGAGGATACGGTGCACCGCCTCCCGGTCGGTGACATCACATGCCGCGATGGTGACACGGGCCCCCGCCTCCCGTATGTCCGCCGCCAGCTCCTCGGCCCCCGGAGCCTCGGCGCCCTGACGACTGAGCAGAAGAAGATGCT
>NZ_JBFAWY010000079.1:0-5325 GCF_040680575.1 Streptomyces sp. NPDC052020
CACCGCCGAACCCACGGCCTGCCCGCCCACTCCCTCGGCTGGGGCCTGTGGAACACCGGCCAGGGCATGGCCGCCGGCCTCACCCGCAGCGACCTGGAGCGGCTGGGCGGCGGTGCCCTGCTGCCCCTGACGACCGCGCAGAACCTCGCCCTGTTCGACGCCGCCCTCGCCACGCGTCACCCCGCGCTCCTTCCGGTCAAGGTCAACCCGGGGCGGCCCACACCGCCGCTCACCGACAACCTCCGCGCGGCGGCCGTGACCGCGCCGGCCAGGCCCGCCGCGCGCACCGCGGAGCGGGCCGCCCCGGCCGATCTCGCGACGCTGGAACAGCGGCTGGCGCCGCTGGCCGAGGACGAACGGCTGCGGCTGCTCGAAGACGTGATCGGCGTCGAGGTGGCCGCGGTGCTCGGGCACGCCGACGCCGCCGCGGTCGACCCGGCGCGGACGTTCCAGGAGTCCGGATTCGACTCGCTCACCGCGGTGGAACTGCGCAACCGGCTGAAGAAGACGACGGGGCAGCGGCTGCCCGCCACGCTGATCTTCGACTATCCGACGCCGCAGGCCCTGGCGGAGTCCCTGCTGGAAGAGCTGTCGCCCGCGCTGGAGGAGATCGCCGCGAGCGCCCGGTCCGCGGCGGCCGAGTCCCAGGGGGCCGCGGACGCGGACGAGGACGCGCTGCGGCGCGTCCTGGCCTCGGTGCCGCTGGCCCGGGTCAGGGAGGCGGGGCTGCTCGACGCGCTGCTCGCCCTGGCCCCGGCCGGGCTCGCGGCGGACGGCCCGGAAGCCGCCGTGGGGCTCGTCGTCGAGGAGGACCAGAGCGACGCGATCCTGGCGATGGACATCGACGACCTCATCCGCGAGGCCTTCGAGCGCAGCGACGCGGAACAGCCCGAATGACGGCGGCGGGGCCCCTGCCCGGGGCCCCCGTCCCGGCATGAACGACTCAAGTCACCAGCCATACAAGTGAGCAGGAATGCGAGTGACGACCGTGGACACACCCGTGCAGAAGATCGCCGAGGCGCTGCGCGCATCGCTGCTGGAGAACGAGCGGCTGCGCCGGCGGTATGACGAGGCCACGGCCGCCGCCGCCGAGCCGGTGGCCATCGTGGGCATGAGCTGCCGCTTCCCGGGGGACGTGGAGTCCCCGGAGGACCTTTGGTCGCTCGTCGCCTCGGGCACCGACGCCATCACCGACTTCCCCGCCGACCGGGGCTGGAACCTCGACAGAGTGGTCGATCCGGAGGGCACCCGGCCGCACACCAGCTACACCGGGCAGGGCGGATTCCTGCACCGGGCGCCGGAGTTCGACGCGGCGTTCTTCGGGATGAGCCCGCACGAGGCCACCGCCACCGACCCCCAGCAGCGGCTGCTCCTGGAGGTGTCCTGGGAGGCGTTCGAGCGGGCGGGCATCGACCCGCAGTCCCTCGCCGGCACCCGGACCGGTGTGTACGCGGGCGTGATGGCCACGGACTACCCGGTGCGGGTGGGCACCGTGCCCGAGGGCGCCGAGGGGTTCATGGTCACCGGCACCGACGGCAGCATCGTCTCGGGCCGCGTCTCCTACACGCTGGGCCTCGAAGGGCCGTCCCTGTCGATCGACACGGCCTGCTCGTCGTCGCTGGTGGCCCTGCATCTGGCGGTGCAGGCGCTGCGCAAGGGCGAGTGCGGTCTCGCGCTCGCGGGCGGGGTCACCGTGATGTCCACGGCCCGTACGTTCGTGGAGTTCAGCCGGCAGCGCGGGCTCGCGCTCGACGGCCGCTGCCGGTCCTTCGCCGACTCCGCCGCCGGTACGGGCTGGGGCGAGGGCGTCGGCATGCTCGTACTGGAGCGGCTGTCGGACGCGCGCCGCAACGGCCGCCGCATCCTCGCGGTGGTGCGGGGCTCGGCGCTGAACCAGGACGGCGCGAGCAACGGCCTGACCGCGCCGAACGGGCCCTCGCAGCAGCGGGTGATCCGCCAGGCGCTCACCGACGCGGGGCTCACCACGGCGGACGTCGACCTCGTGGAGGCCCATGGCACGGGCACCGTCCTCGGCGACCCCATCGAGGCGCAGGCGCTCATCGCCACGTACGGCAAGGACCGTCCCGCGGACGATCCGCTGTGGCTCGGCTCGGTCAAGTCCAACATCGGGCACACCCAGGCCGCCGCCGGCGTGGCCGGGGTGATCAAGTCGGTGCTGGCGCTGCGGCACGGGGTGCTGCCGCGCACCCTGCACGTGGACACCCCCTCGGCCAAGGTGGACTGGGAGGACGGTTCCGTGCGGCTGCTCACCGAGCCGCTGCCGTGGGTGCGGGACCGTCCGCGCCGCGCCGCGGTCTCGTCCTTCGGGCTCAGCGGCACCAACGCTCACGTGATCATCGAGCAGGCGCCGGAGAGCGAGCCGGTCCCGGCCGCCGAGCCGGCCGCCGTGGCCGCGCGGCCGTTCCCGTACCTCTTCAGCGCGAAGAGCACGGCGGCGCTGCGCGAGCAGGCGGGACGGCTCGCCGAGCGGGTCGCGGGCGACCTCGGTGTCCGCCTCGCCGACCTCGGCCACTCGCTGGCCACCACCCGCGCCGCGCTGGAGCACCGCGCCGTGCTGGTCGCGGGCGACCGGGACGAGCTGCTCGCGGGGCTGCGGGCCGCCGCGGCGGGCGACACCCCCGACAACCTGGCGATCGGCACGGCCGCCAGCCGGGCCAAGGTGGCCTTCGTCTTTCCCGGGCAGGGCTCGCAGTGGGCCGGGATGGCGGTCGAACTCCTCGACTCCTCACCGGTGTTCGCCCAGCGCGTCCACGAGTGCGCGCGGGCCCTGAGCGCGTTCACCGACTGGGACCTGCTGGCCGTGCTGCGCGGCGATCCCGACGCGCCCTCCCTGGAGCGCGTCGACGTCGTGCAGCCCGTGCTGTTCGCCGTGATGGTGTCGCTGGCGGAGCTGTGGCGCGCCCACGGGGTGCGGCCCGCCGCCGTCGTCGGCCACTCGCAGGGTGAGATCGCCGCGGCGTGCGTCGCGGGCGCCCTCTCCCTGGAGGACGCCGCCCGGGTGGTGGCCCTGCGCAGCCAGGTCATCGCGCGCCGGCTGGCGGGTCCCGGCGGCATGATGTCGGTGTCCGCGCCCGCCGACCGGGTCGAGGAGCGGTTGCGCCGCTGGGACGGGCGGCTGTCCGTGGCCGCGGTCAACGGCTCGGGATCGGTGGCCGTCTCGGGCGACTCGGGCGCGCTCGACGAACTGCACGCCGAGTTGGAGGCGGACGGCGTGTGGGCGCGGAAGATCCCGGTGGACTACGCCTCGCACTCCGCCCATGTGGAGGCCATCGAGGACGAGTTGCTCGACGTTCTCGCGGACATCACCCCGCGCGCCTCCCGCGTCCCGTTCTACTCGACGGTGACCGCGTCCGTCATCGACACCACCGGACTCGACGCCGCGTACTGGTACCGCAACCTGCGCCGGACGGTGCGCTTCGAGGAGACCACCCGGGCACTGCTGGCCGAGGGGCACACCGTCTTCGTCGAGGCGAGTCCGCACCCGGTGCTGTCGATGGGCGTCCAGGAGACCGGGGAGGCCGTCGGGCGGCCCGCCGCCGCGCTCGGTTCGCTGCGCAGACACCACGGCGGCATGGACCGCTTCCACCGCTCGCTCGCGGAGGCGTGGGTACGCGGAGTGGGCGTGGACTGGGAGTCGGTGTTCGCGCCGCACGAGCCGTCGTGGGTGGATCTGCCCACCTATCCGTTCCAGCGCCGCGCGTACTGGCCGCGCCCGGAGCAGGGCGGCTCCGATGTGACCTCGGCCGGGCTCGACGGCGCCGACCACCCCCTGCTGGGTGCCGTGATCGGTCTCGCCGACGCCGACGGCGCGCTGCTGACGGGCCGGATCGGTCTCGACACCCACCCGTGGCTGGCCGACCACGCCGCCGGTGGCACGGTGCTGCTGCCGGGCACGGCGCTGGTGGAGCTCGCCGTCCGCGCCGGCGACCAGGTCGGCTGCGGCCGGATCGACGAGCTCACCCTGACCGCCCCGCTGCCGCTGCCCGAGAAGGGCGGCGTCCAGCTCCAGGTCTTCGTGGGCGTGCCCGACGGGGACGGCCGGCGCCCGGTGGCGATCCACTCGCGCCCGCAGACCGCCACCGAGTCCGGCGACGACGACGAGACGGCCTGGACGGGGCACGCCACCGGCTTCCTGGTCCCCGAGACGGCGCGGCCCGAGCCCGCGGACGCCTCGGCCCCGTGGCCGCCGGAGGGCGCCGCCGCTGTGGAGGTGACGGACCTCTACGAGCGGCTGACGGAGGAGGGCTACGGCTACGGCCCGGTCTTCCAGGGAGTGACCGCCGCCTGGGAGCGCGGTGACGAGGTGTTCGCCGAGGTCGCCCTCGCCGAGGACGCCCGCGCCGAGGCCACCCGGTTCGGTCTGCACCCCGCGCTCCTCGACGCGGCCCTGCACGCGGCGGGCCTCGGTCCCTTCGGCACCACGGGCACCGCCGATGGAATCCGGCTGCCCTTCAGCTGGAGCGGGGTGAGCCTGTGGGCCGTGGGCGCCGCGGCGCTCCGGGTACGGGTCGCACCGGCCGGGGACGACACGGTGAGCCTGACCCTGGCCGACCCGACGGGAGCGCCGGTGGCGTCCGTCGACGCGCTGATCCTGCGTCCGGTCGCGCTCGACGGCCTGTCGACCGCCCCGGCCCCGCACCGCGACTCGCTGTTCCGGGTCGAGTGGCAGCCGGAGCCCGACGAGTCCTCCGCCGTGCCCGGGACGTCCTGGGCCGTGCTGCCCGGCCATGAGGCCACGGACCCCGCCGCCCGCGCCGCGCTGCTTCCGGCGGGCGAGCCCGCGGGCGCCGGTGCCACCCCGGAGCTGCTGGTCCTCCCGGTCCCGCCGGCCGAGGTGACGGACCCCGAGCGGATGCCGGAGCTGCTGCGCACCACCCTCGGCGGCGTGCTGGCCGCGCTTCAGGGCTGGCTGGCCGAGGACCGCCCGGCGTCGTCCCGTCTCGCCGTGGTCACCCGGGGAGCGGTGGGCCCCGAGGGGATGCCGGCGGACCTGGTCGGCGCGGCGGTGTGGGGGCTCGTGCGCGCGGCCCAGGCCGAGACGCCGGACTGCTTCGTGCTGGCCGACACGGACGGCAGCCCCGAGTCCGCGCGGCGGCTCGCCGCCACGGCGCTGACGAGCGGGGAGCCCGAACTCGCGCTGCGCGGCGGTGTCGCCCATGTGCCCCGGCTCGTCCGCGCGATGCCGGACACCTCGTCCGGGACCGGGTTCGAGGCATGGGACCCGCAGGACACCCTCCTCATCACCGGCGGCACCGGCGGACTCGCCACCCTCGCCGCCGAACACCTCGTCACCCACCACGGCAT
>NZ_JBFAWY010000080.1:1825-4627 GCF_040680575.1 Streptomyces sp. NPDC052020
GGCCGTGGGACGAGTGAGAAACCGTTGATATAGGCGAAGGACATGCGAAAGGTCCGGCGTAGAGGGTAAGACCCCCGTAGTCGAAATGTCAGCGGCTCGTTTGAGAGACACCCAAGTAGCACGGGGCCCGAGAAATCCCGTGTGAATCTGGCGGGACCACCCGCTAAGCCTAAATATTCCCTGGTGACCGATAGCGGATAGTACCGTGAGGGAATGGTGAAAAGTACCCCGGGAGGGGAGTGAAATAGTACCTGAAACCGTGTGCCTACAAGCCGTGGGAGCGTCGGACATCAGCTTGCTGGTGTCTCGTGACTGCGTGCCTTTTGAAGAATGAGCCTGCGAGTTTGCGGTGTGTTGCGAGGTTAACCCGGGTGGGGTAGCCGTAGCGAAAGCGAGTCCGAATAGGGCGGTGGAGTAGCACGCTCAAGACCCGAAGCGGAGTGATCTAGCCATGGGCAGGTTGAAGCGGAGGTAAGACTTCGTGGAGGACCGAACCCACCAGGGTTGAAAACCTGGGGGATGACCTGTGGTTAGGGGTGAAAGGCCAATCAAACTCCGTGATAGCTGGTTCTCCCCGAAATGCATTTAGGTGCAGCGTCGTGTGTTTCTTGCCGGAGGTAGAGCACTGGATAGGCGATGGGCCCTACCGGGTTACTGACCTTAGCCAAACTCCGAATGCCGGTAAGTGAGAGCGCGGCAGTGAGACTGTGGGGGATAAGCTCCATGGTCGAGAGGGAAACAGCCCAGAGCATCGACTAAGGCCCCTAAGCGTACGCTAAGTGGGAAAGGATGTGGAGTCGCAGAGACAACCAGGAGGTTGGCTTAGAAGCAGCCACCCTTGAAAGAGTGCGTAATAGCTCACTGGTCTAGTGATTCCGCGCCGACAATGTAGCGGGGCTCAAGCGTACCGCCGAAGTCGTGTCATTGCAGCATAACGCCCAACGGCGGCTGTGATGGGTAGGGGAGCGTCGTCTGCCGGGTGAAGCAGCACCGGAAGGTAGTTGTGGACGGTTGACGAGTGAGAATGCAGGCATGAGTAGCGATTCACACGTGAGAAACGTGTGCGCCGATTGACTAAGGGTTCCTGGGTCAAGCTGATCTGCCCAGGGTAAGTCGGGACCTAAGGCGAGGCCGACAGGCGTAGTCGATGGATAACCGGTTGATATTCCGGTACCCGCTGTGAAGCGTCAAACATCGAATCCAGTGATGCTAAGCCCGTGAAGCCGCCGGGGCCCGTCTTTGACGTGTCTCGGAGTGGTGGAGCCGGTGGCCCGAGCTGGTAGTAGGTGAGTGATGGGGTGACGCAGGAAGGTAGTCCATCCCGGGCGGTGGTTGTCCCGGGGTAAGGGTGTAGCCCGAGTGGTAGGTAAATCCGCCGCTCATGCAGGGTGAGACCTGATGCCGAGCCGATTGTGGTGAAGTGGATGATCCTATGCTGTCGAGAAAAGCCTCTAGCGAGTTTCATGGCGGCCCGTACCCTAAACCGACTCAGGTGGTCAGGTAGAGAATACCGAGGCGTTCGGGTGAACTATGGTTAAGGAACTCGGCAAAATGCCCCCGTAACTTCGGGAGAAGGGGGGCCATTCCTGGTGATGGCACGTGCTGTCTGAGCTGGGGGTGGCCGCAGAGACCAGCGAGAAGCGACTGTTTACTAAAAACACAGGTCCGTGCGAAGCCGTAAGGCGATGTATACGGACTGACGCCTGCCCGGTGCTGGAACGTTAAGGGGACCGGTTAGCTCCATTTCGGTGGGGCGAAGCTGAGAACTTAAGCGCCAGTAAACGGCGGTGGTAACTATAACCATCCTAAGGTAGCGAAATTCCTTGTCGGGTAAGTTCCGACCTGCACGAATGGCGTAACGACTTCTCGACTGTCTCAACCATAGGCCCGGTGAAATTGCACTACGAGTAAAGATGCTCGTTTCGCGCAGCAGGACGGAAAGACCCCGGGACCTTTACTACAGTTTGATATTGGTGTTCGGTTCGGCTTGTGTAGGATAGCTGGGAGACTGTGAAGCCTGGACGCCAGTTCGGGTGGAGTCGTCGTTGAAATACCAGTCTGGTCGTGCTGGATGTCTAACCTGGGTCCGTGATCCGGATCAGGGACAGTGTCTGATGGGTAGTTTAACTGGGGCGGTTGCCTCCTAAAGGGTAACGGAGGCGCCCAAAGGTTCCCTCAGCCTGGTTGGTAATCAGGTGTTGAGTGTAAGTGCACAAGGGAGCTTGACTGTGAGACCGACGGGTCGAGCAGGGACGAAAGTCGGGACTAGTGATCCGGCGGTGGCTTGTGGAAGCGCCGTCGCTCAACGGATAAAAGGTACCCCGGGGATAACAGGCTGATCTTCCCCAAGAGTCCATATCGACGGGATGGTTTGGCACCTCGATGTCGGCTCGTCGCATCCTGGGGCTGGAGTCGGTCCCAAGGGTTGGGCTGTTCGCCCATTAAAGCGGTACGCGAGCTGGGTTTAGAACGTCGTGAGACAGTTCGGTCCCTATCCGCTGTGCGCGTAGGAGTCTTGAGAAGGGCTGTCCCTAGTACGAGAGGACCGGGACGGACGAACCTCTGGTGTGCCAGTTGTTCTGCCAAGGGCATGGCTGGTTGGCTACGTTCGGGAGGGATAACCGCTGAAAGCATCTAAGCGGGAAGCCTGCTTCGAGATGAGGACTCCCACCCACTTGATGGGGTAAGGCTCCCAGTAGACGACTGGGTTGATAGGCCAGATCTGGAAGCACCGTGAGGTGTGGAGGTGACTGGTACTAATAGGCCGAGGGCTTGTCCTCAGTTGCTCGCGTCCACTGTGTT
>NZ_JBFAWY010000081.1:0-4223 GCF_040680575.1 Streptomyces sp. NPDC052020
GGGTGCGCGCGGGTGCGGCGGTGGTGCCGGTACGGCTCGACGTGGACGCGCTGCGGGCCCAGGGCACGGAACTGCCGTCCCTCTACCACCACCTCACCGGCCGGCCCGCCCGCCGCCGGGCCACCTCGCGCACCGCGGCCGCCGCCGGCTCGCTCGGCGAGCGGCTCGCCGCGCTCGCCGAGCCCGAGCGCCAGGAGGCCGTCCTCGACCTGGTGCGGGGACAGGTGGCCGCGGTGCTCGGCCACGCCGCCCCCGAGGCCATCGAGCCCGGCCGCGCCTTCAGCGACCTCGGCTTCGACTCCCTCACCGCGGTCGAACTGCGCAACGGACTGAACGCGGCGTCGGGCCTGCGGCTGCCCGCCACGCTCGTCTACGACTACCCGACCGCGGGCGACCTCGCCGACTTCCTGCTGGCCGAGGTCTCCGGAGACATGGCCGCGGCCGCGCTCCTGCCGGCCACCGGCCTCGTCGGCGACGACCCCATCGTCATCGTCGGCATGTCCTGCCGCTTCCCCGGCGGCGTCGCCTCCCCGGAAGACCTGTGGCGGCTGGTCGCGGACGGCGACGACGCCATCACCGACTTCCCCGGCAACCGCGGCTGGAACCTCGACCGGCTCTACGACCCCACCGGGACCCGCCCCGACACCAGCTACGTCAACAAGGGCGGCTTCCTCCACGACGCGGCCGACTTCGACGCCGAGTTCTTCGGCATCAGCCCCAACGAGGCCCTGATCACCGACCCCCAGCAGCGTCTCCTCCTGGAGACCTCCTGGGAGGCGTTCGAGCGCGCGGGCATCGACCCGGCCACCCTCAAGGGCAGCGCCACCGGCGTCTTCGCCGGCGTCGTCTACCACGACTACTCGGGCAGCAGCAGCTCCGGCAGCATCGTCTCCGGCCGCGTCGCCTACACCTTCGGCTTCGAGGGCCCCGCGGTGACGGTGGACACGGCGTGCTCCTCCTCGCTGGTGGCACTGCACCTCGCCGGCCAGGCCCTGCGCACCGGCGAGTGCGACCTCGCCCTCGCGGGCGGGGTGACCGTCATGGCCTCGCCCGCCGCCTTCGTGGAGTTCAGCCGCCAGCGCGGCCTGTCCCACGAGGGCCGCTGCAAGGCGTTCGCCGCCGGGGCCGACGGCACCGTCTGGGGCGAGGGCATCGGCGTCCTCGTCCTGGAGCGGCTCTCCGACGCCCGGCGCAACGGCCACCAGGTCCTCGCGGTGGTCCGCGGCTCGGCCGTCAACCAGGACGGCGCCAGCAACGGCCTCACCGCCCCCAACGGGCCCGCCCAGACGCGCGTCATCCGCCAGGCGCTCGCCAACTCCCGGCTGAACCCGGCCGACGTCGACGTCATCGAGGCGCACGGCACCGGCACCGTGCTCGGCGACCCGATCGAGGCGCAGGCCCTCATCGCCGCCTACGGCCAGGACCGCCCCGCGGACAGCCCGCTGTGGCTCGGCTCGGTCAAGTCCAACATCGGCCACACGCAGGGCGCCGCCGGTGTCGCCGGCATCATCAAGATGATCATGGCCATGCGCCACGGCGTCCTGCCCAGGACCCTGCACGTCGACGAGCCGTCCGGGCACATCGACTGGACGTCCGGCGCCCTGCGGCTGCTGACCGAGGACGTCCCCTGGGACGCCGGCCGGCCGCGCCGCGCGGGCGTCTCCTCCTTCGGCATCAGCGGCACCAACGCCCACGTCATCATCGAGCAGCCGTCGCCCGAACACGACCACGAGCGGGCCGCCTCCCCGGACGGCGGCCCCGCGCCCGACGCGCTGGTGCCCTGGGTCGTCTCCGGCCACGGCGAGGACGGACTGCGCGCCCAGGCCGCACGCCTCGCCGCGTACGTCACGGAGCACGGCGCCCTGAGCCCCGTGGACATCGGCTGGTCCCTGGCCACCCGGCGCGGCACGCTGGAACGGCGCGCCACCGTCCTCGGCGCCGACACCGCCGAACTGCTGGCGGGCCTCGAATCCGTCGCCGCCGGCACCACCGACGCCGCCGCCCGCACCAGCGGCAAGACCGCGTTCCTCTTCACCGGCCAGGGCGCCCAGCGCCCCGGCATGGGCCGCGAGCTGTACGACACCTACCCCGCCTACCGGCGCGCCTGGGACGAGATCCGCGGCCACCTCGACACCCTGCTCGAACGCCCCCTGAACGACGTCCTGTTCGCCGCCGAGGGCACCGCCGAGGCCGCGCTCCTCGACCACACCGCGTACGCCCAGCCCGGCCTCTTCGCGGTCGAGGTGAGCCTGTACCGGCTGCTGGAGTCCTGGGGCGTCCGGCCCGACGTCGTCATGGGCCACTCCAT
The DNA here is from genome assembly GCF_040680575.1 of Streptomyces sp. NPDC052020. NCBI lineage: Bacteria > Bacillati > Actinomycetota > Actinomycetes > Kitasatosporales > Streptomycetaceae > Streptomyces > Streptomyces sp. NPDC052020. The sequence continues at coordinate 2,309 of NZ_JBFAWY010000081.1, forward strand.
CGGCGAGATCGCCGCCGCGCACGTCGCGGGCGTGCTCTCCCTGCCGGACGCCTGCGCCCTGGTCGCCGCGCGCGGCAGGCTCATGCAGGCGCTCCCCGCGGGCGGCGCCATGATCGCCGTCCAGGCGAGCGAGGAGGAGGTGCTGCCGCTGCTCGCCGACGCGCCGGGCGCCGGCCTGGCCGCCGTCAACGGCCCCGGCGCGGTCGTCCTGTCGGGCCCCGAGGCGGCGGTGACCCAGGTCGCCGAGCGGCTGCGGGCCGAGGGCCGCAAGACCTCCCGCCTCAACGTGTCGCACGCCTTCCACTCCGCACTGATGGAGCCCATGCTGGACGACTTCCGGCGGGTGCTCGACGGGCTGACCTTCGCCGAACCGCGGCTGACCGTCGTCTCCAACGTGACCGGCGACGTGGCGGCGGGAGAGGACCTGCGCACCGCCGAGTACTGGCTGCGGCACGTGAGCCGGGCCGTGCGCTTCGCCGACGGCGTGCGCACCGCGGTGGACCGCGGCGTGACCCGGTTCGTCGAGGTCGGCCCCGACGGCGTGCTGACCGGTCTCGCGCGGACCTGCCTGGAGGAGACCGAGGGCGCCGAACGCCCCGAGCGCATGGCGCGCTTCGTGTGCGTGCCGCTGCTGCGCAAGGGACGCCCGGAGGCGCGGGGCCTGCTCACCGGCCTCGGCCGGCTGTACGCCTCGGGCGGCGAGGTCGCCTGGCCCGCCGTGTTCGACGGCACCGGGGCCCGCCCCGTCGACCTGCCCACCTACGCCTTCCAGCGGCAGAGCTTCTGGGAGCAGACCGAGGACGGCCAGAACGATCCCGAGTCCATCGGCCTCGGCGCCACCGATCACCCGCTGCTCGGCGCGGCCGTCGCGCTCGCCGACGAGGGAGGCCACCTCTTCACCGGGCGGCTCTCGGCGCAGACCCAGCCCTGGCTCGCCGACCACGTCGTCGGCGGTTCGGTCTTCTTCCCCGGCACCGGCTTCGTCGACCTGCTGATCCGCGCCGGTGACCAGGTCGGCTGCGGGGTGCTCGAAGAGCTGACGCTGGAGGCGCCGCTGGTGCTGCCCGAGCGCGGCGGGGTCCGGATCCAGGTCGTCGTCGGCGCCCCCGAGGGCGCCGCCCGGCGCCGCTCGGTGCGGGTGTACTCGCGGGACGAGGCCGCCACCGATGAGACCCCCTGGGTCCGCAACGGCTCGGGCACGCTGGTCGCCGCGGCACGCGGCGGTTCCGGCGGGCTCGACCTCGGGGCCTGGCCCCCGGCGGGCGCCGAGCCCGTCACCGTCGAGGGCGTCTACGAGCGGTACGCGCAGGGCGGGCTGTCCTACGGCCCCGTCTTCCGCGGCCTGCGCGCCGCCTGGCGGCTGGGCGAGGACGTGTACGCCGAGGTCGCGCTGCCCGACGGCGTGGCCGTCGACGGCTTCGGCGTGCACCCGGCGGTGCTGGACGCGGCCCTGCACGCCGTGGGCCTGACCGGTGCCGGCGAGCAGGCCGCCCTGCCGTTCGCCTGGTCGGGCGTGGAACTGTTCGCCACGGGCGCCACCGCGCTGCGCGTGCGGGTACGCCCGCTCGGCCCGGGTACCGCCGTGTCGCTCGACGTGGCGGACACCACCGGACGCCCCGTCGTGGCCGTGGACCGGCTGGACGTACGGCCGATCGGCGAGGAACAACTCGCCCGGGCACGCGCCGAATACCCCGAGTCGCTGTATCGGGTGGAGTGGCAGCCGGCGGTGGGTGGGGCGCCGGGTGGTGGTGTGGTGGATGTGGCCGCGTTCGAGGACGTGGTGTCGGGTGCTGTGGTGGGGGTGCCCGATGTGGTGGTGTTGCGGGCGTTCGGTGAGGTGTCGGCCGGGGTGCCCGAGGGTGTGTCGGGGTTGTTGGAGCGGGTGCTGGCGGGGGTGCAGTGGTGGTTGGGTGAG
>NZ_JBFAWY010000082.1:0-3875 GCF_040680575.1 Streptomyces sp. NPDC052020
GAAATATGAAATTAGAGTTTGAAAGAAACTATGAACGTTACCAGTTCTTAAATTGGGCAACTAAAGCATTTAATAATTATAGTGCTGTTCCACCAGCAACGGGTATCGTACACCAAGTTAACTTAGAGTACCTAGCTAACGTTGTACATGCACGTGAAGTTGATGGTGAAACTGTTGCATTCCCAGATACATTAGTTCTCCTAATGGAAAACCTATAACTGTACATACTAATACATCTGAACCCTTAAGTTGTTCAGCAGCATATTTTACAGACTTAAAAATTATGGACGCTGCAGATTATGAAGTAAGTCAGGCTATTAAATTTGGCGCTGACATAACTACAATTTTAGGTGTAGCTGAAGATGCTTCGATTAAAGCAGCAATTGATGAAGCTCATAAACACAACAAAGAATTATTAGTTGATATGATTGCTGTTCAAGATATCGAAAAACGTGCAAAAGAATTAGACGAGATGGGTGCTGATTACATTGCAGTACACACAGGTTATGATTTATGATTATAACTACCATCATTTTTATTAACTGTTACTTCCGTTGAACGCAAAAACCCAACAAGATTTTGCTTCACTTTTTTATATCTACTTAACCTATCAAATGCTTTCGTTAAATGTTTCAAACTTTGTTCTAAAGTATCCCCATCTATCGCATTTTTCGTTGAAAGTGTTAAAAATAACCAACGCGCTTTTGGTTTTTCTTTAACAACTTCTTCAATCACTTTTTGAGCTTGATAACTATTTTTCATAGCACGCCTCCAATTACAAACTGGGCAGAGTTTCGACTTACAAAACCATGTCTTATGTAACTTCAAATAACCTTCATCAGTCGGCTTGAACTCTAAGACGTTACCACATTGTTTTACATTAAAAGCCTTTTTTATTTTTAAAATTTCCAGTATATCTGCATAACTTACATTATCTATCTTCTTTTCTCTCCATGGGCGTTGTTTCCCACTTTTCGTCATATCTTTAAGTGTTTCGTTATCTTGATTTTCGTCTATACATCTAGTAGTATTATATTGCATATAAAGAGACCTCCAGTAGTTGTTTATTGAGTAGACGCTTTAATCATACTACTGGGGTTTTTTTATGTCAAAAATTCCTTTCAACAAGAAAAATAGCTATAATCCCTTACATACCAAGGATTACAGCTATAATTTTAAAATCGAGTTATTTCTATATAGTATCAAGACAAGAAGAAACTCGTTTTCAACTCGTTTCAAAAACCTTTCAAAAACCATCAATCCACAAAAATACCACGCGAATGACACTCAAAATACAAGACTACAATTAAAAAATACTTAGAATAAAATTAAATAAAATACGAAAATTAAAAGGAGTTAAAAATGCCTTATATTTATTTAATAATAGCCATAAGTACTGAAGTTATTGGAAGTGCATTTCTTAAATCTTCAGAAGGCTTTTCAAAATTTATACCATCCTTAGGAACAATAATTTCATTTGGAATTTGTTTCTATTTTTTAAGTAAAACAATGCAACACCTACCACTAAATATAACTTATGCAACTTGGGCGGGACTAGGTTTAGTCTTAACAACCGTAGTCTCAATAATTATTTTCAAAGAACAAATAAATCTAATAACTATAGTATCTATAGTTTTAATCATAGTCGGCGTAGTTTCGTTAAACATTTTCGGAACATCGCATTAATTGCTTTATTCCAATTGCTTTATTGACGTTGAGCCTCGGAACCCTTAACAATCCCAAAACTTGTCGAATGGTCGGCTTAATAGCTCACGCTATGCCGACATTCGTCTGCAAGTTTAGTTAAGGGTTCTTCTCAACGCACAATAAATTTTCTCGGCATAAATGCGTGTTCTTGTTATAATATAGACATCACATTTAGGGTGCTTATTAAAAGTAGTTTTTTATAATCTACTTCGCAAAAGCAAATAAAAAGCCAATCCATTTTATCTGGGTTGGCTTTTTATTTTTATATGCCTTTATTTGAATTTTAAGGGGGCATTTTAAAGATTCAGGGGTAAATCATATAGTTTTATACCTAAAAGTCTATATACGCTTTTAAAACGCAAATATGAGCCAAATAAATATATCTTAATTTCACAAACAAAAATTTGAGCAAAACCAGTGACTAATTTTTTAGACACTGCCCAGTTATATGCAAATTAAAAATTTAGCAAACTGGGCAGAAAAAAATAAACACTGCCCAGTTATATGCAAATTAAAAATTTAGCAAACTGGGCAGAAAAAAATAAACACTGCCCAGTTATATGCAAACTTAAAAGTTAACATGAAAACTGGTCAACCATGCCGGTTGAACGCTATAGTTCCCGCAGGGGCAAAAAGACATAAAAAAACGCTAGCTTTTTAGCTAACGTTTCAAATCTTTTAAATAATAATTTTGTTTTTCAAAATTCCAAATTGCCGTAATTGAATGTGCTTTTTCTTCTTCGTCTGTTGTTTTATCTTCGTCACTTGTATTAATCAAATTGCCATCTTCGGCATCATCTAAATTTAAAATCTTATGTTTTTGTTTAAGCAAACCACCATAACTCAACATACGTTTTCGATATAAACCTTTTTCTAAATCATTCACGATTTCTTGATTTCTTTCATCATCATCAGTTAAAAAATCAGATGACTTAACCGAATATTTAGAGGTTTCTTTGATAGCTGCTTGAATATCTTTATCGCCTTTTTGATTTGGTTTGATCGCTTTAATATTTGCTACGGGTCGATAATTTACTTGTAATGCTTTTTGCCATAAATTAACCCATTCTTCTTGAGTAATACTGAGTAACGTCCGCCGATGTCGTCTGGCACTACAAATGTTTCATAGCCTTCATTAGTAGCTAATTGTTTCAATGCACCTTTTTCTTTATCAGTAGTAGCAAAGATACGTTTTTTCGCTTCTTCTTTACCATATTTATTTTCTAAAAGTTGTTTAAACAATCTAAATGATACTGCTGGTTCAGTCGTAGTACCAGATTTAGAAATAACGTTTACTGAAAAATCTTTACCGTCTAGATAATCAATTAATTCTTGAGTATAAGTAGATGATAAGTGATTACCAACAAACACAATTTCAGGATATTCATCGCTATTTCTAAATGAAGAAGTTAGCATTTCAATCGCAGCACGTGCACCTAAATATGAACCACCGATACCAATAACCACAAATACATCTGAATTTTCTTTGACACGTTTTGAAGCTTCCAAAATACGTGAGAATTCTTCTTTATCATAATCAACAGGAAGATCAATCCAACCTAAGAAATCACTTCCAGCACCAGTAGCTTCATAAATTGTGTGGTGAATTGAATTAACTATATCTTTTTGTTGTTCCAATTCATGTTCCTTAAAATATTCCAAAGCTTTACTAAAATCTAATCTTATATGAGTCATATTTACTTTCTCCCCTTTTAATTACACTATTTAATGTTGTATTGATTAATTTCTTCACTAGATAATCAATGCAAGTAAATTTTAAAGTGTTTAATAAATTTATTACACTACATTTATAACAATAGCGTTTAAATTTGTTAATACTGAATATTTTGTCACCTACGAAAATTTACAATCACATTAATCATTAAATACTATAACATGACTAATTTATCAGTATTGTCATAATGAATGCAGTGTGTGATACTAACTTATATCAATTATTGAAAGGTGGATATAAAATGAAATTACAATTAGCTATTGATTTATTAAACAAAGAAGACGCAGCAAAACTAGCACACAAGAAATCGTTGAGCTGATTTTTGAGGAGGACGAAGAATGAACGCGATAGAATTGAATGCTGTCAATTATCAGTATAAAGAATTCAAACTAAAGGACGTTTCTTTTCGAGTTCCTCAAGGATTTGTTACTGG
>NZ_JBFAWY010000083.1:0-3238 GCF_040680575.1 Streptomyces sp. NPDC052020
CCGTGACCAGATCGTGGCTCTCAAGGAGGAGGTCGACCGGCTCGCCCAGCCGCCGGCCGGCTCGACGTGCACCGACGCGGTCCCACCGACGTGCCTCCGTCCTGTCGCGACGGCGCCACGCCGGATTCCTTTCCGCCCGGCCCGGCCGCCGCCGTCCGCGGCCGGTCCGCACGCTCACGGAGGATTGATGTCCCACGGTCTCGCGCAGCTCCGGCTGGCCGCGCTCAACATCGACGGCGTACTGCTGAACGACACGTTCAGTCCGGTGATCCATCACTTCGTGGTGAGCCGGAACGGCCGGTACACGGCCGAGCTGGAACGCTCCGTCTTCTCCCAGCCGCAGCACATCGCCGGGGAGAACATGGCCCGGGCGGTGCCCGGCGGCCTCACCGGCCCCGAGGCGCTCGCGGCGTACTTCGCGGAACGCGACACCTACGTCGCCCGCCATCCCGTCACCGTGACGCCGGGCGCGATCGCGCTGGTACGGCGGCTGCGGGGGCTGGGCCTGCGGACGGTCTGCTACGGCGGACTGCCCGCCGGCCACTTCCAGCGCTTCCTCGGCGACCACGCCGAGCTGTTCGACGGCCCCGGCTACGTGTGCACCAACGACTTCCGGCCCGGCCTCCACGAGATCGTCACCGAGGTGTTCGGACTGCGGTACGACCAGGCGCTGTTCGTCGACGACGTCGCCCGGGTCGCCGAGAACGCCCGCGCACTGGGGGTGGGTTTCATCGGCCACCCGACCGACTTCGTCCACAGCTTCCAGCCGCGCCTGATGCGCGAGGCGGGCGTACGGCATCTGGTCGGCTCGCTGGACGAGATCGATGAAACGTTGCTGCGGACGGTGGACGCGGAGCTGGCCGACGGCACGTTCTGGGCGCGTACTTCCGACATGAGAGAGGCCATCGGGCGATGAGCGGGGGAGAGCGGATGCTGGACGGAAGAGTCGCGATGATCACCGGTGCCTCCAGCGGCATCGGGGCGGCCGCGGCCCGGCTGTTCGCCGCGGAGGGGGCGGCGGTCGTCCTGATGGCCCGGCGCGAGGAGCGGCTGCGCGCCCTGGCCGCCGAGCTCACCGCGTCCGGGGCCCGTGCCCTGGCCGTGCCCGGGGACGTCGCTTCGGACGCCGACGCCGAACGCGCCGTCCAGGCCGCGGTCACCGAGTTCGGCGGGCTCGACTGTGCCTTCAACAACGCCGGTTACGCGACGGCGGGCACCCCGCTGCACGAGCTGGATGCCGCCGTCTACGAGCGCACCATGGACGTCAACGTGCGCGGCGTGTGGAACTGCATGCGGCACCAGATACCCGCGATGGTGAGGCGGGGCGGCGGCTCCATCGTGAACACCTCCAGCGTGGCCGGCACGCGGGCCACCGGCGCCTCGGCCGCCTACGTCGCCGCCAAGCACGCCGTCCTCGGGCTGACCCGGGCCGCCGCGGCCGAGTACGGGGAGCGGGGGGTGCGCGTCAACGCCCTCGTCGTGGGCAGCACGCGCACGGAGATGATGGAACAGGTGCTGCGGACGTCTCCGGAGCTGGAGGACCGGTTCGCCGCGGACGCGATCCAGCAGCGGATGGCCGCGCCCGTCGAGGTGGCGCAGGCCGCGGCCTGGCTGTGCGGCGACCGGTCGTCCTTCGTGACCGGCGCGGCGGTGCCGGTGGACGGGGGCGCCACGGCCACCTGACCGGCTTTCGCCCCCACCGTCCCGGGACCGCCGGGGATCGGGAGCGACTTGGGGCAGTCGGCGGCGACAGCGCGGGCGGGCGCTGGTGAGCTGGCGGCGGATCCGTTGCCACCGACACCGAGGAGTCCGTCATGCCCCGTACCGACGCCGGCCGCCCCCCGACGTTCCGCCCGCCCGCGCCCCGTCCGCCCGAGTCCCGCGCCCCGCGCGGGCCCGGCGGCCGGGGCCTCGGCGCGCTCGGACTGAGCGCGTTCGTGGTGGGTACCGCGGAGTTCGTCGTGGTGGGGATACTCGACCGGATCGCCTCCGGGCTGCACGTCCCGGTCGGCACCGCCGGCCTGCTGGTCACCGCCTACGCGCTCGGGGTCTGCGCCGGCGGGCCCGCGCTGACGGCACTGACGATCCGGGTGCCGCGCCGGCTCCTGCTCTGCTCGGCCCTGGCCCTGTACGCGCTGACCAACGCCGTGGCCTCGGTCGCGGGTGACTTCACCCTGCTGCTCCTGGTGCGCGCGGTCGCGGGGGCGGTGCACGGCATGTTCGTCGGAGTGGCCTCCGCGGCCGCCGCGAGCCTGGCCGGACCCGAGCGCCGGGGCCGTGCGGTGGCCGTGGTCTTCGGCGGCATCGCCGCGGCCAACCTCCTCGGCGTGCCGCTGGCCACCTACGCCGGTCACGTGCTGTCCTGGCGGTCGGTCTTCGCGGGGATCGCCGTGCTGGGCTGCGCCGCGCTCGCCCTCACCCTCGCGCTGGTGCCGCCGGTGCCGGGCAGCGGGGGCGGTGCGCTGCGGGCGCAGGTCCGGTACGTGGTGACCCGGCCGGTGCTGCTCGCCCTGGGCGTCGCGGTGCTGCTGTTCTGCGGCCAGTTCACCGTCTTCACCCTGCTCGGGACCTATCTCCAGCAGGTCACCGGCGTCTCCGGCGGCGCGGTCGGCGCCTACCTGCTCGTGTTCGGCGCCGCCGGGGCCCTCGGCACGCTGGCGGGCGGACGCTTCGCCGACCGCGACGCCGGGACGACCCTGGTGGTGGCCGGCGCGGTGCTCGTGCCCGCGCTGGCCCTGCTCCACTGGGCCGGCGGGCACCCGGTGACGGCCGCCGTCGTCCTTGCCGTGTTCGGCCTGTTCGGCTTCGGGCTGGCCCCGGCGCTCCAGCTCATCACCATCGAACTGGCCGGTCCCGGCGGGGATCTCGCCTCCACCCTCGGCGCGTCGGCCGGCAACGCCGGCATCGCGGCGGGGTCGGCGGCGGCCGGCTGGTTCGCGGCCGGCCACCCGGTTTCGGGGCTGCCGCTGCTCGGCGCCGCGGTCTGCGCGGTGACGCTCCCCCTGGTCTGGGTGCTGAGCCGGGTCCGGACGGCGGCCGCCGCGGTCCGGTGACCGACGGCACACGCCGGTGCGGCCGTCCCCTTCGCGGGGACGGCCGCACCGGCGTGAGGAGGGACCGGTCAGCGGAAGTCGGCCTCCAGATACTCCCGGTCGGAGCCGGCGGCGGTCGCCTCGCGCAGCTCGATCCGGCGGATCTTGCCCGAGATGGTCTTGGGCAGCTCACCGAACTCCAGGCG
>NZ_JBFAWY010000084.1:0-3086 GCF_040680575.1 Streptomyces sp. NPDC052020
ACGCATCCTGTTCTGACCATGAACCTGCCTGACCAGGCCGTTGGTCTGGCCACCCTCCGCCGTAACGACGGTGGTCTCCACCGTCTCACCACCTCCCTGGCCGAAGCGTGGGCCAACGGCCTGCCCGTCGACTGGGACACCCACCCCCCCACCACTGCCGGCCCTGCCATCCCCGACATCCCCGACCTCCCCACCTACCCCTTCCAGCACCGCCACTACTGGCTCACCAACACCCTTACCTCGCAGGGCCCCGCCCAGGATGCGTGGCGGTACCGGCTCGACTGGAAGCGCTTCGCGGTCGACGAGCGCGCGGAGCTCTCCGGGCGTTGGCTCGTCATCGCCTCGGAGGACTCCGCCTCGGACGAGGCCACGGCTCGGGCGACCGCCGTGCGGTCCGCGCTCGCGGAGGCCGGCGCCGACGTCGTGCAGGCGTCCGTGTCTTCACTGAGTGATCGGCGGCAGCTCGCGGAAACGCTGGCGGCCTACCGTGCCGAGGGCGCGATCGACGGTGTGCTCTCGCTGCTCGCGTGGGACGAGCGGCCGCATCCCGGCCACCAAGCTCCCTTCACTCAGGGTGTTGCCGCGACCCTCACCCTGGTACAGGCGCTGGGGGACGCGGAGATCGAGGCCCCGCTGTGGTGCGTCACCCGTGGCGGTGTGTCCGTCGGCCGCGCGGACCGCCTCGGCTCCCCGGCCCAGGCGATGGTGTGGGGCATGGGCCGCGTCGCGGCACTGGAGCATCCTGAGCGCTGGGGCGGCCTGATCGACCTGCCCGCCGAGCCGGATGCACAGGCGCTGCGACACCTGACCGCCCTCATCGCGGGGGCAGACGGGACGGGCGAGGACCAGGTGGCGGTCCGGGCGTCGGGCGTTCTGGCCCGTCGTCTCGTACGTACGCCCGCGGGCTCCCGCCGCACCGCCGAGCCGTGGTGGCGGCAGGACGGCACCGTGCTCGTCACCGGAGCGGACGACCCGGCCGCCGCCGAGACCGCGCGCTGGCTCGCACGCAACGGAGCCGGACACCTGCTCCTCACCAGCCCGGTCGGCGCGGAGGACGCCGGCTTGCCCGGCCTCGTCGCGGAGTTGGCCGACCTGGGCGCACGGGCCACCGTGTTCACCTGCGACCTCGCGGACCGGGACGCGGCAGCGCGACTGCTCGCGTCGGTGGACGGGGAGCACCCGCTCACGGCCGTAGTGCACATACCGCCTATGGTGGGATCCGACGCGCTGACGACGGCCGACCGGGACGGGTTCGCCCGTACCGTGACCGCGAAGGCGACCGGCGCACTGCACTTGGACAGTCTGCTCCGGGAGACCACGGCGGACGGGGGCAGCACGCCCACCCTGGTCCTCTTCTCCTCGGTCGCCGGGATCTGGGGCGGCGCCGGCCAGGGCGCGTACGCGGCGGGCACGGCCTTCCTGGACGCACTCGCCGAGCAGCGCCGCGCCGACGGATTCGCCGTGACCTCCGTGGCCTGGAGCCCCTGGGAGGGCAGCAGCACCATCACCGAAGGCCCGAACAGTGAGCGGTTGCGCCGGCTGGGACTGCGGCCACTCGCCCCCGGCGCGGCGCTCACCGCACTGGGCACCGTGCTGGACCACGGCGAGACCGCCGTCACGGTGGCGGACATCGACTGGACGAGCTTCGCCCCCGGTTTCACGGTTGCCAGACCGAGCCCGTTGCTCGCCGATCTGCCCGAGGCGCGCAGGGCGCTTGAGGAGCAGCAGGCTCCGACGGTCGAAGACACCCTTCTCAGCCGGGAGATCTCCACCCTCTCCGCCCCCGAGCAGCAGCGCCGCGTACTGGACCTGGTCCGCGAGAACTTGGCCGTGGTCCTTGACCACCCCTCGCCGGAAGCGGTCGACACCCGCCGTGCGTTCCGCGAACTCGGCTTCGACTCGCTGACAGCGGTGGAACTGCGTAACCGCCTCAGGAACGTCACCGGCCTCAACCTCCCGGCCACCCTCGTCTTCGACTACCCGACCCCGCAGATACTGGCGGAGTTTCTGCTCGCGGAGGTCCTCGGCGAGCAGGGCGGGCAGGAGTTGGCGCTCCGCGAGTCGGCGGTGGCCGATGAGCCGGTGGCGATCGTGGGCATGGCGTGCCGGCTGCCGGGCGGAGTGGGCTCGCCGGAGGACCTGTGGCGGCTGGTGTCCGAGGGCACTGACGCCATCTCGGAGTTCCCCCGGAACCGTGGGTGGGACGTCGAAGGACTGTACGACCCGGACCCGGACGCATCCGGTCGTACGTACTGCCGGGCCGGCGGATTCGTCGACGGCGCGGGAGAGTTCGACGCCGGCTTCTTCGGGATCTCGCCGCGTGAGGCGCTGGCGATGGACCCCCAGCAACGGCTGCTCCTCGAGACCTCTTGGGAGGCCGTGGAACGTGCGGGCATCGACCCGGTGTCCCTGCGCGGACAGGCAGTCGGCGTCTTCGCCGGCACCAACGGGCCCCACTACGCGACGCTTCTGCAAAACCCGCCGGAAGACCTGGAGGGCTACGTCGGCACCGGCAACGCGGCCAGTGTCATGTCGGGCCGCGTTTCCTACTCGCTGGGCCTGGAGGGTCCCGCGGTGACGGTGGACACGGCGTGTTCGTCGTCCCTGGTGGCGCTGCACCTGGCGGTGCAGGCGCTGCGCAAGGGCGAGTGCGACATGGCCCTCGCGGGCGGTGTGACGGTGATGTCGACGCCCACGACCTTCGTGGAGTTCAGCCGGCAGCGTGGGCTGGCCGCCGACGGGCGGTCCAAGGCGTTCGCGTCGTCGGCGGACGGGTTCGGCCCGGCCGAGGGTGTCGGGATGCTGCTGGTGGAGCGGTTGTCCGACGCGCGGCGTCGTGGGCATCGGGTGCTGGCGGTGGTGCGGGGCAGTGCGGTGAACCAGGACGGTGCCAGCAACGGTCTGACGGCTCCGAACGGGCCGGCGCAGCAGCGTGTGATCCGTCAGGCGCTGGCGGACGCGCGGCTGGCGGCGAGTGATGTCGATGTGGTGGAGGCGCATGGGACCGGTACCCGGCTGGGTGATCCGATCGAGGCGCAGGCGCTGCTGGCCACTTATGGGCAGGAGCGTGCCGGGGGCCGGCCGCT
>NZ_JBFAWY010000085.1:0-2894 GCF_040680575.1 Streptomyces sp. NPDC052020
ACCCCCCAGGCCCGCACCACATGCCGGGCCACCACAGCACCCAGCACACCGGTACCACCCGTCACCAGCACCGATCCCTCCGGATCCCACCCCGAAGGCACGGTGAGCACGACCTTGCCGATGTGGCGGGCCTGGCTGACGTAACGGAAGGCGTTGCGAGCCCGGCGAATGTCCCAGGTCTTGACGGGCAGGTGGTGGAGCACGCCGCGTTCGAAGAGCGTGAGGATCTCGGTGAGCATCTCGCCGATGCGTTCGGGACCGGCCTCGCCGAGGTCGAAGGCCCGGTAGAGGACTCCGGGGTGGTCGATGGCGACCTTGTCCGCCTCGCGTACGTCGGTCTTGCCCATCTCGATGAAGCGGCCGCCGGGGGAGAGCAGCCGCAGCGAGGCGTCCACGAAGTTGCGGGTGAGCGAGTTCAGTACGACATCCATGCCCGCTCCGCCGGACCCGTCGCGGAACTTGGACTCGAAGTCCATGGTGCGGGAGCTGGCGAGGTGCGCGTCGTCGAGACCGAGCTGGCGAAGTGCCTGCCACTTGCCCTCGCTGGCGGTGCCGTGGACCTCCATGCCCCAGTGCCGGGCGAGTTGTACGGCGGCCATGCCCACGCCGCCGGCGGCGGAGTGCACCAGGAGGCGTTCGCCGGGCTGGACGTTCGCCAGGTCGCGCAGTGCGTAGTAGGCGGTCAGGAACACCACCGGTACGGCGGCCGCCTCGACGAACGACCAGCTCTCCGGCATCCGTACGACGGTCCGCTCGTCGGCGACGACGGACGGGGAATACGCCCCCGTGAGCATGCCCATGACCCGGTCGCCCGGTGCCAGACCGCTCACGCCGGGCCCGGTCTCGGTCACCACGCCCGCGCCCTCGGTGCCCATCAGCGCCGGGTCGGGGTACATACCGAGGGCGATCAGCACGTCGCGGAAGTTGAGGCCGGTGGCCCGGACGGCGATGCGGACCTGTCCGGGGCCGAGGGGTTCCAGGAGATCCCGCGCGTCCCGGGGCTCCCGGTCCGGTGCGTCCGTGGGAGGAACGACAGGCGCCAGGGAGAGGCTCTCCAGGGTGCCGTCACCGCCCGGCTCCAGCCGCCAGAGGGCGGGTGCGGCAGGAATCGGCAGCGCGCCGAACCCGTCCACCACGGTCGTCGCGGCAGCGCGTCCGAGCCGGGGCACGAGCACCGCGCCTTCCCGCACGGCCAACTGCGGCTCGTCCGAGTCGAGGGCCTTCGCCAGTACGTCGCCGGCCGGCCCGGGAATCCCGTCGCCATCGAGATGCGGACCGACGTCCAGCAGGACGAACCGCCCCGGGCTCTCCGTCTGGGCGGATCTGCCCAGTCCCCATACCGCAGCGTGGCCCATCGACCGGATGTCGTCCTCGCCAAGGGCGGCGACCGCTTGCCGGGTCACCAGGACCAGGCGCGACGTCTCCCATCGGTCGTCGGCGAGCCAGGCCTGCATCAGTTCCAGCGCTCCGTGCACCGCCTCGCGTACGCGCTCGGGGCCACCGGGGCCGGGGGCCGGGCACGGGACCAGCACGGTGACGGGAGCGAGGGCCTCGCCCCGCTCGACGGCCTGTGCGAGGGCGGCCAGGTCCGAGAACTGTCCGACCGTGGCACCGCCGGTCCGCAAGGCCCGGACGAGCCCGGCCGCGAACCCGTCTTCGCCCACGACGACCGTGTTGCCCGAAGCGGGGGCCGATGTCCCGGACGGCTCACTCTCGGCACCGTCCCACACCATCCACTCCACGAGGTGCAGCGACTCCATGGCCGGGTCGCCCAGGGCCGCCAGCTGCGCCGGGTCGACGGGCAGCACCGTGAGGGAGTCCGCGGTGAACACCGGCTCCCCGGTGCTGTCGGCAGCGGCCAGCGACACCGTGTCCGGCCCCAGGGGGGTGACCCGTACCCGCAGTGCGGAAGCGCCCACCGCGTGCAGGGAGACCCCGCTCCAGGCGAACGGCAGCCGCGTGCCGGCACCGAACGCGCCGCCCGCTCCCGCCGCCTGGACAGCCGCGTCGAGCAGGGCTGGGTGAAGCCCGAACCGTGCGGCTTCGGCTCCGGTGGGCTCCGTCGGCAGAGATACCTCCGCGAACACCTCGTCACCGCGCCGCCATACGCCGCGAACGCCCTGGAAGACGGGTCCATAGCCGTAGCCACGCGCTTCGAGGCGCTCGTACAGATCGTTCACGTCTACCGGCTCCGCCCCCGGCGGGGGCCAGGCTCCCGTCTCGGTCACGGCTGTCTCGGACGAGGCCCGCCTGGCGAGCACACCGGTGGCGTGCCGCGTCCATTCCGTCCCCTCTTCGGGACGGACGGAACCGGATCCGGCTGCCGCGCCCTCAGGACGTGTGTAGAGGCCGAACGTACGGCGTCCGGATTCGTCGCCCGCTCCGATGACCAGTTGTACCTGCACCCCGCCGCGGCGTGGCAGTACCAGCGGGGCGTCGAGGGTCAGCTCCTCGACCAGGTCGCAGCCGACCTGGTCTCCGGCCCGGAACGCCAATTCGACGTACGCGGTTCCGGGCAGCAGTACGGTCCCGGACACGGCGTGGTCGGCCAGCCAGGGATGGGTACGGAGCGACAGGCTCGCCGTGAACAGGAAGCCGTCGGAGTCCGCCAACGGCACAGCGGCACCGAGCAAGGGGTGCTCTGCCGCACCGACACCGACGGACGATACGTCACCGGTGCCGGCGAGGGCCTCCGGCCAGTAGTGCTCGCGCTGGAAGGGGTAGGTGGGCAGATCGGGGATGTCGGGAACGACGGGACCGGCAGTGGTGGGGTGATGGATGTCCCAGTCGACGGGCAGACCGTTGGCCCACGCTTCGGCCAGAGAGGTGGTGAGACGGTGGAGACCACCGTCGTTACGGCGGAGGGTGGCCAGACCAACGGCCTGGTCAGGCAG
>NZ_JBFAWY010000086.1:0-2881 GCF_040680575.1 Streptomyces sp. NPDC052020
GCTGATGTGCGAAAGCGTGGGGATCAAACAGGATTAGATACCCTGGTAGTCCACGCCGTAAACGATGAGTGCTAAGTGTTAGGGGGTTTCCGCCCCTTAGTGCTGCAGCTAACGCATTAAGCACTCCGCCTGGGGAGTACGACCGCAAGGTTGAAACTCAAAGGAATTGACGGGGACCCGCACAAGCGGTGGAGCATGTGGTTTAATTCGAAGCAACGCGAAGAACCTTACCAAATCTTGACATCCTTTGAAAACTCTAGAGATAGAGCCTTCCCCTTCGGGGGACAAAGTGACAGGTGGTGCATGGTTGTCGTCAGCTCGTGTCGTGAGATGTTGGGTTAAGTCCCGCAACGAGCGCAACCCTTAAGCTTAGTTGCCATCATTAAGTTGGGCACTCTAGGTTGACTGCCGGTGACAAACCGGAGGAAGGTGGGGATGACGTCAAATCATCATGCCCCTTATGATTTGGGCTACACACGTGCTACAATGGACAATACAAAGGGCAGCTAAACCGCGAGGTCATGCAAATCCCATAAAGTTGTTCTCAGTTCGGATTGTAGTCTGCAACTCGACTACATGAAGCTGGAATCGCTAGTAATCGTAGATCAGCATGCTACGGTGAATACGTTCCCGGGTCTTGTACACACCGCCCGTCACACCACGAGAGTTTGTAACACCCGAAGCCGGTGGAGTAACCATTTATGGAGCTAGCCGTCGAAGGTGGGACAAATGATTGGGGTGAAGTCGTAACAAGGTAGCCGTATCGGAAGGTGCGGCTGGATCACCTCCTTTCTAAGGATATATTCGGAACATCTTCTTACGAAGATGCAGGAATAACATTGACATATTGTATTCAGTTTTGAATGCTCATTGGAGTATTCATTGCATTATTTTGTACATTGAAAACTAGATAAGTAAGTAAAATTTATGATTTTACCAAGCAAAACCGAGTGAATTAGAGTTTTTTAACAAGCTTTGAATTCAAAAAGAAATAATCGCTAGTGTTCGAAAGAACACTCACAGATTAATAACATTTTGGGTTTTCAACCGACTTGTTCGTGTTGAAAGTCAAAAAAGATTAAGTTATTAAGGGCGCACGGTGGATGCCTTGGCACTAGAAGCCGACGAAGGACGTTACTAACGACGATATGCTTTGGGGAGCTGTAAGTAAGCTTTGATCCAGAGATTTCCGAATGGGGAAACCCAGCACGAGTTATGTCGTGTTATCGATATGTGAATACATAGCATATCTGAAGGCAGACGCGGAGAACTGAAACATCTTAGTACCCGCAGGAAGAGAAAGAAAAATCGATTCCCTGAGTAGCGGCGAGCGAAACGGGAAGAGCCCAAACCAACGAGCTTGCTTGTTGGGGTTGTAGGACACTCTATACGGAGTTACAAAAGAACAGACTAGACGAATCATCTGGAAAGATGAATCAAAGAAGGTAATAATCCTGTAGTCGAAAGTTTGTTCACTCTTGAGTGGATCCTGAGTACGACGGAACACGAGAAATTCCGTCGGAATCTGGGAGGACCATCTCCCAAGGCTAAATACTCTCTAGTGACCGATAGTGAACCAGTACCGTGAGGGAAAGGTGAAAAGTACCCCGGAAGGGGAGTGAAATAGAACTTGAAACCGTGTGCTTACAAGTAGTCAGAGCCCGTTAATGGGTGATGGCGTGCCTTTTGTAGAATGAACCGGCGAGTTACGATTTGATGCAAGGTTAAGCAGTGAATGTGGAGCCGTAGCGAAAGCGAGTCTGAATAGGGCGTTGAGTATTTGGTCGTAGACCCGAAACCAGGTGATCTACCCATGACCAGGTTGAAGTTCAGGTAACACTGAATGGAGGACCGAACCGACTTACGTTGAAAAGTGAGCGGATGAGTTGTGGGTAGCGGAGAAATTCCAATCGAACCTGGAGATAGCTGGTTCTCTCCGAAATAGCTTTAGGGCTAGCCTCAAGTGATGATTATTGGAGGTAGAGCACTGTTTGGACGAGGGGCCCTTATCGGGTTACCGAATTCAGACAAACTCCGAATGCCAATCAATTTAACTTGGGAGTCAGAACGCGGGTGATAAGGTCCGTGTTCGAAAGGGAAACAGCCCAGACCACCAGCTAAGGTCCCAAAATATATGTTAAGTGGAAAAGGATGTGGCGTTGCCCAGACAACTAGGATGTTGGCTTAGAAGCAGCCATCATTTAAAGAGTGCGTAATAGCTCACTAGTCGAGTGACACTGCGCCGAAAATGTACCGGGGCTAAACATATTACCGAAGCTGTGGATTGTCCGTAAGGACAATGGTAGGAGAGCGTTCTAAGGGCGTTGAAGCATGATCGCAAGGACATGTGGAGCGCTTAGAAGTGAGAATGCCGGTGTGAGTAGCGAAAGACGGGTGAGAATCCCGTCCACCGATTGACTAAGGTTTCCAGAGGAAGGCTCGTCCGCTCTGGGTTAGTCGGGTCCTAAGCTGAGGCCGATAGGCGTAGGCGATGGATAACAGGTTGATATTCCTGTACCACCATTATTCGTTTTAAGCGATGGGGGGACGCAGTAGGATAGGCGAAGCGTACGATTGGATTGTACGTCCAAGCAGTGAGATTGAGTGTTAGGCAAATCCGGCACTCTTAAGATTGAGCTGTGATGGGGAGAGGAAATTGTTTCCTCGAGTCGTTGATTTCACACTGCCAAGAAAAGCCTCTAGCTAGAATTGTGGTGCCCGTACCGCAAACCGACACAGGTAGTCAAGATGAGAATTCTAAGGTGAGCGAGCGAACTCTCGTTAAGGCTGATGTGCGAAAGCGTGGGGATCAAACAGGATTAGATACCCTGGTAGTCCACGCCGTAAACGATGAGTGCTAAGTGTTAGGGGGTTTCCGCCC
>NZ_JBFAWY010000087.1:0-2734 GCF_040680575.1 Streptomyces sp. NPDC052020
CACAAGATGCCGCACCACCAACCGGCCCAGCGTTCCCGTGGCACCCGTCACCAGCACCGTGCCCTCCGGACCGAACACCGGCCCCGCACCCACCGGCTCACCGGCCCGTGTCAGGCGTGGCACCAGCACCTGACCATCCCGCAGCCGCACATGAGGCTCACCACCGGCGAGCGCGGCCCCCAACAGCTCCTCCCCACCGGAGGCATCCGCCTCCACCAGGAAGACCCGCCCCGGGTACTCCGCCTGAACCGAACGCACCAAACCGCCCACCGCGGCCCCCGCCACATCACCGGAAGCCGTCACCACCACGACACGCCCATCACCACTGAGGCGATCCCGCACCTCGTCCAGGGCACCAGCCACCACCTGCGACACCGTGCCACCAGCGGCAGGCACCCGCACCACCACCGCGTCCGGCAAGGCCCCGTCGCCGGCGGCTTCCGCCGGCAGGGGCGTCCACCGCACCACGTGCAGCCGCCGCCCTGTCACGGCGACGGCACCCCGTGCGTCGAACGCTCGCATCGCCAGCGAGCCGATATCCGCGACGATCTCGCCCGTCGGGTCCGTGAGAGTGATGGCGACACCGCTGTCCGTCCGCCGCAGCCGGGCCCGCAGCACGGTCGCGCCGTGCGCGTGGAGCCGTACGCCGGTGAAGGAGAACGGCACCTGGGTGCCTCCGCCGTCCGTGAGTCCGTCCACGGCCAAGGCGTGCAGCACGGCGTCGAGGAGCGCCGGGTGCAGACCGCAGCGGGCGGCCTCTGCGCGCTGTGACTCGGCGATCTCCACCTCGGCGTAGAGGTCGGTGCCCGAGGACCAGGCGGCCCGCAGGCCCCGGAAGGCGGGGCCGTACGCGTAGCCGTCGTCGGCGAGACGGGGGTAGGCGTCGTCCAGGTCGAGCGGCATGGCGCCAGCCGGCAGCCAGGCGGAGGCCTGCGGCGCACGAGGGGCCTTCGGGGCGATCGTGCCCGTGGCATGACACGTCCACGGGCGGTCGTGCTCGCCGTCCGTTTCAGCGGTGCGGGAGTGGACGGCCAGGGCGCGATGACCCTGCTCGTCGGCTCCCTGCACCACCACCTGGATCTGGACCGCTCCCCGCGCGGGCAGGACGAGGGGTTGCTCCAGGGTGAGTTCGGTGACCTCGTCGCAGTCGGCGGCTCGTGCGGCCTGGAGGGCGAGTTCGAGGAAGGCCGTGCCGGGCAGGAGGGTCGAGCCCGCGATGGTGTGGTCCGCCAGCCAGGGATGCGTGCGCAACGACAGCAGACCGCTGAGCAGCAGCCCCTCCCCCTCGGCCGGGGTGACCAGCGCCCCCAGCAGGGGGTGGTCGGCGGTGTCGGCCAGGCCGAATCGGCGTGCGTCGCCGGCGAGGGCGTGGGGGGCGAGCCAGTAGTGGTGGTGGTCGAAGGGGTAGGTGGGCAGGTCGACGGCGGTGGCCGGGGTCCGGGCGAACCACGCGGGCCAGTCGATGTCCACGCCGTCGACATGCACCCGCGCCAGCGCGGCCAGCAGACGCTTCGGATCCGCCGTCACACCGGCCACCACCCGGCCCGGGCCCCCGCCCACCCCGTCCGCCCCGTCCAGCCCGTCCAGGGTCTCCTCGATCTGCTGGGCAAGCGCCTGGTCCCCGGCCACTTCCAGGAACGTGCTCACCCCCTCACCACGCAGACACCGCACAGCGTCGGCGAAACGAACCGTACGACGGATGTGCCCGGCCCAATACCCCGGATCGGCCAGCTCCGCCACCCCGGCAACCCGCCCGGAATCCGCCGACACCACCGCCACACGCGGCTCCGCACACCGCACAGAAGCCGCGACCCGCCGGAACTCCTCCACCACCGCCTCCATATGAGAGGAGTGGAAAGCATGACTGACCAGCAACCTCCGGGTGCGATGACCCTGAGCCCGCCAGAACTCGACAACCCGCTCCACCTCACCGGCATCACCCGAAACCACCGTCTGCCGCGGACCGTTGACCGCCGCGACCGACACCACCCCCTCCACACCAAGCGCCCCAAGACCCGCACGAACCTCCCCCTCGGACAGACGCACCGACACCATCACCCCACCGCCAGGCGCCGCCTGCATCAGCCGCCCCCGAGCCGCCACCAACCGAGCAGCATCCGGCAACGACCACACCCCCGCCACATACGCGGCCACCAGCTCACCGACCGAATGCCCCGCCACAAAGTCCGGACGCACACCCAACGACTCCAGCAACCGGAACAACGCCACCTCGACAGCGAAGACCGCAGGCTGCGCGAACCGGGTCTGCGCCAAAGTCCCCTCATCCGACCCCGCACCCAGCACCAGCTCCCGCAACGGCCGCTCCAGCAACCCGTCGAAAGCCGCACACACCTCATCAAACGCCCCCGCGAACACCGGACTCAGCGCATACAACTCCCGGCCCATCCCGACCCGCTGACTGCCCTGCCCCGCAAACACCAACGCCAGCTTCCGCGCGCCACCCGCACGCCCCACCAGCACATCCCCACCAGCACCACCGGCCGCCACACACTCCAGCCCCGCCAGCAACTCCTCACGCGACCGACCCACCACCACCGCACGATGATCGAACACCGCCCGCCCCACAGCCAGCGCGTGGGCGAGGGAGTAGAGGTCGGTGTCCGGCTTTTCGGTCAGGCGCGCGTGGAGGCGTCCCGCGAGCCGCTCCAGCGCCCGCGGTCCCTGTGCGGACAGCACGACGGGCACCGTCCCGGACGGCTCCTCCGGCCCCTCC
>NZ_JBFAWY010000088.1:0-2606 GCF_040680575.1 Streptomyces sp. NPDC052020
CACCGGCCCGCCTCAGACGCGGCACCAGCAACGCGCCGTCCCGCAGCCGCACATGAGGCTCACCACCGGCGACCACAGCCGCCAGCACCTCCGGCCCGCAACCGGCATCCGCCTCCACCAGGAAGACCCGCCCCGGATACTCCGCCTGAACCGAACGCACCAAACCGCCCACCGCGGCCCCCGCCACATCACCGGAAGCCGTCACCACCACCACGGCACTCTCACCGGCAAGCTCGTCACGCAACCGGCCCAGAACAGCGGACACGGCCTGCTCCGCACCACCACCAGGCACCCGCACCACCACCGGCTGCGTGCTTTCACCGCCCTGGTGGTCGTCAGCGGACGGCATCGGCTCCCACTCCACGCGGTGGAGCAGATCGCCCGGCGTGGCCACCAACCGCCAGTCGAGCGGGCGCAGGACGACGGAACGCACGGACAGGACCGGTTCGCCCTGGGAGTCCGTCGCCGTGAGCGTGATGCGGTCGGATGCCTCGCGACGGAGCCGTACCCGAAGACGGTCCGCTCCCCGGGCGTGCACGGTGGCCTCACCGAAGGCGAAGGGCACCGCGCCCTGGGCCTGTGCGCCCAAGATACCGAGTGCGACCGGGTGCAGGGCCGCGTCCAGCAGGGCCGGGTGCACGAGGAAGCGGCCGGCCTCGGCGGCTTCGGTCTCGTCCAGTTCGACCTCGGCGTACACCTCGTCGCCCCGCTGCCACAGTGCGCGCAGTCCCTGGAACGCCGAGCCGTAGTCGTAGCCGCGTGCCGCCAGCGTCCCGTACGGGTCCGCGTGCTCGACGGGGCGGGCGCCGGGCGGTGGCCACGCCGTGCCGGGGCTTCCGGCCTCCGGGAGGTCGGAGGTCAGGTAGCCCACCGCGTGCTTGGTCCAGATCGCGCCTGGGTCGGTGGCGGGCCGGGAGTGGATGGTCAGCGGCCTTCGCCCGTCGGGGTCGTACGCGCCCACCTCGGCCTGGATGTGGTGCCCGCCGTTCTCGGAGATCCGCAGGGGGGCCAGGACGGTCAGGTCGTCGACGTGGGAGCAGCCGACCGCGTCGGCGGCCCGAAGGGCGAGTTCCAGGAAGGCCGTGCCCGGGAGGAGGGGCGTGCCCGCGAGGGCGTGGTCCGCCAGCCAGGGATGCGTGCGCAGCGCCAGCAGACCGCTGAGCAGCAGCCCCTCCCCCTCGGCCCGGGCGACCAGCACCCCCAGCAGCGGGTGGTCCGCGGACGTGAGACCGGTGGCGGTGAGGTCGGCGCCCGTGGCCACCGGATCGAGCCAGTACGGCTCGCGCTGGAAGGGGTACGTGGGCAGCTGCACCGTCTGGCGCGGGCGTGGGGCGAACAGGGTCGGCCAGGAGACGTCGAGCCCGCGCACGTACGCCTGCGCCAGCGCGGCGAGGAAGCGGTCCGGGCCGCCCTCGTCCCGGCGCAGCGTGCCGAAGGCGAAGGCCTCCTGAACACCGCTGTCGGCGAGGCTCTCGTCGAGCGCGACCGTGAGCACCGGGTGGGCGCTGACCTCGATGAAGGCGCGGTGCCCGGAGTCGAGCAGGGCACGGGTGACCTGGTCGAGCCGGACGGGCCGGCGCAAGTTCTCGTACCAGTAGGCGCCGTCGAGGTCGGTGGTGTCCCGTTTCTCGCCGGTGACGGCCGAATAGAACGGCACGGACGCCGGCCGGGGCCGGACGGGGGCCAGCAGTGCGGCGAGCCGGTCTCGTATGACCTCGACGTGGGGCGAGTGCGACGCGTAGTCCACCGGGACCCTGCGGGTGCGGACCCCGGACTCGGCGCAGTCGGCCTGGAGTTCGTCGAGCGCCCGCGGGTCGCCGGACACCACGACGGAGGCAGGGCTGTTCACCGCGGCGACCGTGAGCCGCCCTTCCCAGCGCCGGATGCGATCCTCGACCCGGTCGACCGGTTCGGCCACCGACACCATGCCACCCGTTCCCGCCAGCTCGGCCAGCGCCTGGCTGCGCAGCGCGACCACCCGGGCCGCGTCCGACAGGGTGAGGGCACCCGCGACGCAGGCCGCGGCGATCTCACCCTGCGAGTGTCCCGCCACCGCGTCGGGCCGGACGCCGTAGGACTCCCAGACCGCGGCGAGCGACACCATGACGGCGAAGAGGACCGGCTGGACGACGTCGACCCGGTCGAGGCCGGGAGCGCCCGGCTCGCCCTTCAGCACATCGAGCAGTGACCAGTCGGTGAACTCGGCCAGCGCGACCGCGCACTCGTGTATACGCTCGCGGAAGACCTCCGAACTCTCCAGCAGCCGCAGCGCCATGCCCACCCACTGCGAGCCCTGTCCGGGGAAGACGAAAACCGTGCCGTGGGAGCCTCGGGCCGTCCCCATCACGGTGGTCGCCTGGTCGGGGTCGCCGTCTCGCAGTGCCCGCAGGGAGGCGAGGAGTGTCTCACGGTCGTCGGCGAGGACGACGGCCCGGTCGTCGAGCGGGGCGCGGGTGGTGGCGAGGGCGTGGGCGAGGGAGTAGAGGTCGGTGTCCGGCTTTTCGGTCAGGTGCGCGTGGAGGCGTCCCGCGAGCCGCTCCAGCGCCCGCGGTCCCTGTGCGGACAGCACGACGGGCACCGTCCCGGACGGCTCCTCCGGCCCCTCC
>NZ_JBFAWY010000089.1:0-2475 GCF_040680575.1 Streptomyces sp. NPDC052020
GCGAAGAGGGCGGGCTGGGCGTACTCGGTGCGGTCCAGCAGCGCGGCCTCCGCCGTGCCCTCGGCCGCGAACAGTACGTCCTTCAGCGGGCGCGGGAGCAGCGGGTCGAGGTGGGCGCAGACCTCGTCCAGGGCCTGCGCGAAGACGGGGTAGGCGGCGGCGAGTCCGGCGCCCATGCCGACGCGCTGGGCGCCCTGGCCGGTGAAGAGGAACGCCAGCCGGCCCTCGGTGACGGTCCCTTCGACCGGGGCGTCGCCCGCCGCCACGGCCCGCAGGCCCGCCAGTACCTCGTCGCGGTCCGCGCCGACGACCGCCGCGCGGCGCTCCAGCTGGGCTCGCTTGGTCGCCAGCGCCACGGCCATGTCCGCCGGGCGGGGGGCGTCCTCGCCCTCCAGCAGCTCCACCAGGGCCTGGGCCTGTGCCTTCAGCGCGTCGGCCGTACGGGCGCTGAGGGTCACCGGCAGCGGCGGCGCGGACGGCGGCTCCGTCCCCTCCGGCTCCGGCTGCCGGGGGGCCTCTTCGATGATGACGTGGGCGTTGGTGCCGCTGATGCCGAACGAGGACACGCCCGCGCGCCTGGGCCGCTCGCTCTCCCACGGCCTGGCCTCGGTCAGCAGCTCGACCCGGCCCGCCGACCAGTCGACCTTCTTCGACGGCTCGTCCACGTGCAGGGTCCGCGGGAGCACCCCGTGCCGCATGGCCATGACCATCTTGATGATGCCGGCGACACCGGCGGCGGCCTGGGTGTGGCCGATGTTGGACTTGATGGAGCCGAGCCACAGGGGGCCGTCCTCGGGCCGGTTCTGGCCGTAGGTGGCGATGAGGGCCTGTGCCTCGATGGGGTCGCCGAGGACGGTGCCGGTGCCGTGCGCCTCCACCGCGTCGATGTCGGCGGGGGAGAGGCGGGCGTTGCCCAGCGCCTGGGTGATGACGCGCTGCTGGGAGGGGCCGTTGGGGGCGGTGAGGCCGTTGCTGGCGCCGTCCTGGTTGACGGCGGAGCCGCGGATCACCGCGAGGACCTGGTGGCCGTTGCGCCGGGCGTCCGACAGGCGCTCGACCACCAGCACGCCGACGCCCTCGCCCCAGCCGGTGCCGTCCGCGCCCTCGGCGAACGAACGGATGCGCCCGTCGCTCGCCAGTCCCCGCTGCCGGCTGAAGTCGATGAAGGTGTCCGGCGTCGACATCACCGTCGCGCCACCGGCGAGGGCGAGCGAGCACTCGCCGCCGCGCAGCGCCTGGATCGCCCAGTGCAGCGCCACCAGCGAGGAGGAGCACGCGGTGTCCACCGTCACCGCCGGGCCTTCGAGGCCGAGGGTGTA
Organism: Streptomyces sp. NPDC052020; assembly: GCF_040680575.1. Taxonomy (NCBI): domain Bacteria; kingdom Bacillati; phylum Actinomycetota; class Actinomycetes; order Kitasatosporales; family Streptomycetaceae; genus Streptomyces; species Streptomyces sp. NPDC052020. The sequence continues at coordinate 1,320 of NZ_JBFAWY010000089.1, forward strand.
CGAGACGCGGCCGGAGGCGACGCTGCCCAGGCTGCCGTTGCCGAGGTAGGCGTCGACGCCCTCGGGGACGGGGGAGTCGCCGAGGCGCGAGGCGTAGTCGTGGTACATGATGCCGGTGAAGACGCCGGTGCGGCTGCCGCGCAGGGCGTGCGGGTCGAGCCCGGCCCGCTCCAGGGCCTCCCAGGACGCCTCCAGGAGAAGGCGCTGCTGGGGGTCGGTGGCGAGGGCCTCGCGGGGGGAGATGCCGAAGAACTCGGCGTCGAACTCCGCCGCGTCGTGCAGGAAGCCACCCTCGATCGAGTAGGTCTTCCCGGGCGTGCCCGGCTCCGGGTCGAAGATCTCCTCGACGTGCCAGCCGCGGTCGGCGGGGAACGTCGAGACGCCGTCCCGGCCCTCGGCCAGCAACTCCCAGAGCTCTTCGGGGCTGGTGACGCCGCCGGGGTAGCGGCAGCTCATGCCGACGATCGCGATGGGCTCGTCGGGCTCCGCGCCGGACGGCGCCACGGGGATCGCGGGCGCCGCCGGGGCCGCGTCGCCGAAGAGCGTGTCGTCCAGGTGGTCGGCGAGCGCCTGCGGCGTCGGGTAGTCGAAGACGAGGGTGGCGGGCAGCCGCAGGTCCGCCTCCTTGTTCAGCCGGTTGCGCAGCTCCACCGACGACAGCGAGTCGAAGCCGATCTCGGTGAAGGCCCGCTTGGGGTCCACGGCGCTCGGGCTGTCGTGGTGCAGCACCCCGGCGACATGCGTACGGACCAGGTCCAGCACCGCGCGTGCGCGCTCCGCGGGGTTGAGGCCACCGAGCCGGGTCGCGAGCTGCGGACCCCCGGCCGCCGGCGCCGCCGTGTGCGCGGTGGGCCTCGCGGCGGCGGGACGGAGGTTCGCGGTGAGCGGCTGGACGGGGTGCCGGGGGTTGATCCGGACGGGGAGCAGCGCCGGGTGACGCGTGGTGAGGGCGGCGTCGAACTGGGCGAGGTTCTGCGCGGTGGTCAGGTGGAGCAGCGGCCCGCTGTCGAGCCGGGCGAGGTCGCTGCGGGTGAGGCCGGCGGCCATGCCCTGGCCGGTGTTCCACAGGCCCCAGCCGAGGGAGTGGGCGGGCAGGCCGTGGGTTCGGCGGTGGTGGGCGAGGGCGTCGAGGAAGGCGTTGGCGGCGGCGTAGTTG
>NZ_JBFAWY010000090.1:0-2383 GCF_040680575.1 Streptomyces sp. NPDC052020
GGCATGTGATGTCACCGACCGGGAGGCGGTGCACCGTATCCTCGCGGACATACCCGAGGACGCCCCCCTCACCACCGTCATACACGCCGCCGGTGCCCCGGGCGGCGTGCCCCTGGAGGCCATGGGACCCGACGACCTCGTACGAACGCTGGCTGCGAAGGTCGATGGTGCACGGGTTCTCGACGACCTGCTGCGTGACAAGCCCTTGGACGCCTTCGTCCTCTACTCCTCCAACGCCGGAGTGTGGGGCAGCGGCAGCCAGGGCGGCTACGCGGCGGCCAACGCCTACCTCGATGCCCTCGCGGCCCACCGCAGGGCCCGCGGCGAGCCCGCTACCTCGGTTGCCTGGGGACTGTGGGCCGGAGACGGGATGGGCGAGGCGGCCGACGCCATGTACTGGCAGCGGCGTGGTATCCGTCCGATGGACGTCGACAGGGCCCTGAGGGAACTGGAGAGGGCGCTGGAACACGACGAGACGTTCGTCGCCGTGGCCGACGTGGACTGGGCGAAGTTCACGTCCGCGTTCACCGTCTCCCGCCCCAGCAGCCTGCTCAAGGACATCCCGGAAGCACGGAAGGCGCTCGCCGCACCCGACGATGCGGCCGGCACCGTACCACCGGGAGGCGATGCGTCGGTACGTTCCGGGCAGCCGCCCGCCCTGGCGGCGCTCGCCGCGCTCCCGGCGGGCGAGCGCGAGCGCGGCCTTCTGGACCTGGTACGCACGCACACGGCGGCCGTGCTCGGCCATACCGCCGCGGACCGGGTTGGGGAGAACCGTTCCTTCACGGAGCTCGGCTTCGACTCGCTCATCGCCGTACAGCTGCGCAACCGCCTGTCCACGGCGGTGGGGGCAAAGCTGCCCGCCACCCTCGTCTACGACTATCCGACGCCCGCCGAACTCGCAGCCCACCTCCACCGGGAGTATGTGGCGGGGGCAGCCGAACCAGCGCCCTCCGACTGGGAGGGACAGGTACGTCACGCGCTTGCCGCCCTTCCGCTGGACCGGTTGCGCGACGCGGGCATCCTCGACGTGATCCTGCGGCTCACCGGTCTCGGTCCCCGGCCGACGCCGGATGGAGACGCGCCGGATGTATCCGGTGAAGGCGGGATCGGCGACGAAGCGGAGCCGACGCCGTCGATCGACGACCTGGACAGTGACGCCTTGGTCCGTATGGCGCTCGGGACCTCTCAGTCCTGACGGCCGCCCCGATCCGCCCGATCGGACATGCCCGAATCGGCCACATCATCGACTAGCGGAAGACCACAGCCGGATGACGAATTCCAACGACCAGTTGGTAGAGGCTCTGCGTGCCTCGCTCAAGGAGAACGACAGACTTCGCAAGGAGAGTCGTCGGCAGGCGGGGCGACGGCAGGAACCCATGGCGATCGTCGGCATGAGCTGTCGGTTCGCCGGCGGGATCAAGTCCCCCGAGGACCTCTGGGAAGCCGTCGCCGCCGAGAAGGACATCGTCTCGGAGATACCCGAGGAGCGCGGCTGGGACATCGCCTCCCTCTACGACCCCGAGTTGGGCAGGGAGGGCACGACCTACGTCCGCAACGGGTCTTTTCTCGACGACGCCGCCGGGTTCGACGCGGGCTTCTTCGGGATCTCGCCGCGTGAGGCGCTGGCGATGGACCCCCAGCAGCGGCAGCTCCTGGAGGCCTCCTGGGAGGTCTTCGAGCGGGCCGGTATCGATCCGACGTCCGTGCGCGGCACCGATGTGGGCGTGTATGTGGGCTGCGGCTACCAGGACTACGCGCCGGACATCCGGATCGCCCCGGAAGGCACCGAGGGCTACGTGGTGACCGGCAACGCCTCCGCCGTGGCCTCCGGGCGCATCGCTTACACCCTGGGGTTGCAGGGTCCCGCGGTGACGGTGGACACGGCGTGTTCGTCGTCGCTGGTGGCGCTGCACCTGGCGGTGCAGGCCCTGCGGAACGACGAGTGCGACATGGCCCTCGCGGGCGGCGTCGCCGTCCTCGCGACACCGGGCGCGTTCATCGAGTTCAGCCGCCAGCGGGCCATGGCCCCGGACGGCAGGATCAAGGCGTTCGCGTCCGCGGCGGACGGCATGGCTTGGGGCGAGGGCGTAGCCGTGCTCCTGCTGGAGCGACTGTCGGTGGCCAGGGCCCGTGGGCATCGGGTGCTGGCGGTGGTGCGGGGCAGTGCGGTGAACCAGGACGGTGCCAGCAACGGTCTCACCGCCCCCAGCGGGCCGGCGCAGCAGCGTGTGATCCGTCGGGCGCTGGCGGACGCGCGGCTGGCGGCGAGTGATGTCGATGTGGTCGAGGCGCATGGGACCGGTACCCGGCTGGGTGATCCGATCGAGGCGCAGGCGCTGCTGGCCACTTATGGGCAGGAGCGTGCCGGGGGCCGGCCGCT
>NZ_JBFAWY010000091.1:0-2268 GCF_040680575.1 Streptomyces sp. NPDC052020
GCTTCGACCAGGCCCGTGGTGGTCTCACCGGCTGCCAGGGCCCGCAGGCCGGTGAGGAGGTCGTCGCGGCTCGCGCCGAGGACGACCGCACGGCGTTCGAAGTGTGCCCGTGCCGTCGCCAGCGCCAGGCCCACCGCGGCCGGGGCGGGAGCATCCTCGCCCTCCAGCAGGTCCAGCACCCCCCTGGCCTGCGCGCGCAGCGCGGCCGGGCTCGTGGCGGACACCGGGAGCAGCACGGGGCCCGCCGGGGCGGGGGACTCGGCGGACGTGTCCTGGTCGGGTTCCGGGGCCGGCGCCTGCTCCAGGATGACGTGGGCGTTGGTACCGCTGATGCCGAACGAGGACACGCCGGCCCGGCGGGGCTCCTCGCCGCTCCAGGGCACGGACTCGGTCAGCAACCGCACCTGGCCGGCCGTCCAGTCCACATGAGGCGTCGGCTCGTCCACGTGCAGGGTCCTGGGCAGGACACCGTGGCGCATGGCCATCACCATCTTGATCACCCCGGCGACACCGGCGGCGGCCTGGGTGTGGCCCAGGTTCGACTTGACGGAACCGAGCCACAGGGGGCTGTCCTCGGCCCGGTTCTGGCCGTAGGTGGCGATGAGGGCCTGTGCCTCGATGGGGTCGCCGAGGACGGTGCCGGTGCCGTGCGCCTCCACCGCGTGGATGTCGGCGGGGGAGAGGCGGGCGTTGCCCAGCGCCTGGGTGATGACGCGCTGCTGGGAGGGGCCGTTGGGGGCGGTGAGGCCGTTGCTGGCGCCGTCCTGGTTGACGGCGGAGCCGCGGATCACCGCGAGGACCTGGTGGCCGTTGCGCCGGGCGTCCGACAGGCGCTCGACCACCAGCACGCCGATGCCCTCGGAGAGACTGGTGCCGTTCGCCGCCCCCGCGAACGCCTTCGCCCTGCCGTCGGAGGCGAGGTTGTGCGCCCGGCTGAAGTCGATGAAGGTCTCGGGCGTGAACATCACCGACACGCCGCCCGCGAGCGCCAGTTGGCATTCGCCGTTGCGCAGCGCCTGCACGGCCAGGTGCAGCGCCACCAGCGAGGAGGAGCACGCCGTGTCCACCGTCACCGCCGGGCCTTCGAGGCCGAGGGTGTACGAGACGCGGCCGGAGGCGACGCTGCCCAGGCTGCCGTTGCCGAGGTAGGTGTCCACGCCCTCGGGGACGGGGGAGTCGCCGAGGCGCGAGGCGTAGTCGTGGTACATGACTCCGGCGAAGACGCCGGTGCGGCTGCCGCGCAGGGCGTGCGGATCGAGCCCGGCCCGCTCCAGGGCCTCCCAGGACGCTTCCAGGAGGAGCCGCTGCTGCGGGTCGGTGGCGAGGGCCTCGCGGGGGGATATGCCGAAGAACTCGGCGTCGAAGTCCGCCGCGTCGTACAGGAAGCCGCCCTCGCTCGCGTGGCTGGTGTTCGGCCGCGTCCCGCTGGGGTCGCAGATCTCCGCGATGTCCCAGCCGCGGTCGGCGGGGAACGCCGAGATGGCGTCCCGGCCCTCGGCCAGCAACTCCCAGAGCTCTTCGGGGCTGGTGACGCCGCCGGGGTAGCGGCAGCTCATGCCGACGATCGCGATGGGCTCGTCGGGAGCCGTACCGGCCGGGAGCTCCGGGGCCGTGCCCTGGGGTTCGCCGGCGCCGCCGAGCTCGGCGAGCAGGAACTCCGCCAGGGCGGCCGGCGTCGGATGGTCGAAGACCAGGGTGACCGGCAGTCTGATGCCGGCGGCCGCGCCCAGCCGGTTGCGCAGCGCCACGGAGGCGAGCGAGTCGAAGCCCAGCTCCTTGAAGGCGCGCTCCGGGTCGACGGCCTCCGCGCCGTCGTGTCCGAGGATGCCGGCGACCTGGGTGCGTACCAGGCCGAGCAGCAGCCGGCGGCGCTCGGGCGCCGGCGTCCGCAGCAGCCGGTGGGCCAGCGTGTCGTCGCCGCCCGCCGCGGCGGACGCCGCCGCGCGCCGCGCCACGGGGCGCACCAGGCCGCTCAGCAGGGGCGGTAGGGTGCCCGGTCGGTCGCGCAGCGCCTTGAGGTCGAGCCGGACCGGCAGCAGCGCCGGGGCCGCGCCGGAGACCGCGCTGTCGAAGAGGGCCGCGCCTTCCTCCTCCGACAGGCCCCGCACCCCCGACCGCGCCATCTGCTCGACGTCCGCCTCGGTCAGGTGGGTCGTCATGGCGGACTTCCGCGTCCACAGGCCCCAGCCGAGGGAGTGGGCGGGCAGGCCGTGGGTTCGGCGGTGGTGGGCGAGGGCGTCGAGGAAGGCGTTGGCGGCGGCGTAGTTG
>NZ_JBFAWY010000092.1:0-2233 GCF_040680575.1 Streptomyces sp. NPDC052020
GTGGTGCATGCGGCGGGGGTGCTGGCGGACGGGACGATTCCGTCGCTGTCGGTGGAGGGGCTGGAGCAGGTGTTGCGTCCGAAGGTGGACGCGGCTTTCCATCTGGATGAGCTGACGTCGGGTATGGGGCTGTCGGCGTTCGTGATGTTCTCGTCGGCCGCCGCGACGTTCGGTGGCGCGGGGCAGGGTGGGTACGCGGCGGCCAACGCGGCTCTGGACGCGTTGGCGTGGCGGCGCCGGGCTGCCGGGCTCCCGGCGGTCTCCCTCGGCTGGGGAATGTGGGAGACGGACGGGGGCATGACCGAGACCCTCGGCGACGCGGACCTGCGCCGCATGAGCCGGGCCGGCATCGGCGCGATCACCGTCGACGAGGGCCTTGCCCTCCTCGACGCCGCCGTCCGTGACGACCGGCACCCGCTTCTGCTGCCGCTGCGCCTGGACACCAAGGGCCTGCGCAGTGCGGCCGCGACAGACCCGGCGGGCGTCCCCGCACTCCTGCGGGAACTGGTCGACGCAGGCCCCGTCCGTGCCCGGGCGGCCGCGGAAACCGCTGCCGTGTCGTCCGGGACGGGGACCGGTCTCGCCGAGGCGGCGCCGACGCTCGCCGAGCGGGCCGCCGCCGTCGACGGCCCCGAACGGCGGCGCCTGCTCCTGGAGGTGGTCTGCGGCGAGGTGTCCGAGGTACTCGGCCACGCCCGTGGCCACCGCATCGACCCGGACCGGGGCTTCCTCGACCTGGGCTTCGACTCCCTCATGGCGGTCGAACTGCGCAACCGGCTCAACGCCGCGGGCGGCCTCGGCCTCCCGGCGACGCTGGTCTTCGACCACCCCACCCCCGCCGTGCTCGCCACCCATCTGGACGAGGAGCTCCCTCGCGGAGCCAGCGCCTCGGGCGGTACGACGGCAACCGAGGACCCGTCCTTTGCCGGCCTCGTCGACACGGACGCCGTCATGGCCCAACTCACCCGGCTGGAGACCGCTTTGGCCCTCGCGGGCCTGTCGGGAACCCCGGAGAGCGACGACGTCCTGGAACAACTGCGGTCACTGCGCTCACTGGTCAAGGGGGGCACCGGGACCGGAGACGGGGACATGGCCGGAGCCGGTGCCCAAGAGGGTCCCGGAGCCGGTGCCGAGGACGGCACCGGTGCCGCGGACATCCTGAATGCCTCGGCCGAAGAACTCTTCGACCTTCTCGACCGGGACCGCGGTACGAGCTGATTCCGGCCCCACGGCCCATCCTGCCCGGACCACCCGGGCACCACGAACACTTCAAGCGCCTCACACGCCTCCAGGAACTCAAGGGGACAGAGTGTCCACGGTGAACGAAGAGAAGTACCTCGACTACCTGCGTCGTGCCACGGCCGACCTTCACGAAGCACGCGGACGCGTGCGCGAGTTGGAGTCGAAGACCAGCGAGCCGGTGGCCATCGTGGGCATGGCGTGCCGACTGCCGGGCGGGGTGGGCTCACCCGAGGACCTGTGGCGGCTGGTGTCCGAGGGGACCGACGCCATCTCGGAGTTCCCCCGGAACCGTGGGTGGGACGTCGAAGGACTGTACGACCCGGACCCGGAAGCCACCGGCAAGAGCTACGTACGAGAGGCCGGGTTCCTGCACGACGCCGGGGAGTTCGACGCGGACTTCTTCGGGATCTCGCCGCGTGAGGCGCTGGCGATGGACCCCCAGCAACGGCAGCTGCTGGAGGCCTCCTGGGAGGCGTTCGAGCACGCCGGCATCCCGGCCGCCAGTGTGCGCGGCAAGTCGGTCGGTGTCTTCACCGGGGTGATGTACCACGACTACGCCACCCGGCTCGTCGAGATACCGGAGGGCATCGAGGGTTACCTCGGCACCGGAAACTCCGGCAGCGTCGCCTCGGGACGTGTCGCGTACTCGCTGGGTCTGGAGGGTCCCGCGGTGACGGTGGACACGGCGTGTTCGTCGTCGCTGGTGGCGCTGCACCTGGCGGTGCGGGCGCTGCGGAACGGCGAGTGCGACATGGCTCTCGCGGGCGGTGTGACGGTGATGTCGACGCCCACGACCTTCGTGGAGTTCAGCCGGCAGCGTGGGCTGGCCGCCGACGGGCGGTCCAAGTCCTTCTCGTCGTCGGCGGACGGCACCAGTTGGTCCGAGGGCGTCGGGGTGCTGCTGGTGGAGCGGTTGTCCGACGCGCGGCGTCGTGGGCATCGGGTGCTGGCGGTGGTGCGGGGCAGTGCGGTGAACCAGGACGGTGCCAGC
>NZ_JBFAWY010000093.1:0-2149 GCF_040680575.1 Streptomyces sp. NPDC052020
AGCAGCGGGTCGAGGTGGGCGCAGACCTCGTCCAGGGCCTGCGCGAAGACGGGGTAGGCGGCGGCGAGTCCGGCGCCCATGCCGACGCGCTGGGCCCCCTGGCCGGTGAACAGGAACGCCAGCCGGCCCTTGGCCGCGGTCGCTTCGACCAGGCCCGTGGTGGTCTCACCGGCTGCCAGGGCCCGCAGGCCGGTGAGGAGGTCGTCGCGGCTCGCGCCGAGGACGACCGCACGGCGGTCCAGTTGCGCGCGCCTGGTCGCCAGCGCCGCGGCCACGTCCACCGGGTGAGGGGCGTTCGCGGCGTCCAGCAGCTCGGCGAGGTCCCGTGCCTTGGCCCGGAGCGCGGCCGGGTCCGCGGCGGACACCGGGAGGAGGAGGGTGCCGGGGAGATCGTCCTGTCCCGGGGCGCCGGAGTCCGGCTCGGTGGCCTCGGAGGGCTGCTCGATGATGACGTGGGCGTTGGTACCGCTGATCCCGAAGGACGAGATGGCGGCACGCCGCGGCCCGGTGGTCTCCCATGGCCGGGGCTCCGTCAGCAGCTCCACCCGTCCCGCGGTCCAGTCGACCTTCGACGACGGCTCGTCGACGTGCAGGGTCCGCGGGAGCACTCCGTGCCGCATGGCCATGATCATCTTGATGATGCCGGCGACACCGGCGGCGGCCTGGGTGTGGCCCAGGTTCGACTTGATGGAGCCGAGCCACAGCGGCTGCTCGGCCGTACGGTCGCGGCCGTAGGTGGCGATGAGGGCCTGCGCCTCGATGGGGTCGCCCAGGACCGTGCCGGTGCCGTGCGCCTCCACGGTGTCTATCTCGTCGGTGGTCAGCCGGGCGTCCGCCAGCGCGGCGCGGATGACCCGCTGCTGGGAGGGGCCGTTGGGCGCGGTGAGGCCGTTGCTGGCGCCGTCCTGGTTGACGGCCGAGCCGCGGACCACCGCGAGGACCTGGTGGCCGTTGCGCCGGGCGTCCGACAGGCGCTCGACCACCAGCACGCCGACGCCCTCGGACCAGCCGGTGCCGTCCGCCGCCTCGGCGAAGGACTTGCACCGGCCGTCCCCGGCGAGACCGCGCTGTCTGCTGAACTCGAGGAAGGTGGCGGGCGTGGACATCACCGTCACGCCGCCGACCAGCGCGAGGGAGCACTCGCCGGAGCGCAGGGCCTGGCCGGCGAGGTGCAGCGCCACCAGCGAGGAGGAGCACGCCGTGTCCACCGTCACCGCCGGGCCTTCGAGGCCGTAGGTGTAGGCGATGCGGCCGGAGACGATGCTGCCCGCGCTGTGGCTGGTCGGGTAGTCGTGGTACATCACACCGGCGAAGACACCGGTGGCGCTGCCCTTGAGGGTGGCCGGGTCGATGCCCGCGCGCTCGAACGCCTCCCAGGACGCCTCCAGGAGAAGGCGCTGCTGGGGGTCCGTGCTCAGCGCTTCGTTGGGGCTGATGCGGAAGAAGGCGGCGTCGAAGTCGGCCGCGTCGTGGAGGAAGCCGCCCTTGTTGACGTAGGTGGTGTCCGGGCGCTCGCCCTTCGGGTCGTAGATCGCGTGGGTGTCCCAGCCGCGGTCCTCGGGGAACTCCGAGAGGGCGTCCCTGCCGCCCAGGACCAGCTCCCACAGGTCTTCCGGCGACTCGACGCCTCCGGGGTAGCGGCAGGACATGCCGACGACGACGATCGGGTCGTCGCTCACGGGGCCCTCGTGCCGCGCCGCCGTGGCGGTGGGGGCGTCGAGGGTGCCGAGCAGTTCGTCGTGGAGGAAGCCGGCCAGGTCGCCGGCGGTCGGGTAGTCGAAGACGAGGGTGGCGGGCAGTCGCAGGCCGGTCGCCGTGTTCAGTCCGTTGCGCAGTTCGACCGCGGTGAGGGAGTCGAAGCCGAGGTCGCTGAAGGCGCGGTCGGGTGCGATGGACGCGGGGTTGGCGTGGCCCAGGACGTCGGCGATCTGGCCCCGTACCACGTTGAGCAGGGTCCGTTCCCGCTCGGCCCGGGTCAGCGCGGAGAGCCGCTGGTGCAGGGAGTCCGCGGTGGTCCCGTCACTGACGGCGGCGGTACGGCGCACGGTGGGGACGAGGTGGTGGTAGAGGGACGGCAGTTCCGTGCCCTGGGCCCGCAGCGCGTCCACGTCGAGCCGTACCGGCACCACCGCCGCACCCGCGCGCACCC
>NZ_JBFAWY010000094.1:0-2027 GCF_040680575.1 Streptomyces sp. NPDC052020
CCGTCCTGGTTCACCGCACTGCCCCGCACCACCGCCAGCACCCGATGCCCACGACGCCGCGCGTCGGACAACCGCTCCACCAGCAGCACCCCGACACCCTCGGCCGGGCCGAACCCGTCCGCCGACGACGCGAACGCCTTGGACCGCCCGTCGGCGGCCAGCCCACGCTGCCGGCTGAACTGCACGAACAGATCCGGGTTCGGCATGACGGTCACGCCGCCCGCGAGGGCCATGTCGCACTCGCCCTTGCGCAGCGCCTGCACCGCCAGGTGCAGCGCCACCAGCGACGACGAACACGCCGTGTCCACCGTCACCGCGGGACCGTTCGTCCCGAGTACGTACGCGACCCGGCCGGACAGGAAGCCCAGCGCCGCGCCGCTCACCAGGTGGCCCTCCAGCTCGGCCGACTGTTCGGCGGCGGCGCCGCCCGAGGTGTAGCCGGTGTGCCAGCCGCCGACGAATATGCCGAGGCTGCCGCCGCGCAGGGAAGTCGGGTCGATGCCCGCGTGTTCGATCGCTTCCCAGGAAGTGGTCAGGGACAGGCGTTGCTGGGGGTCCATCGCCAGCGCCTCACGCGGCGAGATCCCGAAGAAGTCCGCGTCGAACTCCCCCGCATCGTGCAGGAACCCACCGGCCCGGCAGTACGTACGGCCGGATACGTCCGGGTCCGCGTGGTACAGCCCTTCGACGTCCCACCCGCGGTCCCGGGGGAACTCCGAAATGGCGTCGTCCCCTTCCGACAGCAACCGCCACAGGTCTTCCGGGGAGTCCACCCCGCCCGGCAGATGACACGCCATACCCACGATCGCCACCGGCTCGTGCGCACGCCCCTCGATCTCCCGCAGACGCCTGGTGCTCTGCTGTAGCTCGGTGGTCACGCGCTTGAGGTAGTCGCGGAGCTTGTCTTCGTTGTTCGCCATGGCTCCTGTTTCTCGCCTGTCCGTCCCGTGTGTGCCGAACGTGCCGGTCATGTCTGTCGCCCCTCCGGGCGCGGCCCGTGTGCCTGCCGCGCCCGTCGTGCTGTGCCGGAGCGCCCGGCCCCTGCCCCCGCCTGTGGCGCCCTTCGGCTCAGGAGCCGCCGAGTTGCCTGTCGATGAGGGAGAAGAGGTCGTCGTCGGATGCCTCCTCCAGGTCGGGTGCGACGTTCTCGTCTTCTCCCAGTACCGCCGCGAGGGCCCTGAGCCGGGCGGCGATCTCCGGCCGGCCGCCGACGACCGGCGCGAGCGAGGCCAACACGCCCTCCAGCCGGTCGATCTCGGCGAGCGCCGCCGTGACCTGGCGGTCCGCCGCCGTACCGGAAGTGCCCGGCGTACTGGAGCCCGTCGGCCCGCTCCAAGCCTCGCCCGCCACGGCCGCGAGTTCGTCCAGCAGGTGCTCGGCGAGGTCCGCGGGGGTGGGGTGGTCGAAGACGAGGGTCGCGGGGAGCCTCAGACCGGTGGCCGCGTTGAGGCGGTTGCGGAGTTCCACGGCAGTGAGCGAGTCGAACCCGGCGTCGCGGAAGGCCCGGGCCGCGTCGACACCGGCCGGAGACCCGTGCCCCAGGACGGTGGCCACGTGCGTACGGACGAGATCCAGCACATGCCCGAACCGGTCCTCTGCCGCCATCGCCGCGAGCCGCCCGGCCAGATCGGTGTCCGCGCCGCCCGTGGTGCCGTCGGCCGCGATCCTGCGCGCGGCGGTCGGCGCCCCGGCGGGGCGTCGGCTGCGGACCAGTCCGCTCAGCAGCGGTGGCAGCATTCCGTCACGCCACTGGGTGTGCAGAGCGGCGATGTCCAGTTGGATGGGTACGAGTGCCGGGTCGTCCCGGCGCAGCGACGCGTCCAGGAGCGAGAGCGCCAACTCGCTCTCCATCGGGACCGCGCCGGCGCGGGCCAGCCGGGACCGGTCCGCTTCGTCGAGTCCACCGGTCATTCCGCTGTCCTCGGCCCACAGTCCCCAGCCGAGGGAGACCGCCGGGAGCCCGGCAGCCCGGCGCCGCCACGCCAACGCGTCCAGAGCCGCGTTGGCCGCCGCGTACCCACCCTGCC
>NZ_JBFAWY010000095.1:0-1784 GCF_040680575.1 Streptomyces sp. NPDC052020
CCCTGGCCGACGACGGGGTGACGACGTTCCTGGAGGTCGGCCCCGACGCGGTCCTGACCGCCATGGCCGCGGGCGTGCTGCCCGAGGACACCGGGCGGTGCGTCCCGCTGCTGCGCCGGTCCCGGCCCGAGCGGGCGGAGGCGCTGACCGCGCTGGCCCACCTGTGGGCACAGGGCCGCCCGGTCGACTGGGCCGCCCTGCACACCGGCGCCCCGGCCCGCCCCGTCGACCTGCCCACCTACCCCTTCCAGCGACAGCGCTACTGGCTGGAGGGCGTCACCGAGGGCGGTGACGTCTCCGCCCTGGGGCAGCTCCCCGCCGACCACCCCCTGCTGGGCGCGCTGGTCAACGCCCCCGGTACCGGCACCACCGTCCTGACCGGACGAATCAGCGCCCGGACCCATCCGTGGCTGGACGACCACGCGATCATGGGCACCCCGCTGCTGCCCGGCACCGCCTTCGTGGAGCTGGCCCTGCACGCGGGGCACCGCACCGGCGCGCCCCACCTGGAGGAGCTCACCGTCCACGCCCCGCTCGCGCTGCGGTCCGACGCCTTCACCGACCTCCGGGTCCAGACCTCGCGGTCCGACCACTCGGTCACCATCCACTCCCGGCCGCACGGCGCGGAGGACGACGCCCCGTGGACCCTGCACGCCACGGGCACGCTCGCGCCCGGCTCCCCGGCGCCGAGCACCGATTTCCCCGCGGCCGCCTGGCCCCCGCCGGGTGCCACGCCCATCCCGCTCGACGGCGTCTACGGTGAACTGGCCGCCCAGGGCTACGAGTACGGCCCCGCCTTCCAGGGCCTGAAGGCCGCCTGGCAGCAGGGCGGCGAGGTCTTCGCCGAGGTGGCGCTGCCGGAGCAGGCGCGCGACGACGCGGCCGCGTTCGCGCTCCACCCGGCGCTCCTCGACGCGGCGCTGCACGCCACCGACCTCGGTGAGGGCGGCGCCCCAGACGGGCAGACCGCGCTGCCCTTCGCGTGGAGCGACGTCCGCCTGCACGCGACCGGCGCGACCACGCTGCGCGTGCGCATCACCAGGTCGGGCGAGGACGGCGTACGGCTCCTCCTCGGCGACCCGGCCGGCCGGCCCGTCGCCGAGGTGGGCCGGCTGGCCATGCGCCCGGTGTCGGCCGAGCAGGTCGCCGCGGCCCGCGACGGCGCGGACACCCACCTCTACGCGGTGGAGTGGGACGCACTGCCTCTCGCCGCGGACCGGGCGGCCCCGGCCGCCGGCACCTGGGCGGCGCTCGGAGCCGGGTCCGGTGAGTGGGAGTGGGCCGGTGCCACCGCCCACACCGCGCTGACGGACCTCACCGAGGCGCCGGACGTCGTCGTGCTGACCTGCCCCCGGGGCACGGACGACGCCGGCATGCCGGAGCGGGTGCGCGAGGTCACGGGCGGTGTGCTGGAGACGCTGCGGCGGTGGCTGGACGACGAGCGGTTCGCCTCGTCCCGGCTCGTGGTGGCGACCCGGGGAGCGGTCGGCCCCGAGGGCGGTTCCGCGCTGCCCGTGGACATGGCGGGCGCCGCGGTGTGGGGGCTCGTGCGCTCGGCTCAGGCCGAACACCCGGACCGCTTCGTCCTGCTGGACTGGGACGGTGTGCGGCCCGCGCTGCCCGCGCTCACGGCGGCGCTCGCGGCCGGTGAGCCGGAGCTCGTCCTGCGCGGCGGTGTCGCCCACGTGTCCCGGCTCGTCCGCGCGATGCCGGACACCTCGTCCGGGACCGGGTTCGAGGCATGGGACCCGCAGGACACCCTCCTCATCACCGGCGGCACCGGC
>NZ_JBFAWY010000096.1:0-1724 GCF_040680575.1 Streptomyces sp. NPDC052020
CGCCTCTGGGCCCACGGACACACCGTCGACTGGACCGCCCCGCACACCGGCAGCCCCGCCCGCCACGTCGACCTGCCCACCTACCCCTTCCAGCGCCGGCACTACTGGATCGACGCGGTGGCCGAGCGGGCCGACGTGGGCTCCGCGGGTCTGGACGCCGCGGAGCACCCGCTTCTCGGCGCGGCGATCACCCTGCCGGAATCGAGCGGTGTGGTGCTGACGGGGCGGATCGGCCTGCGGACCCACGCCTGGCTCGCCGACCACCTCGTCATGGGTACCGCCGTCCTGCCCGGGGCGGCGCTCGTCGAACTCGCGCTGCGGGCCGGCGACCACGTGGGCTGCGGGCTGCTGGAGGAACTGGCCCTCGAAGCGCCGCTCGTCCTGCCCCGCAGCGGTGCCCGCGACCTGCGGGTGACCGTGGGTGAGCCGGACGCGTCGGGGCGACGTCAGGTCAGCGTGTACTCGCGGGCCACGGACACCGCGCCGGACGCCTGGACCCGGCACGCCGACGGCGTCCTCGCGACCGGCGCGGGAGCGGCGCACGCCGGGGCGGACCTCGGTGTGTGGCCGCCGGAGAGCGCCTCCAGGGTGGACCTGGGCGGGCTCTACGAGACGCTGGCCGCCGACGGGCTCGACTACGGCCCGGTCTTCCGGGGCCTGCGTGCCGCCTGGCGGCGCGGCGGCGAGATCTTCGCCGAGGTGGTCCTTCCGGAGGACGCGCAGGCCGCCGCCGGTGCCTTCGGTCTCCATCCCGCGCTCCTGGACGCCGCCCTGCACGCGAGCGAGCTGCTGGGCGGGGACACCCGGGAGCCGGGGCGCGGGGCGAGCCTGCCGTTCGCGTGGAGCGACGTGTCGCTGCACGCCTCGGGGGCGACCGCGCTGCGGGTCAGGCTCTCGGCGGTCGGCGGCGACACGGAGACGGTGTCGCTCGACCTGGCCGACCTGACGGGGGCGCCGGTGGCGACGGTGCGCTCGATGGCGGCGCGTCCGGTGTCGGCCGAGCAGATCGCGGCGGCGCGCGACGGTTCGCTGCCGCTGTACCAGGTGGAATGGGTCCCGGTCGCGACGTCCGGGGCCGGGGAGGTCCCCGGCGACTGGGTGGTGCTCGGCCCCGAGGCGGACAAGTGGTCCTGGACGGGTCTCCGGGCCTGCCGGGACGTGGCCTCGCTCGGGGACGCGGTGCCGCCGGTGGTGCTGCTGCCGGTCCCGGCCGTCGAGTTCGGCACGGCCGACCCGGGCGGCGCGGACGGCGCGGACGGCGCGGACGGCGCGGACGGCGCGGAGACGCTGCCCGCGCGGCTGCGCACGGTCCTGGGCGAGGTGCTGGTCACGCTCCAGCAGTGGCTGGCGCAGCCGCGTCTGGCGTCGTCCCGGCTGGTCGTCGTCGCGCGGGAGACGGGCGGCCCCGCCGGCCTGGTCGCCTCGGCGGTCGGTGGTCTGGTCCGCGCGGCCCAGGAGGAGAACCCGGGCTGCTTCGTGCTGGCCGCTTGGGACGGCGCGGAGGCGTCGCTCCGCCGCTTCCCCGCCGCGGTCGCCAGTGGCGAGCCGTGGGTGTCTCTCACGCCGGACGGCGTGTACGCGGCGCGGCTGGCGGAGGCCGGCCCGGACACCTCGTCCGGGACCGGGTTTGAGGCATGGGACCCGCAGGACACCCTCCTCATCACCGGCGGCACCGGCGGACTCGCCACCCTCGCCGCCGAACACCTCGTCACCCACCACGGCAT
>NZ_JBFAWY010000097.1:0-1450 GCF_040680575.1 Streptomyces sp. NPDC052020
CTAGTAGTGCTTGGTCAGGTGTGTTCGCTGGTGGCGTGTCCGTTTGATGGGGTGTGTCGTTGAGCGGGTGTGCTGGGTGGGGAGTTGGCCGCGGTCCGGAGTGATCTGGAGGACTTCGCGGCGGAGATGTTCGAGCCGTTCGCGCGGGCGGATCAGCGCCGGTGGGGCGAGGTCTATCTGCGAGGGCTGCTGCTGGATGGGCGGCGCAAGTCGGTGGAGCCGATGGCCGCCCGTCTGGGAGAGGATGGCAACCGGCAGGCGCTGGCCCACTTCATCACCTCCAGCCCGTGGGACCCGGCGCATGTGCGCGCCCGCCTCGCCTGGCGGATGCAGCAGGTGATCAAGCCGACCGCGCTGATCGTGGACGACACCGGCTTCCTCAAGGACGGGGACGCCTCGGCGTGCGTGGCGCGGCAGTACACCGGCACGGCGGGCAAGGTCACCAACTGCCAGGCCGGGGTGTCGCTGCATCTGGCCTCCGACGCGGCATCGGCTGCCGTCGACTGGCGCCTGTTCCTGCCCGAGAGCTGGGACCCCGCCTCGCCGAGGGCCGATCCGGCCAAGGTGGCCCGCCGCGCGAAGTGCGGCATCCCCGAAGAGGTCGGTCATGTCGAGAAGTGGCAGCTGGGCCTGGACATGATCGACGAGACGAGGTCGTGGGGCATCGAGGTTCCGCTCGTCGTCGCCGACGGCGGCTACGGCGATGCCGCAGCCTTCCGCCTCGGCCTGGAAGAACGCGAGCTCAGCTATGCGGTCGGCATCTCCACCACGACCACCGCCCACCGGGAAGAAGCCCGGCCGCACGTCCCGCCTTACGGCGGTCGTGGCCCACGGCCCCAGCCCGTCTACCCCGAGCCAGCCCAGACGGTGAAGAAGCTCGTCATCGCTGCCGGCAAGCAAGCAGCCCGGCCGGTGCAGTGGCGGGAAGGCTCCCGCCCGGGCAGCGGCCGCAGCGGCATCAAGCGGATGTACTCGCGGTTTGTGGCCCTGCGGATCCGGCCCGCCGGACGCGAGATCCGCAAGAGCACCGACGGCCCGGAACTGCCCGTGCGCTGGCTGCTGGCCGAATGGCCCGCCACCGAGCCCGAACCCGTGCAGTTCTGGCTGTCCAACCTGCCCGCCGACACCCCGCTGGCCACCCTCGTGCGCACCGCGAAACTGCGCTGGCGCATCGAGCACGACTACCGCGAGATGAAGCAGGCCCTGGGCCTGGCCCATTTCGAAGGCCGCACCTGGCGAGGCTGGCACCACCACGTCACCCTCGTCTCCGCCGCCCACGCCTTCTGCACCCTGCAGCGCATCACCCGATCCCCAAAAGAGACGGCGTCGGCCTGAGCCTCTACAAGGTCGCCCGCGAACTACAACTACTCCTCGCGGTCTGGACCGGCGCCTGCCCCACCTGTCACCGCGACATGCCAGAACCCATACCAACATGACCAAGCACTACTAG
>NZ_JBFAWY010000098.1:0-1354 GCF_040680575.1 Streptomyces sp. NPDC052020
CCGTCAGCATGAGCCCGGCACACCAGGATGGTTCGGCATACCGGCGAGCAGCCGATTACGTGGCCGCTGCCCTGATCTACCTGCGCGGCAACGTGCTGCTTCGCGAGCCGCTGCGCCCCGAACACCTCAAGCCCAGGCTGCTGGGCCACTGGGGGTCGTGCCCCGGTATCACCATGGTGTACGCGGCGCTCAACACGCTCGTCCGCGAGCGGGACACCGACGTGCTGCTGGTGACCGGCCCCGGCCACGGCGCCCCGGCCAACCACGCGAACCTGTGGCTGGAGGGGACGCACGAGGAGTACGACGCCGCGCTCGCCCGGAACGAGACGGGGCTGACCGAACTGGCCCGTCGCTACTGCGCCCCCGACGGGTTCCCCAGCCATCTGTCCCCGGCGGTGCCGGGCACGATCCACGAGGGCGGGGAACTCGGCTACGCGCTGGCCACCGCATTCGGCGCCGCGCTGGACGCCCCGGACCGGCTGGTGGCCTGCATCGTCGGTGACGGCGAGGCCGAGACGGGGCCGACGGCCGGCGCCTGGCACTCACCGAAGTTCCTCGACCCGGTGACCTGCGGAGCCGTCCTGCCCGTGCTGCACTTGAACGGCTACAAGATCTCCTCTCCCACGCTGTTCGCCACCATGTCCGACGAGGAACTGACCGACCTCTTCCGCGGCTACGGCTGGGATCCGCGGATCGTGGACGTGACCGGTCCGGTGAGCGGCGACCCAGTGGCCGACGCCGTCCGTGACGCGCACACCGCCATCCGCGCGATCCAGGGCGCGGCCAGGAAGGGCGACCGTCCCGTTCGCCCGGCGTGGCCGATGATCATACTGCGCAGTCTGAAGGGACAGGGTGCCCCCGAGCAGGTCGACGGGCAGCCGCTGGAGGGCACCTTCCACGCCCACCAGGTGCCGCTGGACAACGTCCACGACGACCCCGGGCAGCTGGCGGCCCTGGAGGGGTGGCTGCGCTCCTACCGGCCGGAGGATCTGTTCGACGAAGACGGCCGTCCCGTCGCGGACGTACTCGCCGCCGTGCCGGGTGGCACGCGCCGGATCGGTATGCGGCCCGCGGGCGACGGCGGCCGGCTGCGCGAGCCGCTGGACCTGCCGGACCTCGCGTCGTACGCGGTGGACCTCCCCGAAGGCCCCGGGTCACGGGAGGCGAGCCCCAACCGGGTGCTCGCCGAATGGCTGACCGCTCTCGTACGCCGGACGGAGGGCCGGCGGGACTTCCGCATCGTCTCGCCCGACGAGCTGGCCTCCAACAAACTCGACGCCGTCCTCGCTGCCGGCAAGCGGGCCTACGCCTGGCCGGTCGAGCAGTACGCCGAGGACCTCGCCCCAGACGGCCG
>NZ_JBFAWY010000099.1:0-1350 GCF_040680575.1 Streptomyces sp. NPDC052020
GTTCACCGCACTGCCCCGCACCACCGCCAGCACCCGATGCCCACGACGCCGCGCGTCGGACAACCGCTCCACCAGCAGCACCCCGACACCCTCGGACCAACTGGTGCCGTCCGCCGACGACGCGAACGCCTTGGACCGCCCGTCGGCGGCCAGCCCACGCTGCCGGCTGAACTCCACGAACATGCCGGGAGTGGGCATGACGGCGACGCCGCCCGCGAGGGCCATGTCGCACTCGCCGTTCCGCAGCGCCCGCACCGCCAGGTGCAGCGCCACCAGCGACGACGAACACGCCGTGTCCACCGTCAGGGCCGGACCCTCCAGGCCCAGCGCATAGGCGACACGACCCGACATGACACTGGCCGTATTGCCGGTGAGCAGATAGCCGTCGAGCCCCTCGCCGCCCTCCCGCAAGCTCGGCCCGTACTCCTGCGTCATCGCCCCGGTGAAGACACCCACCTGCTGTCCCCGCAATGACGTGGGATTGATACCCGCGTGCTCGACCGCCTCCCATGACGTCTCAAGAAGCAATCGCTGCTGCGGGTCCATCGCCAGCGCCTCACGCGGCGAGATCCCGAAGAACGGCGCATCGAACTCCGCGACACCGTCGAGGAACCCACCCTGCCGGACGTACGTCGTCCCAGGCCGTTCGGGGTCCGCGTCGTACAGACCGTCCACATCCCACCCGCGGTCCTGCGGGAACTCCGAGATCGCGTCAGTCTCCTCGGACACCAGCCGCCACAGATCCTCGGGTGACCCCACCCCGCCCGGCAGCCGGCACGCCATGCCCACGATCGCCACCGGCTCATCGGCCACCGCGAACTTCCGCACCGCCGGCTTGGCCCCGCCCCGCTCACCCGTGACCTCCCCGTGCATCACTGTCAGCAGATGCTCGGCGAGAACCCTGGGCGTGGGAAAGTCGAAAATCATGGACGGCGGCATACGCACACCAAAGGCCGCGTTCACGCGGTTCCGCAGATCTACGCCGGTCAACGACGTACACCCCGACTCACGGAAGGTCCGATCCACCTCTATGTGACCAGCTGAGGGGTATCCCAGGACGTGGGCGGCCTGTGCCCGGACCTTCTCCAGGATCACGCGAAGCTGCTCGTCCCGGTCAAGCTGCGCCAGCTCCGTGGAGCGGTCGATCGCCTGCGCCGACGGCTCCGTCGCAGCGGAAAGCGTCTCGATCTCACCTAGCCAGTAACGCTCACGCTGGAAGGGGTAGGTGGGCAGGTCGGGGATGTCGGGAACGACGGGGCCGGCAGTGGTGGGGGGGTGGGTGTCCCAGTCGACGGGCAGGCCGTTGGCCCACGCTTCGGCCAGGGAGGTGGTGAGACGGTGGAGACCACC
>NZ_JBFAWY010000100.1:0-1323 GCF_040680575.1 Streptomyces sp. NPDC052020
CGGGTGAAGGGAGTCGAACCCCCACGCCGTAAGGCGCTAGATCCTAAGTCTAGTGCGTCTGCCAATTCCGCCACACCCGCGATATTAAAATGATAATGGTGAGCCATAGTGGGCTCGAACCACTGACCCTCTGATTAAAAGTCAGATGCTCTACCAACTGAGCTAATGGCTCATCAAAATGGTGCCGGCCAGAGGACTTGAACCCCCAACCTACTGATTACAAGTCAGTTGCTCTACCAGTTGAGCTAGGCCGGCTAAATTAAATAAATGGTGGAGGATGACGGGTTCGAACCGCCGACCCTCTGCTTGTAAGGCAGATGCTCTCCCAGCTGAGCTAATCCTCCACATAAATTGCCTGGCAACGTCCTACTCTTGCGGAACGTAAGTCCGACTACCATCGGCGCTAAGGAGCTTAACTTCTGTGTTCGGCATGGGAACAGGTGTGACCTCCTTGCCATTGTCACCAGACAATGAAATGTATGAAATTATACATTCAAAACTAGATAGTAAGTAAAATATGATTCAACCAAACAAAACATTTAAAATTTGATTAAGTCTTCGATCGATTAGTATTCGTCAGCTGCACATATCGCTATGCTTCCACCTCGAACCTATTAACCTCATCATCTTTGAGGGATCTTATAACCGAAGTTGGGAAATCTCATCTTGAGGGGGGCTTCATGCTTAGATGCTTTCAGCACTTATCCCGTCCATACATAGCTACCCAGCGATGCCGTTGGCACGACAACTGGTACACCAGAGGTATGTCCATCCCGGTCCTCTCGTACTAAGGACAGCTCCTCTCAAATTTCCTACGCCCACGACGGATAGGGACCGAACTGTCTCACGACGTTCTGAACCCAGCTCGCGTACCGCTTTAATGGGCGAACAGCCCAACCCTTGGGACCGACTACAGCCCCAGGATGCGATGAGCCGACATCGAGGTGCCAAACCTCCCCGTCGATGTGAACTCTTGGGGGAGATAAGCCTGTTATCCCCGGGGTAGCTTTTATCCGTTGAGCGATGGCCCTTCCATGCGGAACCACCGGATCACTAAGTCCGTCTTTCGACCCTGCTCGACTTGTAAGTCTCGCAGTCAAGCTTCCTTATGCCTTTACACTCTATGAATGATTTCCAACCATTCTGAGGAAACCTTTGAGCGCCTCCGTTACTCTTTAGGAGGCGACCGCCCCAGTCAAACTGCCCATCTGACACTGTCTCCCACCATGATAAATGGTGCGGGTTAGAAATCCAACACAGCGAGGGTAGTATCCCACCAACGCCTCCACGTAAGCTAGCGCTCACGTATCTCAGGCTCCTACC
>NZ_JBFAWY010000101.1:0-1237 GCF_040680575.1 Streptomyces sp. NPDC052020
AGAGGTTACAGGTTCGACCCCTGTCGGGCGCACCATTTTAAAATGCATGTTAATTATATATACGGGAAGTAGCTCAGCTTGGTAGAGCACTTGGTTTGGGACCAAGGGGTCGCAGGTTCGAATCCTGTCTTCCCGACTCTTTTTGAAAATAGTATGGGGGCTTAGCTCAGATGGGAGAGCGCCTGCTTTGCACGCAGGAGGTCAGCGGTTCGATCCCGCTAGTCTCCACCATATTGATTATTAATGAAGAAATGAACATTGAAAACTGAATTGCAATATGTCAACGTTAATTCCGAACGCAACATTAAATTGTTGGTTCAAAACAAGTGTTAGAAATAACACAAATTAGTATTTTATGAGCTAATCAAACATCATAATTCATTTATGGAGAGTTTGATCCTGGCTCAGGATGAACGCTGGCGGCGTGCCTAATACATGCAAGTCGAGCGAACAGATAAGGAGCTTGCTCCTTTGACGTTAGCGGCGGACGGGTGAGTAACACGTGGGTAACCTACCTATAAGACTGGGATAACTTCGGGAAACCGGAGCTAATACCGGATAACATTTGGAACCGCATGGTTCTAAAGTGAAAGATGGTTTTGCTATCACTTATAGATGGACCCGCGCCGTATTAGCTAGTTGGTAAGGTAACGGCTTACCAAGGCGACGATACGTAGCCGACCTGAGAGGGTGATCGGCCACACTGGAACTGAGACACGGTCCAGACTCCTACGGGAGGCAGCAGTAGGGAATCTTCCGCAATGGGCGAAAGCCTGACGGAGCAACGCCGCGTGAGTGATGAAGGGTTTCGGCTCGTAAAACTCTGTTATTAGGGAAGAACAAACGTGTAAGTAACTGTGCACGTCTTGACGGTACCTAATCAGAAAGCCACGGCTAACTACGTGCCAGCAGCCGCGGTAATACGTAGGTGGCAAGCGTTATCCGGAATTATTGGGCGTAAAGCGCGCGTAGGCGGTTTCTTAAGTCTGATGTGAAAGCCCACGGCTCAACCGTGGAGGGTCATTGGAAACTGGGAAACTTGAGTGCAGAAGAGGAAAGTGGAATTCCATGTGTAGCGGTGAAATGCGCAGAGATATGGAGGAACACCAGTGGCGAAGGCGACTTTCTGGTCTGTAACTGACGCTGATGTGCGAAAGCGTGGGGATCAAACAGGATTAGATACCCTGGTAGTCCACGCCGTAAACGATGAGTGCTAAGTGTTAGGGGGTTTCCGCCC
>NZ_JBFAWY010000102.1:0-1141 GCF_040680575.1 Streptomyces sp. NPDC052020
TGTTGAGGCGGGTGATGAGGGGGGTGATGGTGCGTCCCTCGCGTTCGGCGGTTTCCCAGTCGCGGGGTGTGAGCTGGTACTTCTCCGAGTCGAGGTATTCCTCGGAGCCGGGGCGCAGGGGGGTGTTCTCGCACAGTTCGTAGCCGCTGTAGACGCCCCAGGCGGGGGAGAGGGTGGCGGCGAGGACGGCGCGGGCCTCGAAGGCGGGACGGCCGCCGTGCTGGAGGTAGGCGTGCAGGATGTCGGGGGTGTTGACGAAGAAGTTGGGCCGCATCCAGGCGGCGGCCTCGCCCGACAGTTCGGTGAGGTAGTCGGTGAGTTCCTGTTTGGTGTTGCGCCAGGTGAAGTAGGTGTAGGACTGCTGGAAGCCGATCTGGGCGAGGGTGTGCATCATGGCGGGGCGGGTGAAGGCCTCGGCCAGGAAGATCACGTCGGGGTCGGTGCGGTTGACGGCGGTGATGACCCGTTCCCAGAAGACGACCGGTTTGGTGTGGGGGTTGTCCACGCGGAAGATCCGTACGCCGTGGGCCATCCAGTGGCGCAGGACGCGGATCGTTTCGGCGACGAGGCCGTCCATGTCGGCGTCGAAGGCGATGGGGTAGATGTCCTGGTACTTCTTGGGGGGGTTCTCGGCGTAGGCGATGGTGCCGTCGGGCCGGTGGTGGAACCACTCGGGGTGTTTTTCCACCCAGGGGTGGTCGGGGGAGCACTGGAGGGCGAAGTCGAGGGCGATCTCCAGGCCGAGTTGGCGGGCGCGGGCGACGAAGTGGTCGAAGTCGTCGAGGGTGCCCAGTCGCGGGTGGACGGCGTCGTGGCCGCCTTCGGGGGAGCCGATGGCCCAGGGGACGCCGACGTCGTCGGGGGCGGCGGTCAGGGAGTTGTTGCGGCCTTTGCGGTGGGTGGTGCCGATGGGGTGGATGGGGGGGAGGTAGACGACGTCGAAGCCCATGGCGGCGATCGCCGGCAGGCGGCGGGCGGCGGTGCGGAAGGTGCCGTGGGGCTGGTCGGGGGTGCCCTCGGAGCGGGGGAAGAACTCGTACCAGGCGCCGTACAGGGCGCGTTCGCGCTCCACGAGCAGGGGCAGCGGCTCGGTGGTGGTGACCAGTTCCCGCAGCGGGTGGCGGGCCAGGACCGCGTCCAC
>NZ_JBFAWY010000103.1:0-1137 GCF_040680575.1 Streptomyces sp. NPDC052020
TAGGCGGTCATCGAGCCGATGAGCACGGTGCCGGTGATGGAGAACAGCAGGATGAACGCCGTGTTGCCGAAGGCGGACAGCATCCGGCCGTCGGTGAAGGCGGTGGCGTAGTTGTCGAGGTTGAGCCAGTTGCCGGGCAGGGACAGCGCGCCGCCGTCGGTGACCTCCTGGGACGTCTTCAGGGAGGTGAGGAAGACGACGACGAGGGGGATCAGGACGACCAGGGAGGCGGTGATCAGCGAGAGGTAGGTCAGGGCGGGGGCGATCCGGCGCGGGCGCCGGGCGGGCAGGGCCGGGGCCGTGGGCGCGGGTGCGGGTGTGGGTGTGTGCGGGGTCATACGAGGTCCACCTTCTCGTCGGGCACGAGGCGGCGCTGGATCCAGGTGATCAGCAGGATGATCAGGAGCAGGACGACGGCGGCGGCCGAGGCCAGGCCCGTCTTGTTGAACTGGAAGGCGAGTTTGACGGTCTGGATGACGAAGGTGGAGGTGCCGGTGGCGCCGCCGGTCATGATGTAGGGGATCTCGAAGACGGAGAGGGATCCGGAGATCGCCAGGATGGCGCTGAGGCCGATGACGGGGCGGATGCCGGGGGCGATGATGTGGCGGAACTGCTGCCAGCGGGTGGCTCCGTCCAGCTGGGCGGCTTCGTAGAGTTCGGCGGGGATGGACTGGATGGCGCCGAGGAAGAGGACGAAGTTCAGTCCGGCGTAGCGCCAGATGGAGACGCCGGCGAGGGAGGTGTTGGCCGTCTGCGGGTCGCCGAGCCAGGCGCGGTCGGTGCCGGCGCCGAACCAGGACAGGACGGTGTCGAGGGTGCCGCCGTCCTGGAAGAAGTACAGGAAGACGAAGCCGATCGCGACGCCGTTGATGAGGTAGGGGAAGAACAGGATTCCCTTGAAGAGGTTGCGGAAGCGCAGGTTGAAGCTGAGTACGGTCGCGAAGTAGAGGGCGAGCGCGATCTGCAGCACGGAGGCGGCGAGGTAGTAGAAGCTGACGAAGAACACCCGGAACAGTTCGGGCCGGGTGAAGATCTGCCGGTAGTTGTCGATCCCGGTGAAGTTCCGGTCCGGGCTGACGCCGTCCCAGTCGGTGAAGCTGTAGTAGACCATGTTCGCCACCGGCACGTAGGTGAACG
>NZ_JBFAWY010000104.1:0-1124 GCF_040680575.1 Streptomyces sp. NPDC052020
GTGGGCACAGGGCCGCCCGGTCGACTGGGCCGCCCTGCACACCGGCGCCCCGGCCCGCCCCGTCGACCTGCCCACCTACCCCTTCCAGCGACAGCACTACTGGGTCGACAACGCCGCGGCCGCCGGCAACGTCGCGTCGGCCGGGCTCGACACCGCCGACCACCCCCTGCTGGGCGCCGCCATGATGCTGGCGGACTCCGACGGCGCGCTGTTCACCGGGCGGCTCTCCGCCGCCACCCACGCCTGGCTCACCGACCGCGCCGTCGGCGGAACCGCCGTGTTCCCCGAGACCGGCTTCGTGGAGCTGGCCATCCGCGCCGGTGACCAGGTCGGCTGCGGGGTGCTCGAAGAGCTGACGCTGGAGGCGCCGCTGGTGCTGCCCCAGCGCGGCGGCCTTCAGGTGCAGGTCACCGTGGGCGCCCCGGAGGGCGACACCGGAACCCGCCCGGTGCGGGTGTTCTCGCGCGCCGAGGACACCGCGGGCGACGCCTCCTGGACGCGGCACGCGACCGGTCTGCTCGGCACCGGCGCACGCCCCGCGACGGACGACGCCGTCCTCGCCGAATGGCCCCCCGCCGGGGCGACCCCCGTCCCGGTCGAGGACGCGTACGAGCGCTACGCGGCGGCGGGAGTGACCTACGGCACCGCCTACCAGGGCCTCCAGGCCGCCTGGCGCCTGGACGACGAGCTGTTCGCCGAGGTCGCGCTGCCCGAGCGGGCCGCCAAGGACACCGAGCGGTTCCGGCTGCACCCCGCCGCCCTGGACGCCGCGCTCCAGAGCCTGGCCCTGCTCGACTCCGCCCCGGACGCCGGGCAGCCCCTGCGCCCCCGGCTGCACGCGGAGTGGCGCGGCGTCACCCTGCACGCCACCGGTGCGTCCGCGCTCCGGGTGCGGCTCACGCCGCTGGGCGGCGACGGCTTCACGGTGGACGTCGCCGACGCCGCGGGCGAGGCCGTCGCCTCGGTCGAGTCGCTGACCGTACGCCCCGCCACGGCCGCCGAACTCGCCGGAGACGGCGGTGTGCGCTTCCCCGAGTCGCTGTATCGGGTGGAGTGGCAGCCGGCGGTGGGTGGGGCGCCGGGTGGTGGTGTGGTGGATGTGGCCGCGTTCGAGGACGTGGTGT
>NZ_JBFAWY010000105.1:0-1117 GCF_040680575.1 Streptomyces sp. NPDC052020
CTAGCTGTTCTGTCCGGGGAGGTTGTGGACGGGTGAGCCAGGTCTCGGCTGGGGGATCTTGAACGGGTGAGGGCCTTCCGGTTCGGTGTGGATTGCGACGTCTACACCAACAGAAAGGCCCTCGTGCCCCACCGTAATGCACCCCTGACCGAGACCGGACGGCTGCGCCTGGCCCGTTGCGTGGTCGAGGACGGTTGGCCCCTGCGTCGGGCTGCTGAACGCTTCCAGGTCTCGCCCACCACGGCCCAGCGGTGGGCCGGCCGCTACCGGCGGCTGGGCGAAGCCGGCATGGCCGACCGCTCCAGCCGGCCCCGCACGAGCCCGGGCCGCACTCCCACCCGCACCGAACGACGGATCATCAAGGTCCGCCTGCTGCGCCGATGGGGACCGGCCCGCATCGCACACTTCCTGCACCTGGTGCCTTCCACCGTGCACCGCGTCCTCACCCGCTACCGCCTGGCCCGCCTGTCCCATCTCGACCGTGCCACCGGCCGCGTGGTGCGCCGCTACGAACGCGAGAGGCCCGGGGAACTCGTCCACGTCGACATCAAGAAACTGGGCAACATCCCCGACGGCGGCGGACACAAGGCCCACGGCAGGGCCCAGGGCGCCCGCAACAGCTCCGCGCACCGTGACCCCGCCCGGCCCCGGACCCGCCACGGTCGCCCCAACCTCGGCTACAGCTACCTCCACACCGCCGTCGACGACCACTCCCGCCTCGCCTACAGCGAGATCCTCACCGACGAGAAGAAGGAGACCGCCGCCGGCTTCTGGCAGCGTGCGCACGCGTTCTTCGGCCAGGCCGGGATCACCGTCGAGCGGGTCCTGACCGACAACGGCTCCTGCTACCGCTCACACGACTGGCGCGACGCCCTGGCCGCGGCCGGAATCGTTCACAAGCGCACCCGGCCCTACCGTCCCCAGACCAACGGCAAGGTCGAACGCTTCAACCGCACCCTGCTCGACGAATGGGCTTACGCCCGCCCCTACCGGTCAGAAGCAGAGCGCCGGGCCGCGTTCCCGCAATGGCTGCACACCTACAATCACCACCGCGGACACACCGCGCTGAAAGGGCAACCACCCGCCAGCCGCGTCCCCAACCTCGCGGGTCAGTACA
>NZ_JBFAWY010000106.1:0-1077 GCF_040680575.1 Streptomyces sp. NPDC052020
GGCACTCTCACCGGCAAGCTCGTCACGCAACCGGCCCAGAACAGCGGACACGGCCTGCTCCGCACCACCACCAGGCACCCGCACCACCACCGGCTCCGGTGTCCGCGGAGTGTCCGGGACGACGGCCCCGAGCACCGGCTCCCACGTCACCCTGTGCAGCAGCCCGGCAGGAGAGAGGCCGGCCGTCGGCACGGCGGTGACGCCCATCGCGTCCACGGTCGCCACCAGGGCGTCCGACGCGTCGGTCACCGTCAGGGCGTACACGTCCTGCCCGGCCGGGGTGAGCCGTATGCGCAAGTCCCCCGTGAGCCGGGATCCCGGCATGTGCAGCAGTGCCCCGCGCCAGGACGTCGGCAGGTGGACCGTGCCGGGGGTGGTGGCCTCGGGCAGGAGGGGGCGCAACGCGGCTTCCAGGGCGACGGGCTGGAAGGCGAAGCCGCCGCCGTCGGGCACGGTCACGTCGACGGCCGGCCCGGAAAGGCCGGGATCAGCGGTCGCGGAGGCGGGGCCGAGCAGGCCGCCGGCGTGCAGGGTCCAGGGTTCGCCCTCGCGGCGCCCGTGGACACTGAGCGGCCGCAGACCGGCGGAGTCCGGTCCCCCAAGGTTCACCTGGAGGTCGACCGCCCCGTGCTCGGGCAGCGGGAGCGGGAGTGGCTGTTCCACGGTGAGACTGTCGAGCCGCGGCACGCCTTCCCGTTCTCCTACGCGGAGGGCGAGTTCGAGGAGTGCGGTGCCGGGCAGCTGCGCGGTCCCGGTGACCGGATCGACGAGATACGGGTGCGTCTGCGCAGACAGCCGACCCGAGTAGACGGTGCCGGCGCTGCCCGCGAGTTCCAGGCCCGGCCCCAGCACGGGGTGCCAGGTGGCTTGGTCCGCCGTGGCGGACGCCTTGCGGGTGCGGTCGTCGGCGAGCCAGTAGTGGTGGTGGTCGAAGGGGTAGGTGGGCAGGTCGACGGCGGTGGCCGGGGTCCGGGCGAACCAGGCGGGCCAGTCGATGTCCACGCCGTCGACATGCACCCGCGCCAGCGCGGCCAGCAGACGCTTCGGATCCGCCGTCACACCGGCCACCACCCGGCC